>NZ_JBIBZI010000009.1:217449-400548 GCF_043084105.1 Streptomyces sp. NPDC014676 | reverse complement strand
ACGAACCGGACGATCACGCCCTCGGCCGATCCCGAGGAGGACTGACCACCAAAATCCACCTCGCCTGTGACGGCAGGGGCCGCCCGCTCGCAATCCTGCTCACGCCCGGCCAACGCCCCGACAGTGTCTGCGCACGCCCTCTGCCGGAACGCATCCGTGTTCCCCGCACCGGCCCGGGCCGGCCGCGATGCAAGCCCGACCAGGTCATCGCGGACAAGGCTTACAGCTCCCGCGGCTTCCGTGCCTACCTGCGAAAACGCGGCATCGCCCACACCATCCCCGAGAAGACCGACCAACGACGGCACCGGCTGAGGCGCGGTGGCCACGGAGGCCGACCACCAGGGTTCAACCGGGAAACCTACCGACGGCGCAACATGATCGAGCGCTGCTTCAACCGGCTCAAGGGCTTCCGCGGCATTGCCACCAGATACGAGAAGACCACCACCTCCTACGAAGCAGCGGTCACACTCGCGTCGTTCCTGCTCTGGGCAAGATCCGTTTGAAGACGGACCCTAGAGCTGCCCACAGACGCCCATGCATCGGGAGTCGCAGGCAGCTTCAGAGGCACGTATGCGGCTGGAGCCGACGCGGGCGCTGCGGGATTCGCGCGTTGCCGGACAGGCGCAGCAGAGATCCTGTCCTGTTGGCGTACGGCGCGCCGTATCCGCAGTTCAGCGTGCCCTTCCTCGCGGCTTCAAGGGCGCGTTCGGCAGTTCCGGCGCGGGCAGTGGAGCCCCGTCGTAACCGTGCACCTCGCCGAAACGGGTCCCCGTCGTCCAGTCCTCGCGCGCCCGGACGATGTCGTCGTGCGACCGTCCGATGAAGTTCCACCACATAGCGAACCCATCAACGTTTCCGCACGTCAGCGGCGTTCCGGATGCCTGGCGGTCAGCAAACTGTCAGCATCGGTCGCGGGAGTCGGTCGGCCATGGGGCGGGATTCACTGGTTCGTGGGATGGGGTCGTTCTCCAAGGAGTGTGAGCATCCGCGGTCGCGGTGGTCGAAGTGCCCGCACGCCTACAAGATCCGCTACCGGTCGGCGGCCGGGCAGCAGGTGGAGGAGTCGGGGTTCGTGACCCAGGACGATGCCATCGGGCGGTTGACGGATGTCTACAAGACGAAGAAGACCGCGCCGCGGGGGCAGGCGAAAGCGGAGCGGGTCCTGGTCTATGGGGCGATGCGGTTCGGTGAGTACGCCGCGGAGGGGAAGGCCGGCCAGCGTGATCTGGGACCGGCCTCGGTGCGGCACCTGGAGTCCCTGCTGGAGCACCACATGCTGCCGCTGCTGGGCAACCGGCGGATGAACACCTTCGACCACCGGGTCGTCGAGGGCTTCATCCGGTCCATGGAACACGCCGGCGTCGGCCTGGCCACCCAGGCCAACGCCTTCGACAAGCTCAAGGCGATCCTCCTGGACGCCCACCGCCTCGGCCTCTACGACGACCACCCCCTCACCGGCGTGAAACCACCCCAGTACGACCCCAAGCGCGCGGTCATCCCCTCCCCCGCACAACTACGGCAGATACGCGAAGCCGGCGACGACCGCTTCCGGCTGATCACCGACCTGATGAACGGCTGCGGCATGCGCAACGGCGAGGCCGCCGCCGTCAACCTCCGCAACATCGTCGCCGACGACGTCTACCGCACCACCGAACAGGTCAACCAGACCACCGGCCACTACGCCCGCCTCAAACACCGCAGGACCGGCGAATACCGCGACGTCCCCCTGCCCACCCACGTCAAGCAGACCATCCAGTGGTACGCCGACACACAGCACCACCGACGGCTACCTGCTCCGCCACCCCCAAGACGCGTCCCGGCCGTTCCCGCACCACTACCTCAACCACCAATGGCAGCGCATCAAGAAAGCCGACGGCGTCGACATCCCCGAGGGCATGGTGCTCTACAGCTTCCGGCACTTCTTCGCCTCCGACTGCCTCACCCACAACATCCCCATCACCGACGTCGCCGAATGGATGGGCCACAAGAACATCGACGTCACCTTCAAGATCTACCGACACCTCATGCCCGGCACCATCAGCACCGCCGCCACCCTCCTCAACCACACCCTCACCGCATAGTCGTCGACGACCTGAGAGGTCTCCTGGAGAAATTGTCGTCAAATGTCACGCCCACACCGGCAGGCGAAGGTCACAGCAAAGGCTGGTCGGAGTGCCCGTACGCAGCGGTCCCGACGCATGTTCACGGTGGCCGAGTCTGCGCCACTATGGATTCCACCCGGTGAGGGCAGTTCCCAGCACACGCTCACCCCGCCCCTGTCCGAAAGCCGTACATCGAGCATTGATCGTCATGGCCTCATCCGCGCCTCCCCCACCCGCACCCTGCGCCGACGCCGGTCGATGGGCCGGTGGCGAAGCTGGAGCGGGTGGAGGCGGAGAACAGACAGCTCAAGCAGGCGCTCGCCTCGCATGCCATCGTCGACCAGGCCATCGGTGTCCTGACCGCTGCCGGGCCGGATGAGCCCTGTCGACGGGTTCACGGTGCTGCGGGAGGTCTTCCAGCACACCACCATCGAACTGTCCGCCGTGGCGGAGCAGATCCTCATTTGCCAGCCGCGCGACACCACGCCGACATCGGTCGGTGGCGACGGTGAACGGTGCGCGTGACACCCCTCACCGACGGGAGCGTCACGCGGAGGGCACCGAGGAGGGTCAGCCGATGGTGAAGGTTCGCCGTGCTGTGGAGGTGCGCGATGAATGCGCTGTCGTGAAGGTGTACCGGCCGGGCACAAGGGACCAGGCGCCCGCCTTCCAGACGGTGAGGTCCTGCGCGGGGACGGTGATGCGGAGCTTCCGGGATCCCGTCGGTGGAAGCGTGACCTTCTGGAAGGCGACCAGGCGGCGCGGTTCCGCCGCTGCCGCTGTCGGCAGGGTGGCGTACACCTGGACGACGTCGGTGCCACGGCGCCGTCCGGTGTTGGTGACGGTGACGGTGAGCGTGACGTTCTCAGCCGCCGGGTCGTAGGAGGCTTCGAGGGAGCCATGGGCGAAGGTGGTGTAGGACAGTCCGTGGCCGAAGGGAAAGCGGGGTTGCTGGCCCTTGGCGTCGTAGTAGCGGTAGCCGACGGCTATGCCCTCGTCGTAGGAGACGGTGCCGTTCGTACCGGGGTAGGAAGCGGTCGTGGTGCCCGGGCCTTGGCCGGCGTCGGCGGGGAAGGTGACGGGCAGGCGGCCGGAAGGGTCGCTGTCACCGAAGAGGACGGCGGCGAGGGCGGTGCCCATGCCGCGGCCGCCGTACCACGCCTGGATTACGGCCTCCACGTCGTCCAGCCAGGGGGTGGCGACGGGTCCGTCGGTGTTGAGGACAACGATCGTGCGGGGGTTGGCGGCCGCAACGGCTGAGATCAACTGGTTCTGGTCGCCGGGGAGTTCGAGTTGCTCGTGGTCCATGGCTTCGCCGGCGACCCGGTTGGCGAAGACGACCGCGGTGTCGGCGGCGCGGGCCGCGGCCACGGCTGCGGGGATGAGCGAGTCGGGCTGCCAGCCGAGGGTGAGGCCGCAGGTGCCGGGCTCTGCTGTTGCGTTGGTATAGGTCAGTTCCACGGTAACGGGGCGGCCCGCGGTCAGTTCGGTGATGCCCTGGAGCGGATAGTCATAAGGACCGAGGAAGAAGCGGCGCATCTGCCGGGTACCGGAGACGACCGTCCTGCCGTCGATCTTCAGCGACGCGGTTCCGGCGGGCAGCAGGGAGAAGCGGTGCAGACCCGTGACGGTCGGCACCAGGGTGCCGGTCCACTTCGCCGACCACACCTCGGGCAGGCCCTCGACCGGGGTGGTGGTGAAGTCGACGGTCGCGTCGGTCCGGGTCGTGATCGGTGTGCCGCCGGCGTCTGCGCCCGCGTGGTAAGCGCCGGTCAGGCCTGCTGCTCCGGTGGCGGTGCGCAGCACGCTCGAGGGGATCGTGGCGAGGGGGACGTCGCCCTTGGTGCCCTGTGCGTGGGTGACCCTGACGGAACCTCCGGCGCGGGTGCGGATCGCCTGCAGGGGCGTGCTCCAGGTCCCGGGGTCGACGAAGGTGGAGCCGGCCACGCCGGGGAAGGCGTCGGTGTCGGCGGGGCCGATGACGGCCAGGGACTTCAGCGACGCGGGGAGCGGCAGTGCTGAGGAACGGTTGGCGAGCAGCACGGTGGAGGCGACCGCGGCCTCGTGGGCGAGGTTTTTGTGTTCCTCGGTGCTGACGTCGTCGGCGGGGGTGGGGACGGGGTGGTCGATGAGGCCGCATCCGAACATCGTGACGAGGATGCGGCGGGCCGCGTTGTCGAGACGTGTGCCGGGAATCGCGCCGCCGGTGAGGGAGCCCGCCGGAATCTTGACTGCGCCGGGACCGAGTCCTGCGAGGTCCATGCCGGCGCGGGCGGCGGCGACCTGGTCGGCGCCCGCCCAGAAGTCCGGCACGGTGTAGCCCTGGAGACCGATCAGGTTCTTCAAGTCGTCGAACAGGGCGGGATGTTCGGTTGCGAAGGTGCCGTTGATCTTCGGGTAGGCCATCATCACGGAGGTGACCGGCGCGGCTGCGATGACACGGCGGAAGGGTGCCTGGTAGATCTCGTGCAGGGCGCGGTCGGAGACTTCGGTATCGGTGAAGAAGCGGTTGGTCTCCTGGGTGTAGGCGGCGAAGTGCTTGACGGTGGCCGCCACGTTCTGGCTCTGCACAGCGATGGTGAGGGCCGCGCCGAGGCGGCCGGCCAGCAAGGGGTCCTCCCCCATGGCTTCGGCCTGGCGGCCGAAGTGCCAGGTGCGGGTGAGGTCGACGGTGGGGCCGAGGAGGTTGTTGTAACCCTTGGCGCGGCCCTCCGCGCCAAGGGCCCGTCCGATGCGACCCGCCAGGTCCTCGTCGAAGGTCGCCGCCTGTGCCACGGGCACGGGGAAGGCGGTCACGCCCTTCTCGCCGCGCAGCCCCGCCGAGGCGTCGACCATGGCGAGGGCCGGGATGCCCAGGTGGGCGACGGCGGCGAAGTCGCACCGGACGAGGGCCTCCTTCTCGGCGGCCGTCATCCGGGCGAGCAGGGCGTCCACCCGGTCTTGCGGGCCAGGGCCGGAGGCGGCGACCGCCTGGTTGCCCATGACCGGGGCCATGCTCACGGCCAGGGCGGTGAAGGTGGCGGCAGAGAGAAATGTTCGTCTGTTCACAGCGGCTCTCCGGACGAAAATGACGGCTGCTCGACGCGCCGTCGCGGGAGTGGGGGAGGCGAGGCCGGCCGAGGGGTCAGGTACACGGTCGGCCTCAGTTTTACGGGGCTTTGAAGACGGTGACGCACGGTGCGCGACCAAAAGGGCGCACCCTCCGTTTCGCTTCTTTCGAGACAACGGCTGCCGCGTCCCACGGCAACGGTTTCAGTTCCCGTTGGCACCGTCTCGCGAAGCGTTTCATCCAACGAACGGGAAAACTATGACTTGTTGCGTCTCTGGTCAACCCTCGTACAACACTTTCCCAGGAAACCTCCATGACCAGCGAATATCGGCCGATTGAAGTTGAAAGGAATCTGAAATTTCAATTGAACAACCACGTGAGGCGCCCTTTATCGACGCAATGGATGGGAGTCATTCACTGGACGAATACGGAAGCTCCCGTGCTCCTCCTGAAAACAGCGGAGCCCGGCGCGTTTCAGTCACGCGCCGGGCTTTGCTGTCGGGTCGGACGGCCGCTCAGGCAGCCTTTGTGGCGAGTTCCGCCGTGTTCAGGAGGTGCTCGCCCGGCCCCAGGTCGACCGGGGCGCAGCCGGGGAGTTCGGCGGTGGCCGTGCAGCCTTCCGGCACCGTGATACGGGCCGTCAGTCCGGTGGCCCGGAGCTCCCAGGACAGCGACGCCGTTCCGTAGGGCGTGTCGTGCCGGGTGCGGGCCCAGGTGATGCCGCCACCGGGGCGCGGTCGGAAGGCGATGGAGCGGTAGCCGGGCGCGGTGGCGGTGATGCCGCCGACGACGCGGTGCAGCCAGTCGGCGACCGCGCCGAGGGCGTAGTGGTTGAAGGAGGTCATGCCGCCGGGGTTGAGGGTGCCGTCGGGGCGCATGCTGTCCCAGCGCTCCCAGATGGTGGTGGCGTCCATCGTCACGGGATAGAGCCACGAAGGGCACTCGGTCTGGAGGAGCAGGCGGTAGGCGACGTCGAGGTGGCCGGTGCCGGTGAGGGCGTCGCAGATGAGCGGGGTGCCGACGAAGCCGGTGGCGATGCGGGCGTCGTCCTCGGCGATCAGCTGGGCCAGGCGATCGCCGGCCGCCTGCCGTTGCTGTGGTGTCAGCAGGCCGAAGGCGAGGGCGAGGGCGTAGGCAGTGGCACTGTCACTCGTCATGCGCCCGGAGGGCAGGACGTACTGGCGTCGGAAGGCGTCGGCCACTTCGTCGGCCAGCGCAGCGTACCGCGTCGCGTCGGCGCTGTTCGCCAACTCCGCGGCGATCAGGGCGAGATGGCGGGCGGAGTAGGCGAAGTAGGCGGTGGCGACGAGGTAGCGGTCGGTGCGGCCGGCGGCCGGGTCGTCGGGCGGGGCGGCCGGGTCGAGCCAGTCGCCCAGCTGGAAGCCGGTGTCCCACAGGCGGCTCGGGCCGGCGAGGCGCTCGACGAGGTCGACCCACGCCCTGGCCATGGGGTAGTGGCGGCGCAGCAGGCCGAGGTCACCGAAACGCTGGTAGAGCGTCCAGGGGGTGAGGGTCGCCACGTCGCCCCAGGCGGCTCCGGGATGGATCGGTGTCCACATCGGCTCGCCCGGGATGACGGGTACATACCAGGGAATCGTGCCGTCGGGCAGTTGTTCCAGGCCGACGTCGGTGAGCCAGGAGTCGAGCAGGCCGGCGCAGTCGTAGAGGTAGCTCGCGGTCGGGACGAAGACCTGGATGTCGCCGGTCCAGCCGAGGCGTTCGTCGCGCTGAGGGCAGTCGGTGGGGATGTCGACGAAGTTGCCGCGCATGCTCCACACGACGTTCTCGTGCAGACGGTTGACCATCGGGTCGCTGCACTCGAACCAGCCGGTGCGGCGCATGTCGGTGTGGTAGACCCGGGCCGTGACCGCCTCCGGAGTCAACTCGCCCGGCCAGCCGACGACTTCGGCGTAGCGGAAGCCGTGGAGGGTGAAGCGGGGCTCCCAAGTGAGCGGGCCCCCTCCGGAAAGGATCAAGTTGTCGGTCGCGTACGCCTCCCGCAGCGGCCCGGTGGCAAGCTCACCGTCCTGCAGGACCTCGGCGTGCCGGATCGTGATCTCCGCGCCCTCCGGGCCGTCGACGGTGACGCGGAGCCTGCCGACCAGGTTCTGCCCGAAGTCGAGCAGGTGGCGGCCGTCGCCGGTGCGGGTGACGGTGACCGGGGTGATCTCCTGGGTGCAGCGCACCGGTGGTCCCAGCGGGGCGACGAGAGTGGCCGGGTCACGGATGCCGGTGCGCACGGGGGTCCATCCGGCATCGGACGCCTGTGGTGTCGCCCAGTAGGGGTCGTCGAGCCGGGCGTCGAAGGTCTCCCCCTCGTACAGACCACTGGTGAGGATCGGTCCGGTGGCGGCGGTCCAGGAACCGTCGGTGGCGACGACGGTGGTGGTGCCGTCGTCGTACGTCACCTCCAGCTGGGCGATGAGGGACTGGTCGGTGCCGTAGATGTTGCGGGTGCCGCCGTCGAAGCCGTACTTGCCGCGGTACCAGCCGTCGCCGAGCCAGGCGCCGATGGTGTTGGCGCCCTCGGCAAGGTGCTCGGTGACGTCGTGGGTGCGGTAGCGCAGGCGCTGCGGGTAGACCGTCCACCCCGGGGCCAGGGCCTCGTCGCCGACGCGGCGGCCGTTGATCTCCACCTCGTACAGGCCGTGGGCGGTGACGTAGAGGCGGGCGCGCGTGACGGGCCTCTCGAGGCGGAAGTCCTTGCGGACGCGGGCCGGACGGCGCATGGCGTCCGGGTCCTCGTCCCAGCCGGCGCCCACGGGGACGGCTCGCCAGTCGGCGGGGGTCAGGAGTCCGGCTTCGGCAACGCTCGGTTCGCTCCACACCGACGGGCCGTCGGCGCCGGGCGTCCAGACGCGGACGCGGACCGTCGCGCGTTCCCGGGAGGTCAGCGGTTCGCCGGGCCAGGCCACCAGGACCTGATCGGCGCTGTTGACGCGTCCTGTGCGGTACACGTCGCCGGAGCGGTCGAGTCGCAGCTCGTACGCCTCCTGACGACCGGCGCCCAGGGACAGCGTCCAGGTGAGGCGGGGAGCGGTTACTCCGATGCCGAGTCCGTCCGGAAGATGCTCGAAGGACACCGGGGAAGGCTGGGGGGGCAGCAAGGGAAACCTTTCGTCACGTGCGCGGGGCGGTAGGACTGACTCGTGGTCAGCCCTTGACCGCTCCCGAGGTGAGTCCCTTCATGACCTTCTGGTTGAGGAAGAGGTAGATCAGGAGGGTGCCGAAGACGTTGATGCAGATGGCGGCGAACAGCGGGCCGTACTGGGTGGCGCCGAAGTCGCCGGTGAAGTTGAGCAGACCGACCTGGATGGTGCGCAGATCCTGGTCGTTGGTGAAGGTCAGCGCGATGAGCAGGTCGTTCCAGATGAAGAAGAACTGCACCAGGCCGACGGTGAGAAGCGCGTTGCGCACCAGGGGGACACTGATGGTCCAGAAGGCGCGCAGGATGCCGGCGCCGTCGATGGTGGCGGCCTCGAACAACTCCCGTGGGACGTTGCGGTAGTAGGTGGCCATCATGAAGACGGTCAGGGGCAGGCCGGTGCCGGTGTAGGTGAGGATCAGCGGCCACAGGGTGCCGGACAGGCCGGTCTGGAAGTAGACCGTGAACAGGGGGAGCAGGATCATCTGCGGGGGCACCATCATGCCCGCGAGGAAGATCAGCAGGGTGAGGCTGCGGCCCTTCCACACCATGATCTGCAGGGCGAAGCCGGCCGCCGTGCCCAGCAGCAGCATCAGCGCGAGGGCGGGTATGACGGCGAGCAGGCTGTTCTGGACGTAGAGACCGATGTGACCGGTGGTCCAGGCATCGGTGTAGTTGCCCCACTCCCAGGTGGTGGGCAGGCTCCAGGTGGAGTTGTTCAGGTAGTCGTCGTTGGACTTCAGCGACGTCAGGAACATCCAGATCAGCGGGTAGATCTCGACGACCAGCAGCAGGCCGACGACGGCCTTCACCCACAGCCGGCTCCCCTTGCGGGGGTGCCGGACCCGGACCGCGCCGTCGGACGGCCCCCGGCCCGGACGGCCTGCGGAGGTCTTCGCAGTCGTGTCGATGGCCATGGGATCAGCCCTCCGTGAGGTCGCGCCGCGAGACGCGGTAGACGACCAGGCTCACCAGCAGGCAGACGACGGTGAGCAGCAGGGCGATGGTGCTGCCGTAGCCGTAGTCGCTGTAGGTGAACGACGTCTGGAACATGTACAGGGTCAAGGGGGTGGTGCCGGTGCCGGGACCTCCGTTGGTGAGGGCCACGATGGAGTCGAAGACCTTCAACGTGCCGTTGATGCTGAAGATCAGCGACGACATCAGCACCGGCAGCGACAGCGGCAGCACGATGTGCCGCACCAGCCGCAGGCCGGTCGCCCCGTCCAGGCGGGCGGACTCGAGGACCTCGTCGGGGATGTCGACCAGGCCGGCGAAGAGCAGGACGGCGTAGAAGCCCATGGAGCGCCAGACGTCCATGACGATTAGGACCCAGAAGGCGCTTCCCGCGCTGCCGAAGAAGTCGACCGATTCGATGCCGACGGCGTTCAGCAAGGAGTTGACGGGTCCGGTCTGCGGGGCGACCTGGAAGAACTTCTGGAAGAGCAGGCCGACGGCGACCGTGGGCAGCACCACGGGGAAGAACACCAGCGTGCGGATGAGCGCGGAGGCCCGTTTGAGGAAGAAGACGTACAGCAGCGCCAGCAGGTAGCCGGCGACGACCTGCCCGGCGGTGACGACGACGGCGTACTTGAGGGTGAACCACAGGGCGTCGTGGACGGCCGGGTCGTCGAGAAGGCGGGAGAAGTTGGCGACGCCGTTCCCGGTGAAGCCGTCGATGGTGTTGCCCTTGGTGAAGGAGTACCCGAGTGACCACACCATCGGGACGAGCATGATCAGGGAGTAGACGAGGAGGGCGGGACCGAGCAGGATCGCGATGGCCCTGCGGTCACCGAGTACGCGGTGCATGGGTGGTGTCCACTTCGTTTCCGTTGAAGAGACCGGCCTGGTGGTGGCAGGGGCGGCGCACGCTGCGTGCGTCAGGAAGCCGCGTGCGCCGCCCCGGCCGGTCACTGGGCGGCGAGCGCGTCCTGGACGGTCTTCATGAACTGCTCGGGCTTCATGCTTCCGCTCACCAGGCTCGCCACGTTGGTCTGGGACACGGTGGTGGCCTTCGTGCTGAACAGGGCTTCGAACCACAGCACGTTCTGCTTCGAGGCGCTGATGGTGTCGCGGACCTGGGTGGTGACCTCGTTGGCGTCCTCCACCTCGGTGTTGACCTTGAAGCCGGAGATGGAGCCATGGTCCTTCAGAGCGGTGCTGCCGTAGTTCTTCGCGATGCAGGAGACCCAGTCGCCGGTCTTCTTGTCGAAGGACTTGGCGCCGAGGGTGATGCCGAGGCCGACGTTGGAGGGGTACTGGTCGATCGAGCCCTTGCCGCCGGAGACGGCCGGGAAGGGCATGAAGCCGACGTTCTCGGCGCCGACCTTGTTCTGCTGGTCGTCGGAGATGTTCGCCAGCGCCCAGCTGCCCATGTAGAACATGGCGGCCTTGCCGGTCAGGAACTCGTTCATCGCGGTGTCGTAGTCGATGGAGCCGACACCCTTGCCGAAGTAGCCCTTCTCGCCGAGCGCGGCGACCTCCTCGGCCGCCTTCACGTACTCGGGGTCGGTCAGCTTCGCCTTGCCGTCGGCCACCTTCTGCAGCGCGTCGGGGCCCAGGCTCCGGTAGAGGTAGCCGCTGATCAGACGGGTCAGCGGCCAGCCCTGCTGACCGGAGGCGGAGAACGGCTGGACGCCCTTCGACTCCAGCTTCGCCGAGGCCGACACCAGTTCCTCCCAGGTGCCGGGCACCTTCAGTCCGTTCTCCTGGAAGAGCTTCTTGTTGTAGAAGATCCCCTCGATGTTGTACTCGTACGGCAGCACCTGCAGCTCGCCGCCGTACAGCGCCTTGATCGTGGAGACGGCTGCCGGCTCCAGCTGGTCGAGGACTCCGAGGTCCGTCAGCTCCTTCTCCAGGTCGGCGACCTTGCCGGACTTGGCCAGCTGCTGGGTGAGCGCGGGGGCGTTGCCCGCCGCGAACTGCACCGGCAGGGCGTCCTGGCCGGCCAGCAGCTGCAGCTTCTGGTCCAGGCTCGCCTGCGGCACGGTCTCCACCTTCAGCGGCAGGGCCTCGTTCGCCGCCTTGCACGCGCCCTTGGACATGGTGGTCAGAGCCGTCTTCACGGTGGTGTTCTCGGTGACGCTCAGGTAGCTGAAGTCCTCCGGCGCGGCCGAGGAACCGCCGCCGCTGCCGCCGCAGGCGGTGGCGAGCAGCGCGAGGGAAGCGGTGCCGACGGTGAGCAGGCTCAGGCGCGCACGACGGACACGGGGCAAACGTACGGACACGGAAGACTCCCAGGGATCTTGGAGAGAAAAGCAGAGGAGTGAAGTGCGGTGCCAGGGGCGACGAGCAGGCCCGGCGGAAGGCGGGCGGAGATCGTGTAAAACGTTCTCTACAAGCAAGTGGGCAACACCCTGCACCTCTCCTTCAGTTCCGTCAAGACACAGCCACGTAACACTGGAGTCACGCGCAAGGAGACTTGACGACGCCCGGGGGCTACCATGTAGACCGTTACACCTACGCCTACAAGAACCGGAGCGCTGACGATGGACCGGGCTATGGCACCCCGACAGAACAGACGTGTGACCATCACCGATGTCGCCCGGCACGCGGGCGTGTCCACCGCCGCCGTCTCCAAGGTGCTGCGCAACGCCTACGGTGTGAGCCCGGCCATGCGGGAGAAGGTGACAGCAGCCATCACCGAGCTCGGGTACCGGCCGCACGCGGCGGCGCGCGGCATGCGCGGCCGGACGTACACGATCGGCGTCCTGCTGGACAACGTCCGCAATGCCTTCTTCGCCGACATCCTCGACGGCGTCCAGGACGAACTGCGCACCAGCGAGTACACCGTGCTGATCGGCGCAGCCGGATTCGAGCCGGAGGAACAGGCCAGAACCATCCGGTCCATGGTCGACCGCCAGATGGACGGACTGATCCTCATCGCGCCGGGAACCCCGCGCGACGAGATCCTCACCACGGCCGCCTCGACACCGACCGTGGTCATCGGCCACCACGACGCCGCAGACAGCCACGACTCGGTCGTCGACGCCGACGACATCGGCGCCGGTCTGGTCGTCGACCACCTTGTCTCGCTCGGCCACCGGGACATCGCCCTGGTGTCGGCCCCCGGCACCAAGGCCAACCGGTGGAAGCGCACTCCCGAGATCGTGCTCAGCGACGGCTACCTGGACGCCATGGAACGGCACGGCCTCACGGACCACGCGCGCGTGCACCACGCCGCGTACTCCGACGACGGCGGGTTCAAAGCGGGCATGACCCTGCTGACGGCCGACCGCCCGCCGACCGCCGTCATGACCGGTGCCGATGTCGCCGCCCTGGGCATCTACCGCGCGGCCCACGAACTCGGCCTGCGCATCCCGGACGACCTGTCGCTCGTCGGCTACAACAACACCGCGCTGGCCGCGCTGGCCCCCGTCCAACTCACCAGCGTCGACCAGGCCGGCCACACCATGGGCTCCGCCGCCGCCCGCATGCTCATCGAACGCGTGGAAGGCCGGCGGGACCGGGCCATGCAGACGACGATGACGCCGCGGCTGGTGGAGCGCGGCAGCACCACAGTCCCCCGGGCCCGTTGAACCATGGGCCGGCATGTACCCGCCGCGACTCGCGGGGCGGGACACAGGCGTGACACCGTCATGGTCCGGGACAGCACTGCGCGCCGCAGAGTAGGCATCAAGGACGTCGCCCGAGAGGCCGGTGTCTCGCTCGGCACCGTCTCCAACGTGCTCAACCGTCCCGAGATCGTGGCCGAGTCCACGAGGACACGAGTCCTCGACGTGATCGACTCGCTGGGCTACGTACGCGCCGAAGGAGCACGTCAACTGCGCGGCTGGACCTCGCGCGTCATCGCCGTCCTGGTCCACGACCTGGCCAACCCGTTCTTCACCGCCCTGGCCACCGGCGTGGAACAGGCCGCGCGCGAAGCCGACCTCGGCGTGATGGTCTGCACCGGCGCCCGCGACCCCGCGGAAGCCGCACGCCACCTGGCGCTGATCACCTCCCATCAGGTCCGCGGCGCCGTGCTGACCTCGGGTGAGGGGGTCGGTCGCACCGTGGCCGCCTTCCGCCGCAACGCGGTCCCCTTCGTCGTGGCCGACCAGAACGCGTCCCAGCCCGGCGCCTGCTCCGTCGGGATCGACGACGTCGCGGGAGGCCACGCGGCGATCCGCCACCTGATCGAGCGAGGACACCGCTCCATCGCCCACGTCAGCGGCCCCGACCGTCTCCAGCAGGTACGGGACCGGCGCCGGGGTGCCTTCGTCGCCGTCGCTGCGGCCGGCCTTCCGGCGGCCTCGCTGCGGGACGTGCCGTGCCCGGCCCTCACCGTGAACGCCGGCAGGGACGCCGGACACCGCATCCTCGGCCTGCCCACCCGGCCGACCGCCGTCTTCTGCGCCAACGACCTGCTCGCCCTGGGGGTGATGCAGGCCCTGTACGAGGCCGGGCTGCGGGTGCCGGACGACATCGTGGTCGTCGGCTACGACGACATCGAGTTCGCGGCGTCCGCCGTCGTCCCGCTCACCTCGGTGCGGCGGCCCGCCGCCGCCATGGGCCGGCAGGCCGGCCGCCTGCTCGTTGAGGACACCGGCCGCGGCGCCGTTCACGAGCACGTCCACGTCGTGCTGCAACCGGAACTGGTCGTGCGCCGGTCGTCCATGGGGACGCCGGCGCGGTGACGCGAGCCGGTCAGAGCCGTTCGGGAACACGGTGGGGCAGGGCTCGCGAAGCGCGGCGGGTGAGGAGTACCAGCAGAGCCGAGACCAGCAGAGCGGCCAGGCCGAGCAGTCCGACGGCCGAGGCCAACGAGCCCAGGGCTCCCTTGCCGCCGAGCAGGACCAGCGGGCAGACGAACTCGCCGAGGAAGAAGGCCGCCATCCACAGGCCGGTACCGCGCCCCCGGTCGGCGAAGTCGAGGCGGGACATGGCCAGCGTCAGCAGCGACGGCAGAAGCAGCCCCGTGCCCACGCAGCTGACCACAGCCCCCGCGATCAGCAGGGGCAGGCTGTTGGCGACGCCCATGACGAGGAAGCCGACAGCACACAGCAGGAGGAGAGCCGGCAGTCGGCGGCGTGGCCGGTCGGTGAGCCGGGTGAAAAGAACGGAACCGAGCACGGTGGCGGCGCCGGCGGCCGCCGTGACCGCGCCGATCACACCGGTGGAGTCCACGCCCAGGTCGTCGAGGAGATACGACATCTCCACCGGCACGGTATAAAAGACGACCGCGCCGAACACGGTCAGCAGACAGATGCCGGCCATGCGCCGCACCGGGAAGGGCCCCCGTTCGCTTGCGGCGTCCTCCTCGCTCGCCGGGCGCCCGGCTGCGGGTACTGGGACCGGCAGAACCCGTGCCATGGCAGGGGCGAGCAGCAGACCCACCGCGTACAGCCAGAAGGGCGCACGCCAGTCGGCTGCCCCGAGGGCACCGCCGAGCATGAAGAAGACCGTGGCGGACACCGATGCGCACATCGTCTGCAGAGCGAGGTACCGGTCACGGAGCCTGCCGGTGTAGTAGTCACCGATCAGAGTGGTGCAACAGGTCATGATCGCCGCTTCGGCAACGCCCACCAGTACGCGACTCGCCAGGATGCCGTACAACGAGTCCAGCCACAGCGGCACCGTACCGAACAGCGCGTACAGGACCGTGGCCGCGACCAGCAGCCGCTTGCGGCCGAGCCGGTCGACGACGACACCCGCGAAGGGCGCGAGCAGGGCCAGTGACAGCGCCGGGACGGTCAGCACCAGGGGGACCAGCGCCACGTGACCGGGCACGGTCTCGAAATGCTCCTGCATGCGCGGCAGGACCGGAGCGAGCAGCACCGCGCCGAGGACGGGTAGACAGCTGCCGGCCATCAGCAGGACGGCGGGTAGACCGCCCCGCGCGGTGGGGGCCTCACCGCGGTCGAGGGAGGGCGAGACGGCGGAAACAGGCATGGCGGCACTCCGGGGCAGACGGTGGGAAGGCGGCACCTCGACGCGGACGGGTCCCGCTTTCAGGGAACTCGACGCAAGGGCGCGTGACGTGCCACGACTATGCGGGCCTGGCACCGACCTGCCCACCCCTGCGGCGATCCGCGTTTTGGATGACGCCGATCCAGGCTGTGGATAGCGGCGGTGACGACCTGCCGCGAGGCCGCCGAGTGGGCTCCCGGACACTGCGCCCGCCGGGCCGTAGTCACCTCCCGGGGGCCTCACCCAGTCGTCTGCCGACTCGGGCGGCCGTCTCCCGCAGCCAGATGTGGGCCGCGTCATGGGTGTGCACGGGGTGCCACCACAGCGCCTCCCGCAGTGGCACCGCCTCGTACGGCGGCTCCAGCACGCGCACGGCGGCGAGCGGTGCGAGGAGCCGGGCGAGGCGGGCCTGGACCAGGGCGATGCGCCGGGTGCCGGCCACCAGCAGCGGCATGATCTGGAAGCTGTCGACGGACACCTCGACCCGGG
Source organism: Streptomyces sp. NPDC014676 (assembly GCF_043084105.1). NCBI lineage: Bacteria > Bacillati > Actinomycetota > Actinomycetes > Kitasatosporales > Streptomycetaceae > Streptomyces > Streptomyces sp. NPDC014676. Next base: position 384,854 of record NZ_JBIBZI010000009.1, on the reverse strand, counting down.
GTTCGATGCCGAGCATGCCCAGCTGGCGCACCGCCGGGGCGTCGTAGGTGCGCTGGTAGGTGATCCACGGCAGCCGGGCAAGGTCCTGACGGGTGAGGCGGTCGTCGACGCTGGGGTGGCCGTCGGCGACAAGGAAGACCCAGCGGTCGTCGTAGAGGTCGGTGGCGGGGAAGTCGCTGATGACGCCGTGCGGCATGAGCAGTCCGTCGGTGGTGCTCAGCAGCGTGTCCGTGGCGTCCACCACCGTGGTCGGAGTCTGTGCGAACCGCAGGCGGATGCCGGGGGCCTCCTCGTGGACGACGCGGGCGAGTTCGGCTCCGAAGACGGCCACAGCGTAATCGGAGGCAATCAGCTTGAACTCGCGGCTCTCCTTGGCGGGGTCGAAGGCGGCCTGACTGGCGAAGAGGCGTTCCAGCAGGTCGTAGGCGGTAGCGGTGCGGTCGAGGAGGACCTGGCCAAGAGCGGTGAGCTCGTAGTGGCCGCCGACGCGGGCGAGCAGTTCGTCGTCGAAGTGACGGCGGAGCCTGGCCAGGGCGGCACTCATGGCGGGCTGGCTGAGGCCGACGCGCTGCCCGGCGCGGGTGACGTTGCGCTCTTCCAGCAGCGCGCGCAGGGCGACGACGAGGTTGAGGTCGAGGCGGGCCAGATTCACGGGTCTTCCCTTTGCGGTACGGCGCTGACCAGTACTAATCGACGCCATGGATGACAGCCATCCATAGAAGCAATTTCCCTGATCTTGGGTGGCGGGTCCAGATTAGTCGCACCGCAATCAGGAGGACATGTCCGTGAAACCTGCACCCTCGTCCGCGCTGTTCGCAGGACCCTTCGCCCTTGGCACCCTGTCGGCCCCGGACGGGCCGGCCTTCCCTGCCCTCGTCACGCCTGACGCCCAGGTACTCGACCTGCGCGTCGCCTTCGGCGACGACCGGTTGACCACCCGGAGTCTCCTGGAGAGCTGGGAGTCGGCGCTGCCGCGGCTGTGGACGCTGGCCGCCGACGGCGGGCCGGGGCGCAGGCCGCTGGCGGAGTTCCGGGTGCACGCGCCGGTCGAGCCGCGTCAGGTGCTGCAGTCCGGCGCCAACTACCGGCAGCACGTGATCGATCTGCATGTCGCGCACCGGGCTCCGGGTGACGACCGCCCGGAGGAGGAGCGGCGGGCCGAGGCGGCGGAGATCATGGACCGGCGGGCGGCCGAGGACCTGCCGTACGTGTTCATCGGCCTGCCGAGCGCGATCACCGGTCCCTACGACGACGTCGTGCTGCCCGGCTGGGCCCAGAAGCCCGACTGGGAGCTGGAGCTGGCGGCCGTGATCGGCCGGCCCGCCCACCGGGTCTCCGTGGAGGAGGCGCTGGACTGCGTGGCGGGGTACACGATCGCCAACGACCTCACCGACCGCGCCACCGTCTTCCGCCGGGACATGCCGCCGATCGGCACCGACTGGCTGCGCAGCAAGAACGCCCCCGGTTTCACTCCGCTCGGCCCCTGGATCGTGCCCGCCGGGTCGATCGCGGACCCCGGCGACCTGCGCCTCACGCTGAAGCTGAACGGCGAGACCATGCAGGACGAGTCCACCAAGGACATGATCTTCGATGTGGCGCGGATGGTGTCCTACGCGTCGCAGACCGCCCGGCTCCTCCCCGGCGACCTGGTGCTCACCGGCTCCCCGGCCGGCAACGGCATGCACTGGGGACGGCTGCTGCGCGACGGCGACGTCATGGACGCCTCGATCACCGGACTCGGTGCCCAGCGCACCCGGTGCGTGGCGGAGGCGGCCCGGTGACCCTGGACCGCACCGACCCGGAGGGCGCTGTCGCCGAGGCCGCCGAGTCGTTTTCCAACTGGGGCCGTTGGGGCGAGGACGACCGGCTCGGCACCCTGAACTTCCTGGACGAGGCCAAGCGCCGTGAGGGCGCGGCGCTGGTGCGGCGGGGCGTCAGCTTCTCGCTGTCCCAGCGGTTCGACATGAACGGCCCGCAGAAGGGCTGGCGGCGGCGCACCAACCCGGTGCACACCATGCTGGACACCGGCACCGACGCGGCCCTCGGCCACCAGGGGTTCCCGCACGGGCTGGGCGGCGCCGACGACGTGATCGCGATGCCGCTGCAGTGCTCCACGCAGTGGGACGGGCTCGGGCACATCTTCGACCACGGCAAGGCGTGGAACGGCCGTCCCGCCGAGAGGGTCGTCACCTCCGACGGCGACCTGGTCACCGGCATCGAGCACATGGCCCCGCACGTCGCCGGGCGCGGGGTGCTGCTCGACGTCGGGCGGGTGGTCGGCGAGGACGGTGAGCTGCCCGACGGGTTCGCGATCACCGAGGACCACCTGACCGCCACCGCCGAGGCGCACGGGGTGGGTGTCGGGCGCGGGGACATCGTCGTCGTGCGGACCGGGCAGCTCGCCCGGGTCCGCCGCGACGGGTGGGGCGAGTACGCCGGTGGTCCGGCACCCGGGCTGTCGTTCACCACGGCCGGCTGGCTGCACCGTACGGAGATCGCCGCGATCGCCACCGACACCTGGGGCTTCGAGGTCCGGCCGAACGAGTTCGAGCACGCCTTCCAGCCGCTGCACCAGGTGGCCATTCCGAACATCGGCCTGCTGATCGGTGAGATGTGGGACCTGGAGGCGCTCGCCGAGGACTGCGCCGAGGACGGCGGGTACGACTTCTGGCTCACCGCCGCTCCCCTGCCCATCACCGGCGCGGTCGGCTCCCCCGTCAACCCGATCGCCGTCAAGTAACCAGCGGAACGAAGGAGTTCCCCTATGAGCACACCCCGTACGGTCCTCGTCGTCGGCGGCGGCGCGGCCGGCAACGCCGTCACCGTCCTGCTGCGCCGAGCCGGTCTGACCGTGGACCTGATCGAGGCCAAGACGGACTGGAACGCCACCGCCGGCTCGGGCATCACCCTCCAGGGCAACGCCCTGCGCGTCCTGCGCGAACTCGGCGTGTGGGAACAGGTGAAGGAATCCGGCTACGGCTTCGGCTCCGTCGGCATCACCGCCCCCGACGGCACCGTCCTGCACGCGCAGGACGACCTGCGCACCGGCGGCGACGACCTCCCCGCCACCGTGGGCATGCAGCGCCCACAACTTCAGCAGATCCTCATCGAGGCCGTGCGGGCCAGTGGCGCGTCGGTCCGCCTGGGCACCACCGCCGAGATCCTGGACCAGGACGGCGAGGGCGTCCCCGTCCGCCTCAGCGACGGCACCGAGGGCCGCTACGACCTGGTGATCGCCGCCGACGGCCTGGGCTCCACCACACGGGCGGCGATCGGCATCACGGCGAAGCCCGAGCCCACCGGCATGGCCATCTGGCGCGTCGCCGCACCGCGGCCCGCCGGCGTGACCCGCACGGACCTGGCCTACGGCGGCCCGGCCTACATCGCCGGCTACTGCCCGACCAGCGAGACCACCCTGTACGCGTACGTCGTCGAGGCGAACCGTGACCGCGCGTCGATCCCTCCGGAGTCGTACGCCGACGAGATGCGCCGGCTGGCCTCCTCCTACGGCGGCTTCTGGCCGGAGATCACCGAGCACATCACCGACCCGGCGAAGGTCAACTACACCTGGTTCGACCGGATGCTGGTCGAGGGCTCCTGGCACCGCGGCCGAGTCGTGCTCATCGGCGACGCCGCCCACTGCTGCCCACCCACCCTCGCGCAGGGCGCCGCTCTGTCGATGGAGGACGCCTGGGTGCTGGCGCAGATGCTGACCACCGCGGACGCCTGGGACGACGCGCTGCTCCAGGCCTACTACGAGCGGCGGATCGCCCGCGTCCGGCCGGTCGTGGAGGCGTCCGTGCGGATCGGGCAGTGGCAGCTCGACGGCGTCCGTGACGCCGACGTGCCCGGCCTGATGGGCCGCACCATGACCATGCTCAGGGAGCTGCCGTGACCACGCCCACCATCGACGTGCACGCCCACATCCTGCTCCCCGAGATCGAGGCGCTCGTGTCCGGCCTGCCGGGCCACGACGCGGCCAAGGAGCTGGACGCCCGGCGCAACGGCCCCGAAGCCCTCGCCGTCAACGGCCCCATGGTCCGCGAGCGCATCCTGAAGCTGACCGACGTCACCGTGCGCCTGGAGTCGATGGACGCGCAGGACGTGGACGTGCAGTTGGTCAGTCCCTCGCCCTCGCACTACCACTACTGGGCGGACGAGGAGACGGCCGAGAAGGTGTACCGGACCGCCAACGAGGCGACGGCGGCGCACTGTTCGGCCGCCCAGGACCGGCTGCGCGGGCTCGGCCTGGTGCCGCTCCAGCACCCGGACCTGGCGGTCCGTGCCCTGGACCACGCCTTGGAGCAGGGGCTGGCCGGGGCGGAGATCTCCAGCCACGCCCCCGGGCGCGAACTCTCCGACCCGGCCTACGAACCCCTGTGGAGCCGGGCCGAGGAGACCGGCGCGATCCTCTTCCTGCACCCCTTCGGCTGCACCCTGGACGGACGGCTGGACCGGTGGTACCTGTCCAACACGGCCGGCCAGCCGGTGGAGAACGCCGTCGCGCTGTCCCACCTGATCTTCTCCGGGGTCCTCGACCGGCATCCGGGGCTGAAGGTGATCGCCGCGCACGGCGGCGGTTACCTGCCCACCCACATCGGCCGCAGCGACCACGCCTGGTCGGCCCGCTCCGACGCGGGCGCGGGCTGCGCCCACCTGCCCAGCAGCTACCTGAAGCGCCTGTACTTCGACTCCCTCGTCCACGACCCGCACGTGCTGCGGGAGTTGGTCCGGGCCGCCGGGGCGGACCGCGTCCTGCTCGGCTCCGACTTCCCCTTCGACATGGGGACCGAGGACCCGGTCGCCGCTCTGCGCGCCGCACGACTGCCCGAGGCCGACTTCGACGCCGTCCGCGGCGCGAACGCCGCCGCACTCCTGAGGAAGGACTGACACCATGCGTCTGCTCACCCACCTGCGCCACGTCGACCTGGCCGTGCCCGACTACGACAAACAGCTCGACTTCTACTCCGGCGTCTGGGGCCTGACCAAGGTCGCCGAGGACTCCGGCATCTCCTTCCTGGCCGCCGAGGGCTCCCCGGAGCAGTACGTCGTACGGCTGCGCAAGGCCGGCGAGAAGCGACTCGACCTCGTCTCCTACGGGGCCGCGAGCGCGGCCGACGTCGACACCCTCGCCGAGCGGCTCCTCGCGGGCGGCGTGCAGCTGATCTCCCGGCCGGGCCAGGTCGACACCCCCGGCGGCGGCTACGGCTTCCGCTTCTTCGACGTCGACGGCCGCACCATCGAGGTCTCCGCCGACGTCGCGGTCAGGCAGCACCGCAAGATCGAGGAGAAGGAGTCCATCCCGGTCAAGCTCTCCCACGTCGTCCTCAACTCCCCCGACCTGAACCGCACCCGCGCGTGGTACGAGCGCCACCTCGGCTTCGCGCTCTCCGACACGCTCAGCTCGCCCCACATGGGCGAGGTCATGCACTTCATGCGGATCAGCAACCAGCACCACTCCATGGCGCTCGCGAAGGGACCGCACACCGCGCTGCACCACATCTCCTTCGAGATGCGCGGCCTCGACGAGTACATGCGCGGCTCCGGACGCGTCATCCGCGCGGGCTTCAAGAAGATCTGGGGTCCGGGACGGCACATGGCAGGCGACAACACCTTCACCTACTTCCTCGACCCCCACGGCAACACCGTCGAATACACCACCGAACTGGAGTGCCTGGACGAGGACACCTGGCACCCCCACGTCTACGACTTCTCCCAGCCCGAAGTCACCGACCAGTGGGGCACCGCCAACCCCATGAACGAACTCGTCGCCAAGGAGTCCTTCAACGACCCCGACCACGGCGTCTTCGTCGCCCCGCCCGTCTGAACCGTCCCCCTCGCATCGGGGCCGCGGCGGCGGTGCCCACGCCCTGACCCATACCGCCGCGTCCCCGGCCCCTCCCTCTCCCACGGCTCCGCATCAACGACGATCGAAGGAACCGTCCGATGCCCCTCGTACGACCCCGCTGTCCCGCCGCGGTCTGCTGGTCCACGAGGCCGTCGACGCCGCGTGGTTCGAGGAGCAGGGTCTGCCCACCGCCGCCGTCGAGCACATGGGCGAGGTCCACACCGACGTTGCCGAGGTGGGCGGGATCGCCGCCGCCGCGGGGGCGCGCCAGCTGGTCCTCAGCCACCTCGCGCCGGCCGATCCGCCCCAGTTCCCCGCACGTGAGTGGGCCGCGGCGGCCCGCGCCTCCGCCCGGGCGGCCGGCTACCGGGGCCGCGTCACCGTGGGGCACGACCTCATGCGCATTCCCCTCGACTGACCACCCTCCACCAGGAGCCGCACCATGCGTTTCGCCGCTTACGAACACCGACACCGCCACCGGGTGGCCGTCGTGGAGGACGACGGCACTCTCTTCCCGCTGCCGGGCGTCATCTCGCTCACCGCGCTGCTCGCCGAGACCGACGGCCTGCCCGGGCTGCTCGCCGCCGGCCGGGCGGCGCTCGACGTCCCGCCCGGTCCACGCGTCTCCGAGGTGCGGCTGCTGCCTCCGATCCGACCCGCGTCGGTACGGGATTTCGTCACCTTCGAGGAGCACGTCGAAGGAGTGCGCCGCTCCGTGGAGGGAACCGGCGGCGTACCGGAGCAGTGGTACGCGGCACCGACCTTCTACTTCACCAATCCGCACGCGGTCCACGGCCACGGGGACGACATCCCGGTGCCGCCCGGTTCGGATGTTCTGGACTTCGAGCTGGAGGTGGGTGCGGTGATCGGCCGTGAGGGCCGCGACCTCACTCCCGAGCAGGCCCGCGACCACATCGTCGGCTACACCGTGTTCAACGACTGGTCCGCGCGCGACCTGCAGGGCGCGGAGATGAAGGTCGGCCTCGGCCCCTGTAAGGGCAAGGACACCGCCACCACCCTCGGCCCCTACCTCGTCACCGCGGATGAGCTGGAGCCGTACCGGGATGACGAGGGTTTCCTGCGCTTGGCGCTGGCCGCCGAGGTCAACGGCGAGAAGGTCGGCGAGGACCTGCTGTCCAACATGAGCTGGACCTTCGAGGAGATGACCGCCTACGCCTCCCGCGGCACCCGTGTCGTCCCCGGAGATGTCCTCGGCTCGGGCACCTGCGGCAACGGCGGCTGCCTCGCCGAACTGTGGGGCCGACGCGGCGAGCAGACACCGCCCCCGCTGAAGTCCGGTGACACCGTCTCCCTCACGGTGGAGGGCATCGGCACCCTCACCAACACCGTCGTCCCCGGCGTCGAGCCCGTCCCCCTGCCGGCCGGCCGACGTCGCAGCCGGGAGCGGCCGTGAGCGACCTGCACCTCAAGAGGCTGCTCGGCAAGGTCGTCGTCGTGACCGGGGCGGCTCGTGGGCAGGGCGCCGCCGAGGCGGAAGCCCTCACCCGCGAGGGCGCCCGGGTCATCGCCACCGACGTGACCCCCGGCGGGGGTTGCCGCCGCCTCGACGTCAGCAGCCGCGCGGAGTGGGCGGAACTGGCCGCCGAGCTGCGGGAGTCGTACGGGCAGGTGCACGGCCTGGTCAACAACGCGGGCATCACCTGGCGCGCCCGGATCGGTGACGTGCGGGCCGAGGACTTCGAGCGGGTGCACTCGGTCAACGTGACCGGCCCGCTGCTCGGCATCCAGCACCTGAGCCCGCTCATGCCGCCGGGCTCCTCGATCGTGAACGTCGGGTCCTCGGCCGCGCTCACCGCCCACTACCCGGTGGCCTACACCGCGAGCAAGTGGGGCCTGCGGGGCCTGTCGAAGACCGCAGCGCTCGAACTCGGGCCCCGTGGTATCCGCGTGAACACCGTCCACCCCGGATACATCGAGACGGAGATGACGGCCTCCGCCGCGCCCGCGTTCCGTGCGGCCAACCTCCGGGAGACTCCGCTCGGGCACACCGGCACCGTCGACGAGGTGGCGCCACTGGTCGTCTTCCTGCTGTCGGACGAGTCCTCGTTCATCACCGGCGCGGAGATCCCCGTGGACGGCGGTCTGACCGCGCACGGCGGGGTCAAGTCGGTGTCCGACGCCCTGCTCGCCGCCGAGGCCGACGGATGAGGCGGCTCGACGGAAAGGTGGCCCTGATCTCCGGCACCGCCCGCGGCCAGGGCCGGGCGGCGGCCCTGCGCTTCGCCGCCGAGGGCGCGCTGGTCGTCGGCGGCGACCTGCTGCACGAGGAGGCCGTGGAGACCCAGCGGCTGATCGCTCGTGAGGGCGGCACCGCTCTGACTCCCGGCCCTCTCGACGTCACCGACGAGGAGTCCGTGCGCTCCTGGGTGGCGGAGGCCGTCGACGCCTTCAGTGGCGTCGACATCGTCTACGCCAACGCCGGTGCCGTCCGCTTCGGCGCGATCGGTTCCCAGACCTACGAGGACTTCGCCTTCACGGTGCGCGCCGAACTGGACTCGGTGTGGCTGACCGTCCGGGCGGCCTGGCCGCACCTGATCGCCAGTGGCGGCTGCGTACTGACCGTCGGCTCGACCGCCGGCCTGACCGGCTCCCTCACCAACCCGCGCACCGCGCACCCGGCGACCAAGGGCGCGGTGATCGCGCTGACCAGGCAGCTCGCCGCGGAAGGCGCCCCGTACGGTGTCCGCGCCAACTGCGTCAGCCCCGGGGGCCCGGGGGGCATTTCCCCACCGACCAGGCCGCCCTCAAGTGCGTCTACCTGGCCGTCATGAGCCTGGACCCGACCGGCACCGGACGCAAACGCTGGACCGTGCGCTGGAAGGCCGCGCTCCAAGCCTTCGACATCACCTTCGACGGCCGGCTCACCGCCGGACGCCGCTGAACAAAACCGACCGAGTTCCACCGTTCGCTACACAGACCCCACCGAGGTGCACAGTGTGGGTGCGGGCGCTCTGGCCCTGCTGCCCAGGGGCCTGGCCCATGGTTTCGTGGTCACCTCCCCGCAGGCACGGTTCCTGACGTTGCACACGCCCGGCGGTGGCTTCGACGAGTTCGTCGCCGAGATGGGTGTGCCCCTCACGGGGAGCGATCCGGCGCAAGCCGGTCCCGGTCCCGACCCCGAGGAGCTGACCCGGATCGCGGCCTCTCACGGCATCCGGATCGTGGGCCCCCCGCTGCTTCCCTGACCGCTTTCCCACAGGTTTGCCAGTCAGACGGCAGACGGTCACCCTTGCGGCCCGGTGGACAGCCGGGCCGCGAGGGCAACGCCGTGTCGACGGTCAGACGTCGGTCCAGGTCCGTCCCGCACCTTCCACACGGACGCGCTGGAAACCCCGGCCGGGGAAATGGGCCGTACCGACGGCGGCGTCGGTACGGCCTGCGATCCGGGTGAGGAGTTCCTGACGCGTTCTCATGGTGTGTTCGGGATCGACGTCGGTCAGGAAGGAGATGGCGGTGCTGTCGAGTTGGAGCGGGTGGTGCACGGCGTCTCCGGTCAGGTACACCTCCTGGTCCCCGCCGGTGATCCGCACGACGTAGTGTCCGGGGGTGTGGCCGGGAGTGTGATGGGCGACGACGCCGGGGGCGATCTCCACCACGGCGGCGTCGACCGGGCGCAGGACACCGGCCTTCCTGGCTCCCTCCATCACTATCCGCGCAGGATCCTCCGGCGGCGCGGTGGCGATCAGGGCGTCCCAGTCCGCGGCACCGTAGACGACCTCCGCATGGGGAAAGAACGGCTTCCCGCCAGGGGCGGCCCAGCCGACATGGTCGGCGTGCAGGTGAGTGAGGAAAACGGTGGTCACGTCCTGGGGTGCCACACCGACCGCTGCCAGGGCTTCCGGCAGCGCTCCTCCGGCCGCGATGAACTCCGGGGCCGGATCCAGACCGGCGGCGGCCGCCAGTTCGGCCGGGAAGGGTATGTTCTGCGGTCCGATGCCGGCGTCGACCAGAACGGTGAAGCCGTTGCCTTGGACCAGGAAACACCTGGCGGGGATGTGGTAGGTGTGGTCGGCCTCCAGCAGGCCGGGGTGGGCCTCGAAGTCCAGCCCCGGGTAGAACAACGGAGGCAAGTGACTCACTCCGTCGTCGAGCGCGGTGACGGTGATGTGCCCCATCCGTAGGGACGTCGCCATGGTGTACTCCTTCGACCGTTCGGGACGGCGCGGAGCGGAAGCCCCGCCGTTCTCCCAGACAACCACGCCCACCACGTCGGACACTCCCGCCAGAGGGGCACCAACGAACCCCCTCGGGCCACCGGCCGGTTCTGGGCCGCCGCTGTAAGCTCACACGTATGAACAGCGGAACACCCGGCGACCGGAGCGACAACCGCGAACTGCGGGACTTCCTGCGTGCGCGGCGCGCCCGGCTGTCCCCGCAGGACGCGGGCCTGCCACCGACCCCGGGCATCCGGCGGGTACCGGGCCTGCGTCGCGAGGAAGTCGCCCGGCTCGCCGGCATCAGCGCCGACTACTACATCCGCCTGGAACGCGGCCGTGACCTGAACGCCTCCGACAGTGTCCTGGATGCCGTCGCCCGCGCACTGCGTCTCACCCCCGCCGAACACACCCACCTGCGCACTCTCTCCAGGTCCCGGCCCTCCCGCCGCGGCACCGCGACAGCACCGCAACGGCTGCGTCCGTCGCTGCGGCTCATGCTGGACCGGCTCGGTGATGTCCCCGCCCTCGTCCTGGGCCGCCGCGCTGATGTCCTGGCCGTGAACCACCTGGCCCGCGTGCTGTTCACCGACTTCGAGGCCCTTCCGGCCCGCGAGCGCAACATGGCCCGCTACGTCTTCCTCGACCCTGAGGCCCGCACCCGGCTGTCCGACTGGGAGCAGGCCGCGCGCGACACCGTCGCCTCGCTGCACCTCTACAGCGGCCGTCACCGCAGCGATCCCGCCCTGCACACGCTCGTCGGCGAACTGTCCGTCCGGAGCGACGACTTCCGGCGCTGGTGGGGGCGGCACGAGGTGGCTGCCTGTGTCCACGGCACCACCCGGTTCCGGCACCCCCTCGTCGGCGACCTCACACTGAGCAACGAATCGTTCGTTCCCTCCGGCGACCCGGACCTTCGCCTGCACCTGCTCACTGCCGAGCCCGGCAGCCCTGATCAGCAGGCACTCGGCCTCTTGGCCAGCTGGACCGCTTCCGCGTCCGAGGAGCCTCCGCACGCCAAGACCCCGCGTTGAGGGCACCCGGCACCGGCCTGCGTCCGTACACAGGGCGCATCGGGTCGGCATGCCGACGACGCGGGTCTTCTTGACCTTCGGCAGGCGAGCTGCAGCCTCCCCTTGATCGCCTGGGCCTGACGGCGCACGCGGAGCGGGCCGGGCCCGGCGAGGTGGGAGACGAAGGAGAGGAGCACGACGCTCACGGCCGCTCCGGCCCCGAGGCCGGCGGTGGCCGGCATCACGATGTGACGCGACGGTGGCCCACCCATACGGGACGGGGCCCGCACAGCCGGTCGAACACCATCGCGGCCCGTCGGAGCGGGCCGCAGCCGTCAGTCCAGTGGCTTGATGGTGCCGTTGAGGGCCAGCGGGGTACCGTCCCGAAGGGTGATGCGCGAATGGACCTCGCCGCGCTCGGAGTCCTCCAGGTGTGTGATGCCGGCCTCGGATTCCTCCTCCCAGGAGGTGCGGAACACGTCGGGCCGGATCTCCACAGCCGTGGTGGCGACCATCGGTACGTAACCGTCCGGCATCATGCCCCCGCCGGTGACGACGGTGAAGGTCATCCGCTCGGCGGGCTCGTGATTCTCTTCCATGGTCAATCGGCCCAGGTCGACGAAGTAGCGGCTGTTGGTCAGTCGTTCCTGAGACATGGCATGCCTTCCGGAGGTTGGCTCATATGTGCTTCCTCAGGATCTCCGGGTCCGGTGCCCGGCCATCAATCATCCGACCTGCGACTACGTGCGGACGGATCACATGTGTGTCCGGCGTCCGATCGACCCGGTACCGGCAGCCGTCGGCACCCGGTCCGGGGACTGCGCCCTTCTGGGCACCGGCAAGGCGGGCGTCCCGGTGGCGCGGGGCGGGAGCGCCTCGCTGCGCGACTGCACGGCGACCGGCAGCGCCGGCTCGGGCGTCGCCGTGGACGACGGCGGTGACGTCTCCCTCGGTCCGGGTACGGGACGACGGCACCCGGGCGCACGGCGTGCTCATCTCAGCCGGCGGCAAGGGCTCGCTCACCGACTGCGTCCTCACCCGCGACACCGGTGCCGGGATATGCCTGGACGGGACCGCCCCCGTGTCCGTCACCGGCTGCACGGTCCACACCAACCAGGGCGCCGGACTGCGGTACACCCGGCCCGGCCCCGCCCTGACCGTGGACCGGCTGGAAAGCTCCGACAACAGCCCGCCGGACGACCGACGGACGCCGGAGCCGGCCGCCGGAGCCCCTCGCGTCCGGGCAGGGCGCACACTCCTCCGGGGCGGGACCGGCCGCCGCACGGGAACTGCACGACCGAGGAGCCGCTGGCCCTTGTCGGGGAACAGGCCCGCGCGGCCGGATACGTGTGCGCTCCCTCGGCCCGGGAGGCGCTGCGCCACCACCTGGACGCCCTGCCCCGGTCGCGGACCTCCGGCAACGCGCGGCCGGCCCGTCGGATCGTCGAGCAGACGATGACGCGGCGGTCGGGCCGACTGGGCGCGTGACCGACGCCGATGTGGAGGCGCTCACCCTGCTGCCGCAGGACCTTCCCTTCGCTGCCACGGCGGTCAGTGAAGCGCCGGCCTGCCCCGGGGCGGAACCCCCGCGCGGGTGGCTCGCGTTCGCCGTCCGGCCAGCGGGACGACGACGCGCCCCGCACCGGTCCGCGCGACCCTGGGGACACTCGTCCGCCGCCGTGCCTCGCGCGCCAGCTCCGCCGCGTACGCAAGCACCAGGGGATGTACGTCGTACAGGTCCGGCCGTACGGGTGTCAGCAGCCGGGCACGCACCAGTTCGACGACGGCTCCGGCGACCGTGCGGGCCGGCACCGGGGCGAGTCCGGCCAGTTCCGCGGTGCTCAGCTCGCCCCGCCCCCGCCGCGGCAGGGCCCGGAACAGACGTGCCGCGTCGGGGCCCAGGGTGCGGTAGGACCAGGAGAACACGGCGCGCACCGCGTTGCCCCGGTCGTCGTCGCTGAACGCCTCCAGGCCCTCCCCGGCCGCCGCCAGTTCGTCGGCCGTCCGCCGCAGCGGCACGTCCGGGAAGGCCGTCACCCGGGCGGCCACGATGCCCAGAGCGAGCGGCAGCCGCCCGCAGTGCTCGACGATGTCGGCGACCGCGGCGGCCTCCGTGTCGGGGCGTCCGGCGCCCACCCGCTGGACGAAGCACCGGGCCGCCTCCGCCGCGGAGGGGACGTCGAGCGACAGGAGCCGGGCCCCGTTCATGGTCGCGAGGTCGGTGAGCCGTCGCCGGCCGGTGATCAGTACCGTGCACCGGGACGAGCCCGGCAGCAACGGCCGTACCTGCGCGGCGTCGTGGGCGTTGTCCAGCACCACCAGAACCCGCCGCGTGGCCAGCACGCTGCGGAACAGCGCCGCTCTGGCGTCCGTCCGGGCGGGGACGCGGGCGGCGTCGATCCCCAGTGCGGCGAGGAAGCCGGCCAGTACCTCGCCGGCGTCGGCCGGGCCGCCCGCCGGGCTGAAACCGCCGAGGTCGGCGAAGAGCCGGCCGTCGGGGAAGCGGGCGGCGATCCGGTGGGCCACGTGGACGGCCAGGGCGGTCTTGCCGACGCCGGCGATGCCGTCCACCGCCAGCACGCGCAGCGTCCCGTCGCCGTCCGCCGCGAAGCGCGCCGCCTGTTCCAGGACGTCGGCGCGCCCCGTGAAGCAGGGCAGATCCGCGGGGAGCTGGGCCGGGACGAGGTGCGGTGCAGGCCCGTCCGGGGCCGGGCGTGCGGGGGCGGGTCCCGCCGGGCCCGGGCCGGATTCCCGGGGACCGCGCAGGATGCGGTCGTGGGCGGCGCGCAGTTCCTTGCCCGGTGACATACCCAGCGTGTCCTTCAGGTCCGCCCGGAAGCGGTGGTAGAGCGTGAGGGCCTCGGCCTGTTTGCCGTCCGCGGTGAGCAGCAGCATCGTCTGGGCCAGCAACCGCTCGTTGAACGGGTGCCGTTCCGCCGCCTGGCGTGCGGCCAGCAGGACCGCGCCGGGCCGGTCGCAGCGCAGCGCGGCGGTCGCGGCCGCCGACACGGCGGCGACGTACTCGTGGTCCACCGCGGCGAAGACCCGGGCGGCCGGGTCCTCGGATACCACGTCCGCCGCGCACCGCCCCTGCCACTGGTCCAGCGCGGCGACGAACCGGTCCACGGCCTCGTTCGCGTCCCGAGCCGCGCGGGCCTGCCGGACCAGCCGCCGGAAGACGAGCAGGTCGAGTTCGTCCGGGCCGACCCGCAGCAGATAGCCGCCGGGCCCGCGGACCAGCCACCGGCCCGGCGCACGGGCCGGAAGTCCCGGTTCCAGCAGGCGTCGCAGCCCTCCCACGTACCGGTGCACGGCGTTGGCCGCGCTGCGGGGCGGGTCCTGCTCCCACAGCAGGCCGACCAGTTCCTCGAGGGAGACGGGACGTCCGGCCCGTGCCAGCAGCGCCGCCAGGACGAGCCGCTGCTGCCGGGGTCCGGTGGGCAGTTCGGCACCGGCCGCCCACACGCGCACCGGGCCGAGGACGCGGAAGCGGACGCCGGTCGCCGTCTCCCGGTCCGGTCCGTCGGGGGTGGTGTCCCTCGGGTCCATGGTCATGACGGCCTCCGCTCATCGCTCCCGTGCCGCCCGCCGCACCGGGTCTCCGGCGGCCGGGTCCACCGTATGGCCGCCGTCGCGGGAGGCGCATCGGTCGGATGACTCACCGCCGCCGCTCCCCGCGCGCCGCGCGGAGACGAGTCATGTGACCGATGCGCGGTGACTCGGCCGGGACGACGCTGGACCCGACGGTGTCGGCCGGACCGCCGGGCGACCCATCACGTCCCCACTCGTAACACCTTGAGGAGTGCACGCCTGATGATCGGTTCCGAGGACGTCGTGGAGGACGTCGACCTGCTGGTGGTAGGTGGCGGCAAGGCCGGCAAGACCCTGGCCATGGACACCGCGCGGGCCGGCCGCAGGGTGGTCATGGTCGAACGCGGCATGATCGGCGGCACGTGCATCAACGTGGCGTGCATCCCGACCAAGGCCCTGGTCACCAGCGCCCGGCTGGCCCGCCGCGTGGCGACGGCGGAGTCGCTGGGGCTGAGCCTGGGCAAGCTGGAGGTCGACCTGCGGCTCCTGCGCTCGCACAAGGAGGGCGTGGTCTCGGAGATGGTCGATCTCAATCACCGCCAGTTCCTCGACAGCGGCATGGACCTCGTCCTGGGCGAAGCGCGCTTCGTCGCGGAGCGCACGGTCGAGATCCGCCTGAACGACGGCGGGCGCCGCGTCGTCCGAGGCGGCGACGTGGTGATCAATACCGGGACCGTGCCGCACCTGCCGGCGGTTCCCGGCCTCGCCGAGGCCGGGGCCCTGAGCAGCGAGACGATCCAGCAGCTCGACCGTATCCCGGAGCGCCTGGTGGTGCTCGGCGGTGGCTACGTCGGCCTGGAGTTCGCGCAGATGTTCGCCGCTTTCGGCAGCCGGGTGACCGTGCTCGACCGCAACCTCACGCTGCTGCCCCAGGAGGACCCGGACATCACCGAGGTCCTCGCCGAGTACCTGCGCGAGGACGGCGTGGAGATGCTCGGGGGGGTCTCGGTGAAAGAGGTCGTCCGTGAGACGGACGGGGTGCGGGTGTTCCTGGAGGACGGCCGTTCCCTGGTCGCCGACGACATCCTGGCCGCGACCGGCCGGGACCCGGTCACCGCCGGGCTGGGGCTGGACGCGGCGGGCGTGCGCACCGACGAGCGCGGCTTCATCCGGGTGGACGACCGGCTGGCCACCGACGCGCCGCACACCTGGGCGGTGGGCGACGTGGCGGGCAGCCCGCAGTTCACCCATGTCTCCCTCGACGACTACCGCGTCGTGAAGGAGAACATCGCGGGCGGCACCCGCAGCACCGCCGACCGGCTGGTCCCCTGGAACCTGTTCACCGACCCGGAGCTGGCCCGCGTGGGCCTCACGGAGGCGCAGGCCCGCGCCACCGGCCGGAACGTCCGCGTCGCCAAGCTCCCGGTCAAGGCCATTCCCCGGTCCCGTACGCTGCGGGACACCCGGGGCGTGTGGAAGGCGGTCGTGGACCGCGACACGGAGGAGATCCTGGGGGTGGCGCTGCTCGGTCCGGAGTCCTCCGAGGTCCTGACCGTGGTGCAGACGGCGATGTGGGCGGGTCTGCCCTTCACCGCGCTGCGCGACGGCCTCATCGCGCACCCGACCATGGCCGAGGGATTGAACGCCCTCTTCACCGCCTGGACGGACTGACCCTGGAGGGGTGGCCACGGGCCCCGTGGCCACCCCTCCGGTCCTGCTCCGGCCGGTCAGCCCACGGCTTCGAGTCCGGCCGCGCCCGTGGTGTTCCACGCCATGAGCGCGGCCCTGCCGTGTTCCCTGCCCAGCCGGGACAGTGAGCCGGTGCCCAGGACGAACAGCCCTCCCGCGGTGGCCGGAAGACCGAGGTAGCGGGCGGTGAGGACGCGCAGGACGTGGGCGTGGGCGACGAGCACCGTGTCCGCCGCGTCCGGGGCCG
The DNA here is from genome assembly GCF_043084105.1 of Streptomyces sp. NPDC014676. NCBI lineage: Bacteria > Bacillati > Actinomycetota > Actinomycetes > Kitasatosporales > Streptomycetaceae > Streptomyces > Streptomyces sp. NPDC014676. The sequence continues at coordinate 368,351 of NZ_JBIBZI010000009.1, read as the reverse complement.
CCAGCCGTGTCTCCACCCGGGCGAGCACCCGGTCGGCCCGCGCGGCGACCAGGTCCGGGCTCTCCCCGTGGCGGCCGTCCGCGGACCTCGGCACACCGTCGGTCCACAGGTTCCAGTCGGGGCGAGTGCGGTATATCTCGGCGGTGGTGACGCCTTCGTAGCCGCCGTAGTCCCATTCCCGCAGGTCGTGCTCCTCCCGCAGCCCGGTGAGACCCGCCAGCGACGCGGTGCGCACGGCCCGCCGCGCCGGACTCACCAGCACTTCACCGATGCGGCGGCCGGCCAGCAGCGGCTTCAGCGCACGCGCCTGCGCCTCCCCGGCCGGGGTGAGGGGCACGTCGGTGAAACTGGTGTGTCTGCGCGAGCGGGTCCACTCCGTCTCGCCGTGCCTGATCAGCAGCAGCTCGCCCACCGTGCTCACCTCGCCCGTTCGACGGCGTGGCCGCCGAACTGGTTGCGCAGCGCGGCGATCATCTTCATCTGCGGGGGGTCGTCCTGCCGGGAGGAGAACCGTGCGAAGAGGGACGCGGTGATCGCGGGCAGCGGCACGGCGTTGTCGATGGCGGCCTCGACGGTCCAGCGGCCCTCGCCGGAGTCGGCGGCCCGGCCGCGCAGCTTCTCCAGGTGCGGGTCGTCGTCGAGGGCGTCGACGGCGAGGTCGAGCAGCCAGGACCGGATGACGGTGCCTTCCTGCCAGGAGCGGAAGACCTCGCGGACGTTGTCGACGGAGTCGACCTTCTCCAGCAGTTCCCAGCCCTCGGCGTAGGCCTGCATCATGGCGTACTCGATGCCGTTGTGGACCATCTTGGCGAAGTGCCCGGCGCCGACCTTGCCGGCGTGGACGTAGCCGTAGGGGCCCTCGGGCTTGAGCGCGTCGAAGATCGGCTGGAGGCGGTCGACGTACTCCTTCTCGCCGCCGACCATGAGGGCGTAGCCGTTCTTCAGGCCCCAGACGCCGCCGGAGACGCCGGCGTCGACGAAGCCGATGCCGCGCCCGGCGAGTTCCTCTGCGTGCTTCTCGTCGTCGGTCCAGCGGGAGTTGCCGCCGTCGACGACGATGTCGCGGGGCTTGAGGAGGGAGGCGAGCTGGTCGATGACGGCCTGGGTGGGGCCGCCGGCCGGGACCATCACCCAGACCGCGCGGGGTCCTTCGAGGCGGTCCACGAGGTCGACGAGGCTGTCCACGTCGGAGAGTTCGGGGTTGGTGTCGTAGCCGACGACGTCATGGCCGGCGTTGCGCAGACGCTCGCGCATGTTGCCGCCCATCTTGCCGAGACCGATGAGACCGATCCGCATGGTTGCTTCCTTTTTCCGAGGTCGTGTCTCAGTGGGTCCGGTGAGTGCCGTGGCCGCGCAGGGCGACGGCGTACATCTCGTCCGCGTCGAGGCGCCGCAGCTCCTCGGCGATGAGTTCCGCGGTGGACCGCACCTTCAGCGCCAGGGTGCGCGGCGGCTGGTCGGGCAGGGTCAGGGTGGCCACCGGGCCCTCGGGCCGGTCGATGACGATCTCACCGGCGGCGGTGTTCAGCCGGACGGTGGTGACGGCGGGGCCGTCGCTGACCCGGCGGTCGGCGCTGACGCCGAGGCGGGTCTCCAGCCAGCGGGCCAGCAGTTCGGCGGCCGGGTTGTCGGCCTCGGCCTCCACGACCGCCGAGGTGACCTTCATCCGGGCCTCGTCCAGGGCGGCGGCCAGCATGGAGCGCCACAGCGTCAGCCGGGTCCAGGCGAGGTCGGTGTCGCCGGGGGCGTAGCTGCGCACCCGCTTGCCCAGGGTCTCCATCGGGTTCTCGACCGCGTACAGGTCGGTGATCCGGCGCTGGGCGAGCGCGCCCAGCGGGTCCTTGGCGGGGTTGTCCGGGGTGTCCACCGGCCACCACACGACCACCGGCGCGTCGGGGAGCAGCAGCGGCAGCACCACCGAGTCGGCGTGCTGCGAGACCTCGCCGTACATACGCAGCACGACCGTCTCACCGGTGCCGGCCTCCGCCCCCAGGCGGACTTCCGCGTCCAGACGGGGACGTGGGTGGTCATGGGTCCCCCGGCCCTGCCGCCTGATGACCACCAGGGTCCGCGAGGGGTGTTCCCGCGAGGCGTCCTCGGCGGCCTTGATCGCGTCGTAGGCGTTCTCCTCGTCCGTGACGATGACCATCGTCAGGACCATGCCCACGGCCGGGGTGCCGATGGCCCGGCGACCCTGCACGAGGGCGCGTTCGACGGCGCCCGCCGTCGTGTCGGTCAGCTCGATCTTCATGGCCGGCGCCAGCTCCGTCCGTCTCGCTCCAGCATCTCGTCCGCCTCGACCGGGCCCCAGGTACCCGACGGGTACCGGGCCGGGGTGCCGTGGGTGTCCCAGTACTCCTCGATCGGGTCGAGGATCTTCCAGGACAGCTCGACCTCCTCCGTGCGCGGAAAGAGGTTGGAGTCGCCGAGCAGGACGTCCAGGATCAGCCGCTCGTACGCCTCCGGGCTGGACTCGGTGAAGGACTCGCCGTAGGCGAAGTCCATCGACACGTCCCGGATCTCCATCGACGTGCCCGGTACCTTGGAGCCGAAGCGGACGGTGACGCCCTCGTCGGGCTGGACTCGGATGACGATCGCGTTCGACCCGAGTTCCTCGGTGGCCGTGGAGTCGAAGGGGGAGTGCGGGGCGCGCTGGAAGACCACCGCGATCTCGGTGACCCGGCGGCCCAGGCGCTTGCCGGTGCGCAGGTAGAAGGGAACGCCCGCCCAGCGGCGGTTGTCGATCCCGACCTTGATCGCGGCATAGGTGTCGGTCTTCGACTTCGGGTCGATGCCGTCCTCTTCGAGGTAGCCGACCGCCGCCGCGCCGCCCTGCCAGCCCGCCGCGTACTGGGCGCGGACGGTGTCCCGGCCCAGGTCGGCGGGGAGGCGGACCGCGCCGAGGACCTTGGTCTTCTCCGCGGCCAGCGCGTCCGCGTCGAAGGAGGCCGGCTCCTCCATCGCGGTCAGCGCCAGCAGTTGGAGGAGGTGGTTCTGGATGACGTCACGGGCGGCGCCGATGCCGTCGTAGTAGCCGGCCCGGCCGCCGATGCCGATGTCCTCGGCCATCGTGATCTGTACGTGGTCGACATAGGACCGGTTCCATATCGGCTCGAACATCGTGTTGGCGAAGCGCAGCGCCAGGATGTTCTGGACCGTCTCCTTGCCCAGGTAGTGGTCGATGCGGAAGACCTGGTCCGGGGCGAAGACCTCGTGGACGATGGAGTTGAGTTCCTCGGCCGACCTCAGGTCGTGGCCGAAGGGCTTCTCGATGACCGCGCGCCGCCACGAGCCGCCCGACTGGTCGGCCAGCCCGTGTTTCTTGAGTTGCTGGATGACCACGGGGAAGGACTTCGGCGGCACGGACAGGTAGAAGGCGAAGTTGCCGCCGGTGCCCTGGGCCTTGTCCAGTTCCTCGATGATGCCGCGCAGCCGCTCGAACGCGTCGTCGTCGTCGAAGGTGCCCTGGACGAAGCGCATCCCCTGGATGAGCTGCTGCCAGACCTCCTCGCGGAACGGCGTACGGGCGTGTTCCTTGACGGCGTCGTGCACGACCTGGGCGAAGTCCTCGTGCTCCCAGTCACGGCGGGCGAAGCCGACGAGCGAGAAGCCCGGCGGCAGCAGCCCCCGGTTGGCGAGGTCGTACACGGCCGGCATCAGCTTCTTGCGGGACAGATCGCCGGTGACGCCGAAGATGACCAGACCCGACGGCCCCGCGATACGCGGGAGCCGTCGGTCTGCGGGGTCACGCAACGGGTTGCCGCTCGCGGGTGTGCGGGCCGCGGTGCGGCCGGTGGGTGAGGGGTGCCTGCCCCGGCGGGGCATGTTCACGGTGGCTCCTGGGTGGTGTCGGTCGGCCGGGACGCGGGTGTGCGCGGTGCTCAGGACTCGTAGCCCTCGACCATGGACTGGGGCCGGGTGTGGGCCTCTTCGGGGTCCTGTCCGAACTCCGACTTGGCCCTGCGCTGCCGCAGCAGGTCCCAGCACTGGTCCAGCTCGCGCTCCAGCTCGCCCAGCCGGCTCCGCTCGTCCGGCCCACCGGAGCCGCGGGAGTCGCGCAACCTGCGCTCCTCCTCGGCCATTTCGGTGATCCGGTGCAGGATCTCCGGGTTCTTCATGGTTCCTCTCCTCGGGTACTCGGGCAGCTCTCGCCGGCGGTTCAGCCCCGGTTCTCCGCCTGGAACATCCAGCTCTGCTTCTCGATCTCGGCCGTCAGCCCGATCAGCAGGTCCTGGCTGACGGGGTCCGCCGCCGCCGTGGCCTCGATGCGCGCGCGCAGGCGGTCGATGAGGACCGCGAAGGAACGGACCAGCGCCTCCACCGCGTCGTCGTCGGTGATCCACCCCTGCTGGAATCCCGGGAGTCCGCTGTCGGCCGCGACGGTCACGGCCCGCCCGTCCGGGCTGATGCCCAGGGCCGCGGCCCGCTCGGCCACCTGGTCCGCGTAATCGCGTGCGGTGGTGACGACCTCGTCCAGTTGCTGGTGGATGGTGCGGAAGCGCGGTCCGTAGAGGTTCCAGTGGGCCTGCTTGGCCACCAGGGAGAGGTCGAGCAGGTCGACCAGGGTGCCCTGGAGGGCCGTACCGGTCACTGCGCGTTCCGCGTCCGGCAGCGGACTGGAGATGATGCTCATGGTGGGCTCCTCGCGATGTGGGGTGCCTGGCCTCCGGTGGGCCGAAGCTTGCTCACCCATCCTTTCGGGGGGCCGTCCGGGGACGATCCGTCGATTGACTTACGGTCCGTGTAAGCAGTCACGGGGATGGTCCGGGAACATGGAACGGCGGCCCCCAGCGGTGGGTGAGGACCGCCGAAGGTCCTCTTCCTCGACCTACCCGGGTCTGTCGGCAGCGCCGTGCCGGAACCGGGTAGCCCGAGGCCGGTCCACCACTGGCTCCAGCCGTAGGACTGCTGCCCGAACCAGGCCCCGGTGGTCCTGCCTCGGGCGGACGCCGTGCCGCCGGCGGCGAACTCGCTCCGCGCCACCCCGCCGGTGTGGAAGACGTCGGAGTCGGTGATGACCAGGTTCGCGGCCGCCGCTCCCAGACAGTTGAGCCGTTTCCCGGATGCCGTGCTCCTGTCACCGCCGTGTGGCGAGGAAGCGGTCGGCCGCCTGCAGAGGGGTGAGGCCGTCCACGTTGATGAGGCTGTCGATCTCCTCCACGCCCTCGTTGCCCAGGCGCAGGGCGTCCAGCTCGGCGACGGCGGCGGGGTCGATCCGGTCCAGCGCCTCGTGCGTGACGACGGGGGCGGCGGCGTCGACCGTGCCGAGCAGCCCCTTCGGTTCGGTGAGGCTCCGCAGTCCGTGCAGCCGGTTCAGGTACTGGGGCCGCCACAGCGGGACGACGAACCACTCCCGGTCGGCGACCCCCCGGTCGACACGGGCGACGAACTCGCTCTCGCTGCCCGGCACGAACCCGTATCCCGCCCGGTCCAGCCCGTACTCGCGGACCATCCGGGCGGAGAAGCGGCTGATACCGGCTCCCGGGTTGATGCCCTGGACGGTGGTCGTCATCCGTTCCGCCACCTCGGGCCGGAGCAGGTCCGCGACCTCGCCGACCGCCTCCTCGGGCACGTACGGCGGTACCGCCCAGACACAGTACGGCTCGTAGTGCGGCGTCAGTACGCGAACGCGGTCGGCGTACCGGGAGAGGTAGATGTCATGGCTGGACGGCAGCCAGGCCGACACCAGGACGTCCACCGCGCCCTCTTCCTGGAGGTGGAACATGCGCTCGTGCGGTGCCTCGACACTGCGCACCTGATGGCCGTGTTTCTCCAGTATGCGGCGGGTGACCGCGGCGGCCGCCCGGTGGAAGGAGAGCGCGATGTTGCCCACGGTGACGGTGGCATCGTTTCGGTACTCGGACATGGCAACCCTTCGACGATCCGGTGAGCGCGGGTGTGCGCGGCACCCACGATCCTGTGCCGCCCCGAGTCATAAGTCCAAGACATGTTTTTGATGTGACCCATATGCTGAGCGCATGGCGACTTTGCGACAACTGGAGTATCTGGTGGCGATCGTGGACGCCGGCTCGTTCACGCGGGCCGCGGAGCGGCTGAACGTGACGCAGCCGGGGCTCTCCCACCAGTTCCAGGCCCTGGAGCGGGAGGTCGGCGGCCCCCTGCTGGAGCGTCTGCCCCGCGGGGTACGGCTGACGTCCGCCGGACGGTCCATGCTCCCGCACGCCCGCGCCGCCCTTGCCGAGGCCGGCCGGGCCACGCTCTCCGCGCGCCGCGCGGCGGGTGTGTCCACGGGTGAACTCCATTTGGCCACGCTGTACTCCGTCAGCGCCGGCGTGCTGCCCGCCGTCCTCGGCCTCTGGCGCAGGCGGCACCCGGGCGTCCGGGTCCGCCTGTTCGAGTACCGCAGCTCGGACGAGCTCGCCCAGGCCATGGTGGCCGGCGTCGCCGATCTCGCCGTGGGTCCGCTGCCCGACCGGTGGGAGGGCACCGCCCGGCATCTGGGCACCGAGGAATTCGTGGTGGTCACCGCAGCCTGCGACCCCCTGGCCGGTCCCGGGACCGCGGCGCGCGTGCGGCTGGCGGACCTCGCCGACCGGGCGTGGGTGCACTTCACCCCGGACAGCGGACTCGCGCGGTTCCTCGACGACGCCTGCGCGAGGGCGGGCTTCCGGCCCCGTGCCGCGGTCCGCACCGAGCAGGCGGCGGCGGCCGTCGGATACGCCGCCGCCGGTCTGGGGCCCACGCTGGTGCCGGCCAGCAGCGTCCCCCGGCACTTCCCGGAGGCGGTGCTGCGCCCGGACCCGCCGGTCACCCGGGTGCTGACCGGCTACACCCGCACCAGCCCGGACTCCGTCGCCGCCTCCTTCCTGGAGCTGCTGGAGGAACACGCCGCCCTGATGCCCCGCCACGTGGCCCGGCGGCTGGGCCTGCGGACCCGGACCTCCTGAGGACCGGCCGCCGGGCGCCGCCCGTGCGGGGGACGGCGCCCGCCGGACTCAGCTCGCGGAGAAGCGCGCGGTGATGACGGCGCGGGCCAGGGTGTGGCCCGAGAGGTTGAAGCCGAGGAAGGCCGGCGTGGCGCTCCGGTCCAGTCCGAGGGTCTCGACGTCCACGGCGTGCACGGCGATGTAGTAGACGTGCTCGCCGTGGCCGGCCGGCGGCGCGGCGCCCAGGTAGCGCTTGAGCCCGGCGTCGTTGGCGAGCTGCCACGCCTGCTCCGGCAGTCCCTCGGCCGGGTCGTCACCGGCACCGGCCGGCAGCTCGGTCACGGTCGCCGGGATGTCGGCGACGGCCCAGTGCCAGAAGCCGCTGCCCGTGGGGGCGGTGGGGTCGTAGACGGTGACGACGAAGCTCTTGGTCTCCGCCGGAAACCCGGACCAGGCGAGCTGCGGGGAGACGTCCTTGCCGCCGGCTCCGAAAATGCCGCTGGCCTGGGCGAGGGGAAGGACGTCGCCGTCGGCGAAGTCGGCGCTGGTGACGGTGAACGACGGGACCTTCGCGATGAGGTCGTAGGGAGTGGACATGACTGTTCCTTTCAGTGGCTTGCACCGGCCATCCTCGCGGCGGCACGGCTTCGGGTGATCTGTCGATCGACTGACGTCTGCCGCACGGTCATTCGGCCGTGAGCACGAGCTTCCAGGGGCAGCGTGGACGAGGCCGAGCCGGGCGGGCACCGGGGCCAGGTCCCGTACCGGGACCACCGCGTACTCGGCGTACGCCGCGACCTGTGCGGGGAAGCGTGACATCCCGAAGACCCGGTCGCCGACCCGCAGTCCGTCGGCGTCGGCTCCGAGGGAGACGACCTCGCCGGCCAGGTCCCAGCCGACGGTGAACGGCGGCGGGCCCAGCCGCGCGGCCACTCCCCCGCCCGCCCGGGTCTGCCAGTCGACCGGGTTCACCCCGGACGAGTGCCTCGGCGCGGCCCGGTTCGGGGACGGGACGCTCGACGAGGGTGAGCACCTGCGCCCCGCCGAGGGTGTGCTGCGTGATGGCGCGCACGGCTCGGATCCCTTCGTACTGGGCGGCGTACAGACCGGCGTTGCAACCGGTGAGGGTGACCGGCCCGGCGTCGGTGACCGTCACGTCGGCTGTCTGCGCGACCCGGGGGCGGCCGGGGCGGGGGTCGACCGGACGGCCGGGTGCTCCGGGCACGACCGCCCCGACCTCCAGCGGACGGCAGGGGTCGGTGACGTCGACCACCCGCTGGCCCGCGTTCCGGTGGGTGGCGAAGACACCGAGAGCCCGCCGGAGAAGAGGTGGCCGACGTGGACGTGGTCGCGGTGGTACTGCACCTGCATGGCGTCCGGTCGTCCGCCCTGGTCGGAGTGCCCGACCGGCACGAACCCCCGGCTGAGCGCCGGGGTGGGGGGCGGACGCGGTCACAGCACGGTCAGGGCGGCCGAGGCGACCTCGTGGTCCTCGTCCGGTGTGCCGCCGCCGACCCCGATGGCACCGATGACGACTCCGTCCTGGACCACCGGGACGCCGCCCGCGACGAAGGCGAGCGGGTCCCGGGTGCCCGCCTCGATGCCGAACAGCGGGGCTCCCGGCTGTACGTCGGGCGCCAGGTCCCGGGTGGCCCGGGCGAACAGCACCGCCGTACGGGCCTTGCTCCGGCTGGTCTCGACGGAGGCGAGGGCCGCGCCGTCCATCCGCGCGGCGGCGATCAGGTGGGCTCCGGCGTCGACGACGGTGACGGTGAACGGGACGCCCAGTTCGGCGGCCTTGTCCTTGCCGGCCTGGACGGCCCGTTCCGCGGCGGACAACGTGATCACTGGTGGCTCCTGGTCAGGTCGGGGGGCGGGACGCCGGTCGCCGTCCACGGCGCTGCTCCGTGGACGGCGACCGGCGCATGCAGTGTGACCCGGAGCCGTGGGCACACGTATCTGCCGGGTGCGCCTCGGTGACCATGGCGCCCGGAGGGCGCGGTCAGCCGTCCGCCGCGGTCCGTACGGCGGCTGTCACGGATGTGCCGCCCGCGATCAGGTCCAGCGTCCGGCCGGCGGTGCGCGGTTCGTCGAGCAGCGCCAGCAGGACGGCGGCCACGTCGTCCCGGGCCACGCTGCCCTCGGGGGTCGAGGGGCCCAGCGTCACGTGTCCGGTGCCCGGTTCGTCGGTGAGGCGTCCCGGCCGCAGGATCGTCCACCCCAGTGACGCGTGGGCGCGCACGTGGTCGTCGGCCTCCGCCTTGGCCCTCAGGTAGGCGGCGAACACCGGGTCGGTGCCGGCCGGGGGGCTGCTGTCCACGCCCTTCCCCGAGATCATCAGGAAGCGCCCGGTGCGGGCGGCCAGCGCCGCGTCGGCGACGAGCACGGCCGCCCCGCGGTCGACGGTGTCCTTGCGTTCCGCTCCGCTGCCCGGACCGGCGCCGGCGGCGAAGACCACCGCGTCGGCGTCCCGGAGATGGGCCGCGACCTCCGCCACCGACGCCGACTCCAGATCGCACAGCGCGGGGACCGCGCCGGCTTCCCGCACGTCGCCCGCCTGCTCAGGACGGCGTACCAGCCCCACCGCGGTGTCGCCGCGCTCCGCCAGGAGCCGCTCCAGCCGGAGGGCCACCTGCCCGTGCCCGCCCGCGATGACCACTCTCATGTCCTCTGTCCTTTCGTCGTCCGTCGTGCCGGTGTGCGCGCCGCTCAGCGCAGGAAGTCCAGTACGTCCCGCGCGAACTCCTCGTGGTGCTGGAAGAGGAACCCGTGGCCCGAGTCCGGGTAGACCTTGACCCGGGCCCGGGGCAGCAGCCCGCCCAGCAGGTGGGCCGTGCGCGACGGGATGACGCGGTCGTTGTCGCCGCCGGCCACGAACGTGGGGTGGGTGACCGCCGAGAGCCGCTCCAGGGCGGCGGGGTCGGGGACGCCCCACTCGACCACCGCCTCGTACTGTGCCGCCCGGGCCTCCGCCGGAACCGGCAGGTCCCGGTCCTCCTCGCGCTCGATGTACCGGCCGATGAAACCCAGGCCGCTGCGCTGGCTCGTCTCGGTGTGGTTGAAGAAGGTGTACAGGTAGTTCTGGATGCCGAGCCGGTCGACGTCGGTGTGGGCCACGATGTCCTCGGGGTACCCCTCGATGCCGGGGCCCCCGCGCGGCGCGGTGGCCGCGAGCACCAGCCGGCGGACGGCCGACGGGCGCAGCAGCGCCACCTCCTGCGCGGCGTAGCCCCCCATGGAGTAGCCAAGGACGTCCGCCTGCCGCACGCCGAGGGCGTCCATGAACGCCAGGGTGTCCCGGGCCAGGTCCCGCACCGTGCGGCAGACCTGACCGGTACTGAGCCCCACCCCGGCGTTGTCCAGGGTGATGACGTCGCGTTCGGCGGCCAGAGCGTCGATGAGCGCCGGGTCCCAGCCGTCGAGTGTGCCCCGGTAGTGCTGGAGCATAAGGAGCGGCGGGGACGGGAGACCGGCCGCGCCGGAGCGGCGATAGGTGTACCGCACACCGCTCGCGGCTTCGACCACCTGGTTCGGGGCGTCGACATACATCTCGGTTCCTCATCATGGGGGGCGCGACGGCTCCGAGTGTGCCGTGCCCGGCGGCGGCGGCCATAGGGCATTTGACCGTGGACCGTCCGCGGCGTGTCCCGGCGACCGCGTCAGCGGGGCGGCAGCAGGGCGCAGGCCAGGGCGTCCCAGTCGACCAGCCGGCTCTCGCCGCCCCTGGGTACGAGGTCGTACGTCCGCTCCAGCCACGCCCGGATCGGAGCCAGCTCGGTCATGAACGCGGCCGAGGCGTGGGTCCGCTCCAGGCGCAGGTAGAGGAACGGCGTGTCGTCGTGCCGCCGGGACGGCCATATCTTGACGTCGGCCTCGCCGCTGAGCCCTTCGGTCCCCTGCGTCAGGAGGTCACGCCCGATGACCCAGGAGATCCGCGGTGCCGAAGGTGTCATGAGGTCCAGCCGCACGGAGAAGGGGGCCGCGGGGTCGAAGGTGAACCGGCAGGGCACCGAGGCGTTCTCCGGCGGCGCGAACAGGTTGTGGAGGGTGACGTCGAGCGTCAGGGGGTCCTCATCGCTGCGTACCCACGGCTGCTGACTCATAGGTCTGTTCCTTTGCGCTGTTCATCGACGACCCCGTCTGCCGGCACACCCTGACCGGGGTGCCGCAACTCGGTGAGGCATCGGCCCACGAGAGTGTTCCGGATCGCAGTGGAAATTAAGTGGAAGCCCCGGGTCAGGCTCCGTGGGCGGACCGGCGGTATCTCCGGCGTGCGGCGGCGCGGCGCATGCCCCGGCGCTCCTGCTCGCTGAGGCCGCCCCAGACACCGCTCTCCTCGCCCTGGTCGAGTGCCCACTCCCGGCAGGCACGGGTCAGCGGGCACCGTCCGCAGATCCGCTTCGCCTCCGCGGTCTGGACGAGTGCGGGCCCCGCCTCCCCCACCGGGAAGAACAGCTCCGGGTCCGCGGTGCGGCACAGGGCCTCCCGCCAGGCCGGCCGCGTGAGCGCGCTCCTCATGACAGCCGCCCCGCGGGCCGTGCCGTGCTGGTCATCTTCCGTCCTCCTCGGACGCCGGGATCATTGGTGTGCGGGCCCACTGTGCGATGGCACGGCCGGGACGGGCATCGGTCGACCGACTGCCTCGTGACCTACGGTCCCGCGCGACGAGGGCTCGACGACCGACGGACGGTGGCACCCGTCCCCTCTGGTCAAACATGCGCAAAGAGGTAGGATGCGAGCTTGTCGGGAGCGGCAGTGCTGACGACTGGCGGCTGCGGACGATCTCACGTCCGGAGGTTCGAGAAGTAGGTACGTGTACGTGATTGGGCGCGAATCGCAGGTCGATCAGCTGTCCGCTCTCCTCGAGGCGGCACGCGAGGGACGCGGGTCCTCGGCGCTGGTGTACGGCGAGGCGGGGATAGGCAAGAGCAGTCTGGTCTCCTCGGCCGTCGACGCGGCATCCTCGTCGGGCTTCCAGGTGCTCTCCTGTCACGGCATACGCGGCACGGGCGCGGTCGGTTACGAGGGGTTGCACGAGCTGCTGCTGCCTCTCCTCCACCGCGTGGAGGCCCTGTCACCGCGCCAGCGCACAGCCCTGGAGGTGGCGTTCGGCGCCGAGGGGGAACCGGCCGACCGGCTCGTCACGGGGCTCGCCGCGTTCGGGCTGCTGGAGGAAGCGGCGGCGCACGGACCCCTCGTCGTACTGGTCGAGGACCTGCACTGGCTCGATGTGTCCACGGCGGACATCGTCACCTTCCTCGCGGCCCGGATGAGTGTCATGCCCGCCTTGCTGCTGGCCACCACTCGCGCCGATCGCATCTATCCCGATCGCAGTCCCCGCTTCAAGCACCACATACCCCTGGGCCCCCTCGGCCAGGAGGATGCCTTGCGGCTGGTCGCCCTGCACGCGCCCGCGCTGACGGTGCCGCAACGGCAGCGGCTGGTGGAGCGGGCCATGGGCAACCCGCTCGCGCTGACCGAGTGGTCGACCAGCACAGCGCACGTCGACGGCGCAGCGTCAGCCGAGCGCGGCCGGGTCCCGATGGGCAAACGCCTGGAGGACTCGTTCCTCGCCGAGGTCGCCCTGCTCCCGCCCGCGACGCGGCAGGCCCTCCTGGTCGTCGCCGCGGGGCAGGATTCCAGCAGCCACGAAGTGCTCACCGCGGCCCGCGGTCTGGGCTTGGAGCAGAGCGACTTCGCACCGGCCGAAACGTTTGGCCTGATCACGCTGGGCAACGACTCCTTCCGGTTCCGTCACCCGTTGGTGGGCTCCGCGGTGTACGACAACGCCGACTCCCACGTGCGGTCCCAGGTGCACACCAGCCTGGCGGCGGTCGTCGTCGACCCGGCACGTGCCGTCCGACACCGGGCCGCGGCGGTCACCGGCTGGGACGAGAACGTCGCCGCCGAACTGGAGCGGCTCGCCGTGGCGACCGGGCGGCGCGGTGCGCGGACCGAGGCGGCCGCCGCCTGGCGGCGTGCGGTCGCGCTGACGCCGGTGCCGAGGGAACGAGCCCGGCGCACGGTGATGGCGGCGGAAGCCGCGCGGCAGGCCGGTGCCACGGCCGACGCCGTCGCCCTGCTCGCCGAGGCGAAGCCGCCCTCCGAGGACGAGGCGTCGGTCATGCAGCTCGCCCGCACCGAGTGGATGCTCGCCAGCACCAGTACGACACACCCGGACCGGGGCGGTGACGAGCTGATCGCGTTGTCTCGGGCACTGAGCGACCCGGACGACCGGATCGAGGTCCTCACCTGGGCGGCGGTGCGCAGCTACACCCGGCAGGACCTCTCCGCCGCAGTCACGGCTGCGGTCGCCGAGGAGTTGCGACTCCCCGGCATCGCCGTCACCGAGCGGCAGCGACTGCTGCGGAGCATCGCGCTGGCCTTGATCGGTTCGGCCGACCGGCTGCCCTCCGTCGCGGAGGCGTTGTCGGTTCTCCGGCCGCAGGTGCGCGAGACGGACGCGACGCTGATGAACTGTCTGGCGTTCGCCTTCGAGGACACCCACGATCTGGAAGGCGCCGAACGCGTGTGGAGCGCCGAGGTCGACCTGTTCCACCGGTCGGCGCGGACGAGCGACGAGACGGTGGCCCTCGCCGGGCGCGGCACGGTACGCATGAAAGCCCACGCGATCGCCGCCGGCCTCGCCGACTGCGAGCAGGCCCTGCGGCTCAGTACCGACCTCGGTCTGTCGGTCGTCGGAGCGCTCTGCGCGGCGAGCATCGCCCTCGCGCGCGCGTGGCGCGGTGAGGAGGCGCTCGCGGCCACCGCTCTCACGACCTCCGCCGAGTTGTCCGGGCTGGCCCCCCTCGCCAGGGTCGCCGCCATCGTCTCCTGGGCATCGGCGGAGCTGGCGGCGAACGAGGGCCGCTTCGAGGAGGCGGTCGTCCACCTGCTGCGCAGCGTGGATCATCCGCCCATCGGCCTGTGGGCGGGCGGTGGCCTGGCCGACGCGGCCGTGCGGGCGGGGCGGCCGGAGGCCGTGGACGGCTGGCTCGGCATGGCGACGGCCGCTCTCGCGTCCAGCGGCTCCGCCCGCCTCGCGATGCTGGTCGAGCGGACCCGGGCGCTACTGTCGCCGGACGGCGGGGCGCGCGGCCACTTCGAGCGGGCCATAGCGCACGGTGAGCGCTCCGCCGCGGTCCTGGAGCTGGCGAAGACCCGGCTGTTCTTCGGTGAGTGGCTGCGGCGCGAGCGCCACATCACGGAAGCACGCGGTCACCTCACCGCGGCCCTGCACGTCTTCGAGTCGCACCACGCTACGCCGCTCATTCAGCGGACGGCGCGGGAACTGGGTGCCGCCGGCAGCGTCCGACCAACCCGGCCGACACGCGCCGTCGACGCCAATGCCGTGCTCACCGCCCAGGAACTGCACGTCGCCCGGCTGGCCGCCGAGGGGTACTCGAACAAACAGATTGCCGACCAGCTGTATCTCTCCCACCGCACCGTCGGGGCGCACCTGTACAGCACCTACGCCAAACTGAAGATCAACCGGCGGGCGCAGCTCACGTCCGCGCTCGCGGCCACCCACGACTGATCCGGCCCGCCCCTGACCGGGGAAGGCATCCGGCCGGCTCGGCGGGCAAGACGCATCACGGTCGAATTACCTAGGGATCTTTCCGGCCTCATTTCCTAGGTTGGGACACGCTCCGTCCCACCCGTCCGCCGGACACGACCGGCCGCACACGGCACGCGTGTGACCACGCGCACGGGATGGGGCGGACGATCGTCACGCTCTCGAGGAGGCTGGCATGAGGCCATTCGCGTTCACCGGCAACACGGTGCGACCCGCCCGGGAGGACCCCCCGCGGACGGCGGTACGGCCGCTCGGCCGGGACCGCGTGCTCACGGCGGTGCGCACGGCCCTGACCGAGACCGGTGACCGCCACGGCACCGCGCTGGCCCTCCACGGCGAGAGCGGCAGCGGCAAAAGCACGCTGCTGCGCTGGGCGGCCGACACCGCCGCCGACGCCGGCGGACAGGTGGTGCGGGTCGCTCCTCGCCCGGGCGGCGCGGCGTACTCCGCGCTCCGCTCGCTGACGGCCCCGCTGCTCGCCGTCCCCGGCGCCCGGTCGGCCGACGTCCGCGCGGCGCTGCCGGACGCGCTGCTCCGGCACGCCGCCGACGGCGACGAGACGGCCGTCTGCTCGACGCTGTGGCGGACGCTGGCCGCCATGGCGGAGCGGCGTCCGGTGCTCGTCTGCGTGGACGACTGGCAGCTACTCGACCCGGCCTCACGCGGGGCTCTGGCGTTCCTCGCCCGTCGGCTCGACGGGACCCGCGTCCTGTTGCTGGCCGCCTCGGACGGGCAGGGGGCGGTCTCCCCGGCCGAGGACGGTATGACCGTGCTGCCGCTGCCGGACCTCGCTGAAGAGGCGGCACGGGGCCTGCTGTCGGAGCGTCATCCGCGCCTGTCCGCCGAGGTCCTGACCGCCGTCCTCACCGTGGCGGAGGGCAATCCTCGTGCGTTGGTGGACCTTCCCACGGCACTCACCCCCGAACAGCGGGCCGGCCGGGCACCGCTGCCGGACCCCTTGCTGCCGGGGGCGGCCCTGGAGCGCTGCCTCGGCCGGCGGTTCCGCGCGCTGCCCGACAGCACCCGGGTCCTGCTGGCCGCGCTGGCCCTCCTGGAGGACGACGCCGAGCCGGGGGACGTCGCGTGGCTGGCCGGTGCGCTCGGGCACGATCTCGACGCCTTCGCCCCGGCCGAGGAGGCGGGGCTCGTCTCCTCGGACCGGACGCCCCGCTTCGTCCGCCGGGTACACCGGTGCCTGGCCCACGCCACCGCGCCGGCCGCCGTGCGGCGGCGGGCGAGCCGTGCCTGGGCCGAGCTGGCCCTGACCCGGCTCGGTGGCGGACCGTCCGGCACCGGCCCGGCCGGTCCCCGCCCCGACGGCCCGACCGGGCTCGACGAGGCGCCACCGGACGCCGGCGAGGCCGGCGCGCACCACGAGCACGCGGCCCGGCTGGAGGTGCTCGGTCACGCGGCCGCGGCGGGCCGGCGCTGGTCCACGGCGGTCAGGGCGTTCCGGCAGGCCGGTGACCTCAGCCCCACTTCCTGGGAGCGCTCCCGCCTGCACACGGCCGCGGCGTCCGCCGCCCTGTGCGGTGGCCGGCCGCGGCTGGCGCTGGCCCTGACCTGGGGGCCGGGCGTCCGCCCGGCCCCCACCACGGCGCACGCGGTGCGCGCCGTCCGGGCCGGCGCGCTGTTCGACGTCGACTTCCACGCGGAAGAGAGCTTCCGCGGCCTCTCCGCGGCGCTGGGCGCGGGACCGGTCGCCGGCGCCGACGCACGGGACTCGGCAGCGTTCCAACTGTCGGCCCTGACGTCCCTCACCCACGACCCCGCACCGGCCAAGGCGGCCCTGGACGCGCTGCCGGCCGACGCCGCCGATGCCCTGCGTATCGCCGTGACCGCCCGGCTGAACCCGGTGTCCCGGGCGAAGGAGATCCGGGAGCGGCTCGCCACCGCGGCCGAGCGGGCACTGCGGACACCCGGCGCCGGCCCCCGCGAACTGACCTGGCTCGCGGACGCCGCGTGGCAGGTCGACGACCTGGCGTCGAGCGGCCGACTGCTGGCCGCCGCCCTGCACCGGTCGGGCACGGAGCGCGGGCACCTCCCGCACTGCTGGGAGCTGCGGGCCGAACTCCTGACTGCCGCAGGGCGCTGGGAGGAACTGCGCGACCTGGTGGCGCGTCGGCTCACCGAGGGCGGTGCCGAAGCGCCCGAACGGCATGTCGTCGCCCTGAAGTCCCAGCTCCTGCTGGTCTGCGCGTACCAGGGCCGCCGGGAGGAGGCGCGGGAGCTGGCGCGGGAGGTCCGGCAGTGGGCCCGCGACCGCGGCTCGGCCCACCACTCGGGCCTGGCCCGGTACGCCGCGCTCCTGCTGGCCCAGACCGGTGACGCGGAGCCGGCGGGGGGTGCCGACTGGCCGGCCGATGCCGACCCGTGCCTGGACGCGGTCACCCGGCAGGCTCATGCCGTCCTCGTACGCGGCGCCCTGCTGCGGGGCGACCCCGCGGCGGCCCGCGCGCGCCAGACGCGCGCGCAGCGGGCCGGGCTGACGCGCTTCTCCGACGGAACGACCCTGCTGGTACGGCACGGCCGGGCACTGCTGGCCGCCTACACCGACGAGGCCGACACCGACGAGCTGTTCGGCCTGGCCGAGGACGCGGCCACGGCGCCGGCCCGTCCGTTCGACCGTGCGCTGCTGGCCCTGGACCACGGCAGGTGGCTGCGCCGCCGGCGGCACCCCGCGGCAGCACGTGCCCGCCTGCGCACCGCCTACGAGACGTTCGGCCGACTGGGGGCGGCGCCCTGGCAGGACCGGGCCCGCACCGAACTGCGGGCCATCGGGGCTCTCCCGCCGGGCACGGCGCGCACCACCACCGCGAGCCCCGCACTGTCCGCGCACGAGCGGCGCATCGTCCACCTGGCGGCCTCCGGTCTGTCCAACCGGGAGATCGCGGAGCGGCTGCTGGTGTCACCGCGGACGGTCGCCTCGCATCTGTACAAGGTGTTCCCCCGCCTGGGCATCAGCTCACGCCGGGAACTCCAGGACGCCCTGCTCGGCGGCGGTGAGGCCCTGTGACTCCGGACAGCGACGCGGCACCGCTCCCCCTGATCGGCCGCGTCACGGAACTCGCCGCGATCAGGGCGTTCCTGGAGCGGGCGCGTGGGTCGGGCGGCGTCATGACGGTCCACGGTGAGCTGGGCAGTGGCAAGTCCGCGCTGCTCCGGGAGGGCCGGCGTGCCGCCGAGGCTGCAGGCCACGCCGTCATACCGGTCCGGGGTCACCGGACCGAGGCTGGGCTGCCCGGCGCCGGTCTCACCCAGATCGTGCCGGCCCCGGTCGGCTGCCCGGACGTGCGGGGCGCGGCGGCCGAGGCGCTCGCCCGGCGCGCCCGTGCCGGGCGGCCTCCGCTGGTGGTCCTGGACGACGCACAGTGGTTCGACAGCCTCTCGCTGGACGCGCTGCTCACCGCCTGCCGCGAAGCCGGTGGCGTGCTTCTCCTCGCGAGCTGCCCAGTAGGACCCGAGGGCGCGCGGCCCACGTCCGAGCCCGCGCCGGACCTCGTCCTCGGTCCGCTCGCCGGGGTCGACGCCGAGCGGCTGCTGCGCCGGTACGGCCCGGACGTGCCTCCCCTGCTGGCGAGCCGTGTGCTCCGGGAAGCCGGGGGCAATCCGGCGGGACTGGTGTCCGTCACCGGACTGCTCGCCTCCTCGCCCCCGCCGGCCGAGGCGCTGCTCGCCCCACGGCTCCCGCTCGGCGAGGCCCTGCACACACGGGTGACCCGCCTCCTGGCCGGCGTGCCGGAACCCGTGCGGGACGTCCTGCTCCTGACCGCCGTGGCGGACACCGGCCGGCCGGACCTGCTGCGGGAGGCCGCCCGCGCCGTGGACCCGTCGGGCCAGGCCCTGGAGACGGCCGAGGCACGCGGTCTGCTCCTGCGGGAGGCCGGCACGGTCCGCTTCGGCCATCCGCTGCTGTGCTCGGCGGTGTACTGGGCGGCTTCCCGGACCCAGCGGCGGCGTGCGCACCTGGCGCTGGCCGAACGGGACGAGCCGGGCGCGTACCGGCGGGCGCTGCACCGGGCCCTCGCCTCCGCCGCCCCGGACGAGGCCACGGCACGTGAGCTGGAGGACAGTGTGCCCGGGGACCTTCCCGAGGCCGCCGCGGTGCACGAACTGGCCGCCGACCTGAGCCCGCGGCCCGTGGACCGGGCACGCGGACTGGTCCGGGCCGCGTGGGCGGCCCAGGTGCGCGACCAGACCGGGGAACTTCGGCGGCTCGTGGCCCGGATCACCACCCTCTCCGCCGGCCAGTGCCCCGAGACCGCCGCGGCCGTCGCCGCGCTCGGCCCACTGGGGGCCGCCGGTGAACCGGCCGTACCATGGCCGCCGTTCCCCCCGCCCGCCGCCGGACCCGCCCCATGCGGGCTGTCCGCCCCGCGCGTGTCGGGGGCCCGGCCGCCCGACGCGCGTCACGACCGGTCCCCCTCCCCGCCGTCCGCGCTCTGCTGGACCGACCGGACGGCCCACACCGATCGGGGCAGGGCCCTGCTGGGGACGGCCGGTGCCGCACTCGCGCGGGGGCGGTTCCCGGTGGAACCGCTCCATGACGCCGCGTTGGTCTCGGTGGCGACGGCGCTGGACGACCCGCTCGCCGCCGAACGCCTGGGCGGGGCCGTACTGGAATCGCTGACCGGCCACGGGTACTTCGGTACCGCCCGGGCGGTCCTGGCCCACCGCCAGCTCGCCCGCCTGCACCTCGGTGACCGGGAGGGCGTGCTGCGGGACGCCGACACCGGCGAGCGCTGGAGCCGGGCGGCGGACGATCCGCACGGCGCCGCCGTCTTCCGGTGCGGTGTGGCGCAAGTGCGGGCGTGGGAGGGCGCGGAGGAAGGGCACGCAGCGCTCACCGACGGCATCCTGGCCTTCGCGCTGCCCCGCGGTCTTCCCCTGCCGGCGTCCAGGGCCCGTTGGGCGAGGGGGCTGATGGCGCTCGCGCACGGCAGGCCGGAGGACGCCTACGAGGAGCTGCGGATGCTGTCGGACCCCGGCGGTGACGCGCGGCACCCGGTGGTGGCCGCCTGGGCGCTCGGTGATCTGGTCGCCGCCGCGGTCGCCGCCCGCAGGGGGGACGCCGTACGGGACCGGGTGCGGTGGGCGGCCGAGGTCAACCGGTCGCTGCGGTCGGCTCCGCTGGAGCACCTGCTGGCCCGGTCGCTGGCGCTGCTCGGCGAGGGTGACGCGCCCGAGGAGCACTTCGCCCGGGCGCTGGCCGTACCGGGAACCGGTGCGCTGCGGTACGAACGGGCCCGTACGCAACTGGCGTTCGGGGAGTGGCTGCGGCGACGGCGGCGGGTGCTGGAGGCACGGGACCAGTTGCAGCGGGCCCGTGACGGCTTCGTCTCGGCCGGGGCGCGGGTGTGGGCGCGGCGGGCCGGCTCCGAACTCCTGGCCGCCGGGGACGCGACGGCTGCGGACCCGCTCCGGGGCACGGCCGGGTTCGGGCTGACGCCGCGTGAGGCGGAGGTCGCCCGGCTGGCCGCGCGGGGGCTGAGCAACCAGGGCATCGGATGGCAGCTCGGGCTGACCCACCGGACGGTCGCCAGTCATCTCTCGCGCGTCTTCGCGAAGGCCGGGGTGACCTCCCGCAAGCAGCTTCCGGCGGTGCTGGGGATCGGGATCTGACCCGCTCTTGGCGCACACGCAGGCCGGCGGCGGACCGGGTCGGTCCGCCGCCGGCGGGTCACTGACCACCTGACGTGTCCCCGGCTCCTGGGCCGGGAGGTGTCCCGGCCAGGGCCGGGGTCAGGCCGTCGCGGTGACTCCTCCTTCCAGTCGGGGAGCATCATGGCGGTCACCTCCTTTCCGTGCCGACGTGCCTCCGGCGGGGGTCCGTCACGCGTCCGCGTGATCGGCCGGAGGAAGCGCACGGGCCAGTACGAAGTACTTGCGGTGCAGGTCCTGGTCGGCCTGTTCCATCAGCTCTCCGTCGTACAGGCCGTAGATGCGCTCCACGGCGAAACCGTGGGCGGTGAGGAGTTCCGTCACCCGCTGCGGCGCGAACCAGTGCAGCAGGGCCCGCTCCTGGACGCGGGACCACGTATCCGCCCGCCCGGTGGCCGTGAAGAGGTCCACGGTCAGCTCGGTCGTGTGCGCGGTGGGGTCGGCGGACCGACCTCGCGTGAGGACCACCATCCCGTCCGTCTCGTCGATGGTCTGCCGTGCCGCCGCCCGGTCCTGGAACCCTGCGGTCGGCAGGTCGAACAGGAACAGGCCACCGGCCCGCAGGGATCGCCGTACGCCCGGGAAGACCCGTGCCAGTTGTTCCTCACCGGGCAGGTAGGTCAGCGGTTCGCCCATGGTGACGACGGCGTCGAAGGTGCCGAGCGCGGGCAGCGAACGGGCGTCGGCCGTCACGAAGACCACCTGGTCGGCACCGTCCTTGTGCCGCGCGGCCTCGATCATCTCCGGCGACAGGCCGATCCCGGTGACGGTGAAGCCCAGCCGGGCGAGTTCGAGGGCGGACTTGCCCGTCCCGCACCCCACGTCGAGCAGCCGGTGGCCGGGCACGGCGTGTCTCTCCAGGAGGTCGCGGTAGAGCCGGGCCCACCTCGCGTAGTCCTGGACCCGGGTGATCGCTTCGTAGTGCGCGCCGAGTCCGCGGTAGAAGTCCTGGGCCGAGTCGTTGGAAGCGTCCGAGTGCACGGCGTCCCTCGCACATCTGCCGTTCGGTGGGTGTCCCGTCTCCGGGGCACTAGGGGGTGTCGTTTGGATCAGGTCGGCTCCAGTGAGCGGTGCCTCGCAGCCGAGCCGAGCGGGGTCTGGTGGTGGGGGCACCTCCCACGCCCTTCAGGCAGTGGGGGAGCATCGCAAGGCGGAGGAGGGCGCCAGGGCGGAGCCCTGGCAACCGACGACAACGCGGCGAGGTGCGGTGCCGGACCCCGCGACCCCGACAAGATCCAAACGACACCCCCTACTGTGCCCCGGCTCCGTGGAAGGTCCGTGGAACGTGTGTGGACGGACCCGGCGCGGGAGCGGACGCCGGTGGGTTCAGCCGAGGCCGGTGCGGGCGGCCAGGCCGGCGGCCATGGTGCGGGCGCTGTGCGTGAGGCGGGGCAGGAAGTCGATCACCGCGTGTGCGAGGCGCGGCTCCTCGGCGTACAGCCGGGCGAGGGCCGCCGGCGGGGTGGAGATCTGCCACAGCGAACCGGCGAGCAGGCTGACCGTGCTGACGAGGTCACGGGTCGCGGCCCGGTCCAGGACCGGCTGGAAGGCCGAGCCGGTGTCCGCCATGTCGTCCAGGGCGCCGAGTGCGGCCAGTTTGTAGGTCAGGACCGCGTCGGCCGAGACATGCCGTTCCAGATGCAGCGGGGCGTGGGCCAGGAGGTCGCACAGCAGGGGCTGTTCCACGACCGTACGGGCCAGGGTCGCGGCCAGTTCGTCGGGGGTGCCGTCCATGCGCCCGTCGAGCGCCTCCGCCAGCGCGGCGGCCCACCGGGTCCAGCACTCCGCGGTCAGGCGCAGGTAGATCTCCTCGCGGGTCTCGACGTAGCGCAGCACCGCGGACTTGTTGATGCCGGCCCGGGCCGCGATGTCGGTGAGCGTCACCTCCCGGACGCCCTTCTCCAGGGCCAGGGAGCGGGCCGCGTCGACGATCGAGGCGAGCCGCAGTTCCTTGTGCTCCGGCCTGCGGGCGCGTCGTACGTGAGGAGGCAGCCTGTCCATGCGGCCACTTTAACAGAACACCGTTCTCTTGACTTAGAGAACGGTGTTGCCTTAAGTTGTCGGTGTGATCAATTACGAGAAGCTGTACATCGGCGGCCGCTGGACCGAGCCCGCGAAGAAGGAACCGCTGGAGGTCCGCTCGCCGCACGACCGCTCCTTGGTCGGCCTGGCCGCCGAGGCCACCGAACCCGACGTGGACCTCGCCGTCGCCACCGCCCGCGAGGCGTTCGACCACGGCCCCTGGCCCCGGCTGGCCCCGGCCGCCCGGCAGGAGGTCATCGCCCGCTTCAACACCCTGTACGCCGAGCGCGCCGAGGAGATAGCCGACCTCACCACCGCGGAGAACGGCAGCGCCCGCTGGTTCACCGGCTGGACCGCCGCCGCACTGCCCGAGCAGACCGACGCCTATCTGCGGGCCGCCGCGGCCCTGCCGTGGGAGGAGGAGCTGCCGCGGACCGAGGGGAGCACGGCCCGCACCCTGGTCCACCGGGAACCGGTGGGCGTGGTCGCGGCCGTCATCCCCTGGAACGCCCCGCACCAGTCGGCGCTCACCAAGCTCGTCCCCGCGCTGCTGGCGGGCTGCACCGTCGTCCTGAAGTCCTCACCCGAGAACGCGCTGGTCACCCTGCTGCTGGGGGAGATCTTCAGCGCGGCGGGCGTCCCGGAGGGCGTGGTCAGCATCCTGCCGGCCGACCGCCGCACCAGTGAGTACCTCATCTCCCACCCCGGCATCGACAAGATCGCCTTCACCGGTTCGACCGGCGCCGGACGCACCATCGCGGCCATCGCCGGACGGCAGCTCAAGCGGGTGAGCCTCGAACTCGGCGGCAAGTCCGCCGCCATCGTCCTGGAGGACGCCGACCTCGACGCGATGGTGGAGGGACTGAAGTTCCTCTCCCTCGCGAACAACGGTGAGTCCTGTGTCGCGCACACCAGGATCCTGGTGCACCGCAGCCGTTACGACGAGGCGGTGACCAGGCTGAAGGAACTGGTCGAGTCGCTGACCGTCGGTGACCCTGCCGACCCGGACACCTTCATCGGACCCATGGTCCGCGCCGACCAGCAGGAGCGCGTCCGCTCCTACATCGCGACCGGCATCCGCGAGGGCGCCCGGCTGGTCACCGGCGGTCCCGAGGTCCCGGCCGGCCTGGAGGACGGCTACTACGTCACCCCCACCCTCTTCGCCGACGTCGACAACTCCATGCGCATCGCCCAGGAGGAGATCTTCGGCCCGGTCCTCGTGGTCATCCCGTTCGAGGACGACGAGGACGCCGTCCGCATCGCCAACGACTCCCCTTACGGCCTCGGCGGCGGGGTCTGGACGGCCGATGGGACACGGGCCCTGGCCATCGCCCGGCGCATCCGCACCGGCACGTTCTCCGTCAACGGGGCACCGCCCTCCCTCGACGGTCCCTTCGGCGGGTTCAAGGACAGCGGCATCGGCCGGGAGTTCGGCACGGCCGGGCTCACCCAGTACATCGAGTACAAGACGATCTCCGTCTGACCAGCCCCCCACACACAGCGCCGCGGCGGAGCAGGGCGTGCCCGATGGGGCACGCCCTGCTCCGCCGCGGCAGACGGGAGCATCACCGTGCACACCTCACACGTCACCCTCGGCGTCAGCGGCCTGCGCGTCGGCCCGATCGGGCTCGGCTGCATGGGCATGTCCCAGTTCTACGGGCCCGCCGACCGCGCGGGATCGATCGCCACCGTGCGGCTCGCCCTCGACCTGGGCGTGAACCTCCTCGACACCGCCGACGTCTACGGTGCCGTCGGGGCGGCGGCGGACACCAACGGGTTCGGTCACAACGAGACACTGCTCGGCGAGGCGGTCCGGGGCCGCCGGGACCGGGCCGTGATCGCCACCAAGTTCGGCGCCCGGCCCTCGGACGACGGCCGGGTCGTCTACGACGGCACCCCCGCGTACGTCCGCTCCGCGTGCGAGGCCAGCCTGCGCCGGCTCGGCACCGACCACATCGACCTGTACTACTGCCACCGGCTCGACCCCGGCGTCCCGGTCGAGGAGACCGTCGGCGCCATGGCCGAACTGGTCGTGGAGGGCAAGGTCACGGCGCTCGGGCTGAGCAACGCCGGCCCCGACGAGCTGCGCCGCGCGGCCCGTACCGCACCCGTCTCCGCCCTGCAGAGCGAGTACTCCCTGTGGGAGAGGGGGGTGGAGGACGAGATCCTGCCGCTCTGCCGGGAACTGGGCATCACACTGGTGCCGTACAGCCCGCTCGGCAGGGCCGCGCTGACCGGCCGGGTCGGCCCCGGCACCCGCCTGGACGGCGACGACTTCCGCAGCACCCTGCCGAAGTTCTCGCCCGGCAACCTGCCGCACAACCTGCGGCTGGTGGACGGACTGAAGCGGTTCGCCCGGGAGCGGGGGGCCACACCCGGCCAGGTCGCCCTGGCCTGGCTGCTGGCCCAGCCGTACGCCGTCGTGCCGGTCCCGGGGACGAAACGAGCGGAGTTCCTGCGGGAGAACGCCGCGGCGGCGGACCTCACCCTGGAGGCCGGCGAGGTCGCCGCGCTCGGCGCGCTGTTCGCACCGGAGCGTGTGCGCGGCGGCCAGTACGGCGAACTGCCCGTGGCCGGGCGGTAGGTCCACCGGGCGGGCGCCGGCTCACGCCTCCGGGTCCGGCGACGGGGCCAGGGCCCGTCCACCGACGGCCTTCCAGTGCAGGAAGGAGCTGAGCCAGGCCGTGAGGAAGAGGGCGCCGATCAGGTAGCCGACGGTGTTGAGGTCGATGCCGACCAGCCAGGGCAGGGCCCGGCCGAGGGCGGGGACGCCGTCGCCCAGCAGCGTCACCAGGTTCACGGCGGCGACCAGGAGGGCCGCGGCGGCCGAGAGGCCGGTGGTGGTGAGGTTGTAGTGGATGCGGCGCAGCGGGTGGACGAACGCCCACCGGTACGCGGCCGACATGAAGGCGCCGTCGAGGGTGTCGAAGAGCGTCATCCCGCAGGTGAACAGGAGCGGGAGGAGCATCAGCGCCCACCAGGGGACGCCGGAGGCGGCACCCGCGCCGGACAGGACCAGCAGGGACACCTCGGTGGCCGTGTCGAAGCCCAGACCGAAGAGCAGGCCGAGCGGGAACAGGTGCCAGGGGCGCGTGGTCGACGCGGTCAGCCGGCGCAGCAGACGCGAGAGCAGTCCCCGGTCGTCCAGTACCTCGTCCAGGCGCGCCTCGTCGTGGTCACCCCGGCGCGCGGACCGGTACAGGGCCGCGATGCGGCGCAGGGCCAGCAGGTTGAGGACACCCAGCAGCAGCAGGAAGGCCGTGGAGACGGACGTGCCGAGCACGCCCAGGACCTGGTGGGCGGTGGAGGAGGCGTCGGTCAGCCGGGAGGCCAGGCGGGCCCCCAGGGCGGTCAGCAGGCTGAGCAGCACGACCACCGAGGAGTGGCCCAGGGCGAACCAGAAGCCGAGGTGGGCCGAGGGCCGCCCTTCGGCCAGGAACCTGCGGGTGGTGTTGTCGATGGCCGCGATGTGGTCGGCGTCGAAGGCGTGCCGGACGCCGAGCATGTACGCCGTCAGGCCGAGGCCGGTGCCGAAGACCTGGGCGCCGACGGAGAAGCGGTGCCCGGAGACGGCGCCGGCCAGTGCGGCGAAGGCGGCGACGGTGACGGCGACGACCGCCGAGACCAGCAGGACCGTGCTCCGGTGGCTCGTGAGCGCCCGGGCGGATCGGGTGGCCGTCTCAGTCCGAGGCACGGGACCCCCAGGGCTGGACCTGGACCGAGTAGGAGGCGCCCAGCCGCTCGGCCCGGAAGCCCAGGGCCCGCACGGTGTCCAGCAGCGCGCACGTCATGAGGCCCTCGACGTGGGTGACGCGCGGGTCCAGCGGGGTGTACGCCGCCTCGTGCGGGGCCCAGCTGACGAGGAGGGACCCCGGCCCGTAGTGCTCGGGGCAGGAGCGGATCTCCACTCCCCCGGTCAGGGCACCTCCGGTCGGGGTGTCGGTCTGGATGCCGAAGCCCGCGCGCAGCAGGGCGTGGACGAGGTCGGGTGCCAGTTCCACGTCGTGGAGGTCGAGCGAGGTGACGATGCGGCGCGCCTGCCGGCACAGGATTTCGTCGGTGTGGTCGGGGACGGCCGTCGCGGGGCCGTTGTGGGTACGGAGCATGGGATCACCGGGAGGAAGTGGGAGCGCGGTGCCGCGAGCGCGGCGGGCGCGGGTGGTGACGGTGGATGTCCCGGGCACAGCAGACCCGGTGGGTCCAGGCCGGGCGGGCACCCAGGAGGGCCGGTACGGAGGCGGCCACCGCGGCTCCGGCCAGGGGCGCCAGCATGTAGGCCCAGAACAGGTGGTAGTCGCCCGAGACGACGTGCGGGCCGAAGTTGCGCGCCGGGTTGAAGCCGGCCCCGGTCCGGGAGCCGGTGGACGTGATCAGCGCCGCGACGACGGCGCCGAGCACCCATGGTGTGGAGCGCGGCCGGGGCCGGCTGGTCATGGCGGCCAGGACCCACAGCAGGACGGCGGTGCTGAGGAGTTCACCGAGGACCACCGCGACGGAGCCGTCCCAGCCGGTGCCGGGCTGGATCAGCCCGTAGTGCACCTCGGTGACCCGCTCTCCCCAAAGCGTCCGGGCGAGCAGCACCCCGAGGACGGAACCGGTCAGCTGGAAGACGCCGTAGGCGATCAGGTCGGCGACACCGAGGACACCGCGCAGGGCCATGAAGAGGCTGATCGCCGGGTTGAGGTGGGCGCCGGACTCCTTGCCGGGCGGGGTGAGGGCGAACACCGCCACCACGCCGCCCACCGAGACGCCGACAACGGCCAGGCGCGGCAGGAGCGGCCACGAGGAGAGGTAGGCGCCGTCGGCCCGCATGGTGAGGGAGACCGCGGTGAGCGCCGCCAGCACGAGCCAGGCCGAGCCCAGCGCCTCCGCGAGGTACGAGGACAGCGGCCGGCCCCGGACCGCCCACCGCGCGGCGGGCGCGGCGGGCGGGTCGTGGGTGTCCGCCGCCGTGGGGCCGTCCGGCCGCCGGCGGAACCCGGTCACGGCAGCCTGGGCGTGGTGACGCCGATCATCGTGTCCCGGGTG
Source organism: Streptomyces sp. NPDC014676 (assembly GCF_043084105.1). NCBI lineage: Bacteria > Bacillati > Actinomycetota > Actinomycetes > Kitasatosporales > Streptomycetaceae > Streptomyces > Streptomyces sp. NPDC014676. Next base: position 341,177 of record NZ_JBIBZI010000009.1, on the reverse strand, counting down.
ACGAGGGCGGCGAGTTCCTCCTCGCTCAGGCCTTCGGTCCCGGCGGGGCGCATCGGCAGGACCAGGTAGCGCATGTTGGCGTTGCTGTCGTGGACGCGGATGGTCACGTCCTGCGGCACCTCCGTTCCGAACTCACGCAACAGCGCGCGCGGTTCGCGGACGGCGCGGGCCCGGTAGGGACGGCTCTTGTACCAGTCCGGGGGCAGGCCCAGCACGGGACGCGGGTAGCACGAGCAGAGGGTGCACACCACGAGGTTGTGCACCTCGGGTGTCTGTTCCAGCACGATCAGCCTGGTGCCGTCGTAGTTGTCGATGCCGAACTCCTCGATGGCGGCGGTGCCGTCGGCGAGCAGGCGTTCCTTGAAGTCCGTGTCCGTCCAGGCCCGGGCGACCAGGGCGGAGCCGAGCGTTGGCCGGTGCGCGTCGAGCGTCTCGACCATGGCGCGTACCTCGTCCGCGGTGATCAGGCCCTTGTCGACGAGGAGTTCGCGGATGGCCTGGTGCAGGACGTCGAAGTAGTCGGGTTCCTCGGCGACCGTCTCGATGGGGGCGTGCGGGTCCGGGGCACCCGGGGCGCCGTGCGTGTGGTCACCGTGGTCGACGATGCCGGTCTCGCGGGCGTTCGTCATCGACGTCATCGTCCTTCCGCGCCGGAGCGGTCGTCGACCTGCTCCAGCCAGTGCTCGTAGATCTCCAGTTCCAGGACGTCGTCCGCCGGCCCGTCGTAGTCGGGCCAGAGCGCCGACTGCTCGATGCGGACCCGGTACAGACGGACCTCGCCGCCCTCGTTGACGCCGTACGCCTCCCGCTCGGGGTTGAGGAAGCGGGGCAGGACGCGCTCGATCCGGCCCTCCTTGCCGCGGACGTAGACCGGGGTGCGCACATGGCCCGGAGCGTTGCGGTCGGCGATGCGGACCCACTGGTTCGGCATGAAGCGGGTACTCATGCGGCGGCCTCCGTGAGCCGGTCCCTGATCTCGTTCATCCTGGCGCCCAGTTCCTCCGAGGTGATGACGCCCTTCTCGATCAGCACCTTGGACGCGGAGACGGCCCACCGCTCGTAGTAGGTGAGTTCGCCGATGATCTCGGCTCCGAGGTCCTCCACCCCGCGACGCTTCTCCTCGGTGTTGACGAGCTTGTGCGCGGCGAGGACGTTGAGCAGCGCGTGGCAGCTCTTCTCGAAGGGCGTCATCTCGTGATCGGACGGGACGACCGGTCCGGCCGGCAGTCCGCCCAGATCGTGCGCGGGGCGCACGATCATGTCGCGTTTGGTGGCCACTGCTCCTCCTTGGCTGGGTGGCTTCTGTCGCGTATGCCGGGAATAGCTTGCGGAGGACGAGTGGTGCGGGGCATCCGTCAAACGACTACCGGTCCCAGGCGAGACGCATATGAGCGGGACAGGTGTGCCGTTGCGGGGTTCCCGGACTGACCGCCGCCGCCTGTCCGGTCGTGCCCGGGCCGGGAGGGGGACACCGGCCTGCGAGGCCGTACGTCGGATGACGGATGGTCCCGCCGCTGGGCCGCGTGATCCTGGCGAGGACCCGTGGAAATTCGTCCCGGGTGTTCCCGGCCCGGTCGCCACCGTCACGCGCCTGGAGGACTTCGAAGGCGGCCCGGGTCCACTCACGCGTCACCCTGCCGGGCGGCCCCCCTCCCCCCGCTCGCCCTGCTGACCGGAACCATCGAGGTCCTGGGCTGAAGGCCGTACCGCAGTTTCCCCCGCCATCGATCAGCAGGAGGTTCCTGTCATGTCATCTGTCCGCGCGGTCCTGGTGGACCAGCCGGCCGGTGCCCTGCGCACCGGCCGGCGCGACGTCCCCGACCCCGGCCCCTTCGAAGTGCGCGTCACCGTCGAGGCGTGCGGGGTGTGCCACACCGATTCGCTGATGGTCGAGGGGCTGGTGCCGGGCCTGGCCCACCCGGTGACCCCGGGACACGAGATCGCCGGCCGGATCGACGCCGTCGGCGCTTACACGACCGACTGGCAGGTCGGTGACCGGGTCGCCGTCGGCTGGTTCGGCGGCCACTGCGGCCACTGCGTGCCCTGCCGCCGGGGTGACTTCATCCACTGCACCGAACTCAAGGTGCCCGGCTGGGCCTACCCGGGCGGCTACGGCGAAGCTCTGAACGTCCCCGCCAACGCCCTGGCCCGGATCCCGGACGGGATCAGCGCGGTGGACGCGGCGCCCCTGGCCTGCGCGGGGGTGACCACCTTCAACGCCCTGCGCCGCTCGGGCGCGGGGCCGGGCGACCTGGTGGCGGTCCTCGGACTGGGCGGACTGGGGCACCTGGGCGTGCAGTTCGCTGTCCGGATGGGCTTCGAGACGGTCGTCATCGCGCGGGGCGCGGAGAAGCGGGCGCTCGCCGAGGAACTGGGCGCGCACCACTACATCGACTCCACGGCCGAGGAGATGAGCCCTGCCCTGCAGGCCCTCGGCGGAGCGCGCGCGGTGCTCGCCACGGCGGGCGACTCGGAGACGATGTCGGCGGCCGTCGACGGTCTGGGGCCGGACGGTGAACTGGTCGTCCTGGGTGTCGACCCGGAGCCGATGCGGATCAGCCCGTTGCAGCTGATCGACCTGTCGAAGAGGATCTCCGGGCTGCCCAGCGGCACCGCGGCCGACATCGAGGACACCCTGCGGTTCGCCGCGCTGACCGGGGTCCGGCCGCACGTCGAGGAGATGCCGCTGGAACGGGCGGCCGATGCGTACGCGCGCATGATGGACAACCGGGCCCGCTTCCGCATGGTGCTCACCACCGGCGCCTGAGCACGGGGCACACGCGACCGGCGGCCGTACCGGGCACCTGGGGTGCCGGTACGGCCGCCGGTCCTCGTGCCGCCGGGTCAGCGGCGGGCGGGTCCGCTGCCGATGGGGAAGCGGTACAGCGCGTACGGCTTGACCCGCAGGTCCACGCCGCCGTTGTAGGCGGCCTGGCGGTTGAGCTGGTTGGCGACGACGTACAGGTTCCGGTCATGGCCGACGGACAGGGTGTCGGGCCACACCAGGCGCTCGTCGCGGATCAGGGTGCGGTAGGTGCCGTCGAGTTCACGACGGACGATGGCGTTGTTCTCCAGGTCACCGCCGTAGACGCGGCCGGCCCGGTCGGTCTCCAGGCCGTCGGACATGCCCTTGGCGCCCAGATCGCGCACGGGTATGGCGGACACGCCGCGGTCCGACCGCGCGCGGACCAGGTCCCTGGTGCGCACCGCGTACAGGCGGCGGCTGGAGAGCGGGCAGTAGTACAGCCACTCACCGTCGGGGCTGAGCGCGATGCCGTCCGCGCCGATGTTGACGGGCGTGGCGGGCGTGGTGGCGTCCGGGCTGTTCGTCAGCGGGCGGCCCTCGACGACGGGGACGAACCCGGGAACGGGGCGGGTGGACGGCGCGTCGTCCAGGCAGCGCCAGGAGGTGCCGCTCGCCAGGTGGACGACGATCAGTCCGTTGGGGCCGTCCGGGGTGGCGTCGGTGAGGTAGGCGTAGCCGTGGCTCAGGTCGAAGCGGACGTCGTTGATGAAGCTGCGCGGCCCGGCGACGGAGCGGGGCAGCAGGATGGTGCGGACCACCCGGTCGGTGGCCAGGTCGATGGCGACCAGCTTCGGTCCGCCGTAGGGCGCGTCGGCCCACTCGACGCGGCCGGTGTCCACGACCCACAGCCGTTCGGCGGCGTCGACGACCACGCTCTGCACGCCGAGGAGGTGCCGCTCGGGGCGCGAGGTGTCCGGCCGGTTGAGGGCCCGGTCGGGGTAGGCGACGGCCTTGCCGTCCCGGATCTCGGCCACCGAGAACGGGACGTCGTCGCCCCAGCGCGGGAAGTTGACGAAGATCCGGCCCGAGCGGGACACCGTGACCCCGGTGGGCATCGCGCCGTCGAAGGTCGCGACCGTCTCCAGCCGGGGCTGGTGGTGGCCGCCGCCCGTACCGGGGCGGGCCGCGGCCGGCGCGGCGCCGGCCGCCAGGGCCCCTCCGACCACGAGGGACAGGCCGAGGACCGTCCTGCGGCCCGGGCCGGTGTGCGAGGTGGGGGCGGGTATGGACATGGGTGACTCCAGTGTTTCTCGTCGCCCTCGTGACCGCGGAGGTCGTGAGGTGCCGGTCGGTACCGGTCCAGTGGACCGCGGACGGCCCCGGCACGCTTCCGTCGAATGACTGAGTGCCAGGGCCCGTTGACCACCGTGACGCCCGCGGCCCCCGAACGGGACGGTCTAGAGCTCGATCTCGGCCAGCCGCTCGATCTCGATGCCGTTCACCGTCAGGGTCGCCGCCCGTTCGGCGAAGGCCCGCAGGTGGGCACTGGCGGAATGGGCCCGCAGGTGCTCCTCGCTCTGCCACACCTCGTGCATGACGAGCAGGCCGGGGTCGTCCAGCCCCTCGTGCGGCACGTAGGTGAGGCAGCCGTCCTCCTGGCGGGTGGCGGACACCAGAGCGGGCAGCGCGTCCCACAGTTCCTGTTCCTTGCCGGGGCGCGCCTTCATGCGGGCGACGAGGACGATGGGCCCGGTGTGGCGGTCGGACATGCGCTTCTCCTTGGTGGGGTTGTGTGCAGGGGTGGGCCGGTGGGTCAGGCCAGGCGTCCGCCGCCGTCCACGTGCAGGACGGTGCCGGTGACGTACGGGTTGTCGATGGCGAACAGCACCGCGGCGACGAGGTCGTCGGGGGTGCCGACCCGGCGGGCCGGGTTGCTCGCGGCCACCGACTCCAGGAACGCCCGCTTGTCCGCGCCGAGCTTGTCCCAGGCGCCGCTGTCGACGATACCCGGGGACACGGCGTTGACCCGGAGCGGTGCGATCTCCACGGCGAGGGCCTGGACCAGGAAGGCGAGGGCGCCGTTGGTGGTGGCCATCACGGTCCGCTCGGGGGCGGGACGCCAGGCCGCCACGCCGGAGAAGAAGGTGAGGGAGCCGCCTTCCCGGGCCTGTCCGGCGAGGTGCTTGGCGAGGAACAGGGGGCCGATCACCTTGGCCGCGAAGGCGCGCTGGACGTCCTCGGGGACGAGTTCGGACAGCGGCCCGTTGGCCGGCACGGCCGCCGTGGACACGAAGTGGTCGAAGGCGCCGACCTCCTCGGCCAGGTGCGCTATCGACGCCTCGTCGGTGATGTCGAAGCGGACGGTACGGGCCGTGCCCGGCAGTTCGGCGGCCGTCTCCTCCAGCTTGGTGAGGTCCGGGCCCGCGAGGACCAGGTCGGCTCCCTCGGCGGAGGCGGTCCGGGCGAGGCGGCGTCCGGTGGCCGAGCCGGCCCCGACGACGACGAGACGCTGGCCGGCACGCTTGAGGGTGGCGCCGGTGGGGGTGGGGGACGTGCTGCTCACGGGATTCTCCTTGGTCGGGACCGGCACCGGGCCGGTGTGCGGGGCTGGATCAACTCTCGCCCTCGTGCGGCGATGAGGCCAATGCTTGTTCTTGCGGATATCCATAAGGTGCGTGCATGGCAGGCGGTACGGGTGAGCCGGACGGCAGGTGTGGGCGCGGCCCGGCGGTCAGCCGGCGGCGACCGTGTTCGGCGTGCACACCGCGCCCGGTGCACAGCAGGCCCTCGGCGGCAGCAGGCCCAGATGCGGTATCAGGTGATCGTGGCCGGAGCTGAGGACCTGCAGCACCTGCAGACGCCTGGCCCGGGAGACCATCGTGACCAGCGGCTCGTAGCCGCCCGCCCCGGGGAAACCGGTGAGGAAGCGGACCTCCTCCGGAGGTGTGGGACAGGTGTCCGTGCCGTCCCAGTAATGGCGGTCGAGTCCGTCGGACAGCCCCGGCAGGTCCTTGGGCTCGTACGGGATCCAGACCACCGGTTTCATCGGGAGACTCCTCGACAGGTCGTCGCACCCGGCTCCTGGGCATCGGCGTGCGCCGGGCTCCGTTCCTGAGAGCCCGAGATACATGTTCTACAGGGTTCGCCGGAGTTAAACACATGTGCCCGGTCGGGTGTGTGCCTGGCTCCACGAGGGCCTGACCGTCTCCCCTTTGAGTCACGCCGCCCCAACCCGTAAGTCGTTAGACGGATCCCCGCGCCGCCGTGCGCCGTGATGCTGGACCCGTACTCGGCGCCGCACCGGCGGCCCGACCACCGTGGAGGTAGAGCACCATGCCGTTCATCACCGTCGGCCAGGAGAACACCACCGACATCGAGCTGTACTACGAGGACCACGGCACCGGCCGTCCGGTCGTCCTGATCCACGGCTACCCGCTGGACGGACACTCCTGGGAGAAGCAGACCGCCGCGCTCCTGGACGCCGGTTACCGGGTCATCACCTACGACCGTCGCGGTTTCGGCCGCTCCTCGCAGCCCACCACCGGCTACGACTACGACACCTTCGCCGCCGACCTCAACACCGTCCTGGAAACCCTCGACCTCCAGGGCGTCACCCTCGTCGGCTTCTCCATGGGCACCGGCGAGGTCGGCCGCTACCTCGGCACCTACGGCTCCGCCCGCGTCGCCAAGGCGGCCTTCCTCGCCTCCCTGGAGCCCTTCCTGCTGAAGACCGACGACAACCCCGACGGCGCCGCCGACCAGTCCTTCTTCCAGGACATCTCCGACACGGTCAAGAACGACCGCTACGCCTACTACACCGCCTTCTACCGGGACTTCTACAACCTGGACGACAACCTCGGCACCCGCATCGGCGATGAGGCCGTCCGCAACAGCTGGAACACCGCCGCCGCCGGTGGCTCCCACGCCGCCTCCGCCGCTCCCCTGACCTGGCCGACCGACTTCCGCGCCGACATCCCCAAGATCGACGTGCCCGCTCTGATCCTGCACGGCACCGCCGACAACATCCTGCCCATCGACTCGACCGCCCGTCCCTTCCACAAGGCCCTTCCGCACGCCGACTACGTCGAGATCGACGGCGCCCCGCACGGTCTGCTGTGGACCCACGCCGCCGAGGTCAACGAGGCGCTCCTCGCCTTCCTCGCCAAGTGATCCGGCGCCGGTGGCGTCCCCCGGGAGGAGAACGCCACCGGCCGCACACCGCGAGAGCCCCCCGGGACACCTGCCCGGGGGGCTCTCGCGGTGTGCGCCCGCGCCCGTGTCACACGGCGTCCAGGGCGGCGCGGGCGCGGACGGCGCGCACGGCGGCCGACAGCGCGGCGATGTCGTAGGCGCTGTCGTGCCTGCGTCCGTCGACGAAGAAGGTGGGGGTGCCGGCCGAAGAAGACAGTCATCAGGCCGCTGTTCACCCACTCCCGCAGGTGCAGCAGCACACCGTGGCCGCCGACCGTCACGGACAGGTCCGTCCGCCAGAACGACTCGTACCCGCCCGGCGCGACGTTCGCCCGGGCCAGGGCGGCGACCACCGCGACGGCCAGGACGGCGGCGCTGCCGGTCTCGGTGCGCAGGAAGTCGCGCAGCGGGAACCGGGAGGAGTTCCCGCCCTGCGTCCGCCCGGTGAGGGAGGACGGGTGGGTGGGCGTGCCCATACGGTTCTCCGGCGGCCGGGCGCCTGCCCGCGGACGCTGTTCACCTGGACCCCTGACGTCGGGTCGCGCGCGGGGCCCGGTCCGGACCGGGCCCCCGTCGCGCCGGTGCGGACCGGGTCTGACCGTCCGGGTGCCGGCCCACCGCCGCCGCGGTGGGCGGACCGGGACCCGGGAGCCGGACCGGCGGTCGCCTCCGCCGCCGTCACGGTGGGCGGGGCGACAGGCCGGGGCGTCACAAACGCCGCCAATGGCCGGGATTAGCCCTTTGCGCACCGGCGAGGACCGGCCCCCGCGTGAGTCACGGGGACGGTGTTCACCCCGTTTCATCCGCAGTCATTCTACCGATGCGCACCCGGACGGGGGTTGCCCAGGATGGGGGACGTCAGCGCGCGTACCTGACCGAAAAGCGTGCCCCCGACGGGAGAGAGAGCACCCGATGAACGACCGAAGCGCCTTCGCCGGCCCCGGGACCCGGGACGACCGTGTTCCCCCGGTTCTCGTCACGACGGTCCGGCGGCTGTTCGTCCCCGCGGGTCCCGACACGTTGCGCTGCCGCCTGCGCTACACCCTGGACGATCCCTACGCCGTCACCCTGGACCTCTTCGTGGACCCGGTGGCCGATCTACGCGTGACCTGGGTCGTGTCCCGGGAACTGCTGGACCGGGGAACCCGCGGCGCCAGCGGGGAGGGTGACTTCCGGGTCCGGCCGGTCGGCGACCGGTACGGGGCGGCCGGTGCCCTCCGTTTCACCCTCCTGCGTCCCGAGGGCCGGGTGTGTCTGGAGACCGGGCTGAGCGGAGTGCGGCGGTGGCTGGACGCCACGTACGCGCTGGTGCCGGCCGGCGACGAGAGCCGCCTGCTCGACTGGGACGCCCTGGAGGCCGCCCTGCTGGGGCGAGGCGGACGCCGGTCCTAATCGTTGTGGACCACTCGGTAACTGACCACGGGCAGCGCGAACTCCGCGCTGTGCAGGCTGCCGACGATGAAGTACGAGTCGCCGCTCTGCCCCGGCAGGCCCGTACGGCAGTCCGGGTTGTAGTAGGCGTACAGGTTCGAGTCCGACACGTCCACGGCGGACAGGGCGGGCTCGGAGAGGTTGTGGCACGAGGTGTCGTCGAGATCCACGACGGTCTGTGTGCCCGTCAGGCCGGAGCCCGTGTAGAGGGAGATGCCCCAGGGGAAAGCGGTCGCCGAGGCCGGCTGGCCGGTCACGGTGAGACCGGCCAGGGTGGCCGCGCCGAGGACGACCGTCGTGAGGACGTGGCGGGTACGGCGTCGCGTCATGGGGCCACCTTGCTCGCGGGCTGCGGGGGAAAGGCGGCCTGGGCGTTCCGTGGGCGTGTGCCCAGGCCGTGTCCATTGTCACTGACTCACACGTGTGTGCATAGAGGGGGATGAGACATGTGCCCGTGCCGAGGGAGATGGCCCGGCCCGGAACGTCGGTCGATCGACCGAAGCGTGGCGGTTCGTCCACGCGGTTCACTCGGTCCCCGACCACCGACGCGTCCGCCCCCCCGTTACGGGGCGGCCTACAGCCAGACGGGAACCTTCCGTGCCCGCCCCCTCCGTCTCCTCCGCGCTGCCGCCCGACGGTTCCGGACGCCGTGCCGTCCCCCGTCGCTTCTCCACCGCCCTGCGGCAACTCGCCGCCATGGGCGGCATCACCCTGCTCACGGTCCTCGCGGCCGCGGTCAACGCCACGGCCCCGGCCGCCTCGACGGCTCCCCCGGCACCGCACCGGGCCCGCTTCCAGGTGCCGCGCGGATCGGAAACGTACGGCGTGGGCCCGGTCGGCAGTCAAACAACCGATGGCGCTCCCGTCACCCGCTGACACGCTGACAGCGAAAGCCCCCCCGGGCCCGCCCGTCCGCACCGCCGCGGTGCGGCAGAACGAAAGGAACGTCCGCATGACCAGTACATCCGCCCCGATCGGTCTCGTCCTGATCGACACCGTCAACGAGGTCTTCGCCGAAGGCGGCAAGGGCTACCCGGGCTTCAAGGCGGAGTTCGAGCGCATAGGCACCCTGGACAACCTCAGGCGGCTGCTGGCCGGTTTCCGGCACAAGGGCTACCCGGCCTTCTTCTCGCCGATGTCCTACACCGACGAGGAGTACGACGACTGGAAGCACCGTTCCGGCATCCACCGCATGATGTTCGACAACCGCATGTTCGAGGCGGGCAGCTGGGGCGCCGAGTTCCACCCCGATCTCCGGCCCGGCCCCGGTGACGTGACGATCGCCCCACACAAGAACCTCGACGTCTTCGCCACCACCGACCTTGACATCCAGCTCAAGCGCCGCGGCATCGAGCACATCGCCGTGGCGGGCATGATCGGGACGATGTGCGTGGAGTCCACCGCCCGCAGCGCCATGGAGCGGGGCTACCGAGTGACCCTCGTCAAGGACGCCACCGCGCCCGACGGCGACGCCGGCTCCTACGAGCAGATGGTGAACCGCTACGCGCTCATCGCCCACGACGTGCTCACCACCGAGGAACTGCTGTCCCGCGCCGACTTCTGAGGCACGGACGCGTCCGTCCCCCGACCGGCTCCACCTCCCCGACAGCACGAGCAAGGCGCGCGACGCGCGTCGAAGGGATCACCTCCATGGCGACCTCCTTTCCCGAGATCGGCGACCGACCCGAGGACCTCGTCGGCCTGGCCTCGGTCCGGCTGACCGAGGAGCAGCTGACCCGGGCGGTCCGGTACGCGGAGCCGGAGGAGGTCACCGACGGGCAGGTGCTGTTCGACGTCGGGGACGACTGCGGTGACCTCCTCCTGTGCGGCAGCGCCCGGCTGGAGGCGGTGCGGCCGTCCCCGGCTCCGGGCCGGGACGAGGTCCTGCTGCGGTACGGACCCGGCCAGTTCGTCGGTGAACTCGGGCTGCTCACCGGTCAGCGCCGGCACCTGCGGGTACGGGTGCGCAGACCGGGCACCGTGCACCGGGTGGACGCCGGGTCGTTCCGGCTGCTGATGGCGCGGGAGACCGAGCTGTCGGACCTGCTCCTGCGCTCCTTCCTGGCCCGGCGCCGGCTGCTGCGGCAGGCGACCGCCCAGACGCTGCGGATGGTGGGCGACCCGGACTCGGCCGCGGGCCTGCGGCTGCGTACCTTCCTCGCCCGCCAAGGGGTCGCCCACTCCTGGGTGCCGGACGGCTCGGCGGAGGGAGCGGCCCTGCTCGGGGCCGCCGGGCTGACCGCGGCCGACCTGCCGGTCGCCTCGATAGGGGCCGAGGTGCTGACGGGCGTCACCCCCGGCGCGCTCAGCGAGCGGCTGAACCTGTCCTTCCGTGACACCGGCAGCGGTACCGCCGACCTGACCGTGGTGGGCGCAGGACCCGCCGGGCTGGCGGCCGCCGTGCACGGGGCCTCCGAGGGGCTGGAAACGGTGCTGCTCGACGCGGTCGCCACCGGCGGCCAGGCCGCCACCAGCGCGCGCATCGAGAACTACCTCGGCTTCCCGTTCGGGCTGAGCGGCGCGGACCTCACCGCGCGCGCCGCCGTGCAGGCTCTGAAGTTCGGCGCCAGGATCGCCAGTCCGTGCACCGTCGTCGCGCTGGAACCCGGCGCGCGGGGGCATGTGGTCACCCTCTCCGACGGGGCGCGGATCCGGACCCGGGCCGTGGTCCTCGCCACCGGTGCCGCCTACCGCACCCTCCCGGTCGACCGGTGGAGCGAGCTCACCGGGCGCGGCATCCACTACTCGGCCACGGACATGGAGGCGCAGACGGTGGCCGGCGCACCGGTCGCCGTCGTCGGCGGGGCGAACTCGGCGGGGCAGGCGGCGCTGCACCTCGCGCGCCACGCGCGGGCGGTGACCCTGGTGGTCCGCGGTGGGGACCTGGGCACCCGCATGTCCGCGTACCTGGTGGACCGCGTCCTCGGGGACCCGCGCATCACGGTGCTGACGGGCACGCAGGTGTCGGCGCTGCACGGCGCCGAGCGGCTGGAGGCGGTGACACTGACGCGGCACGGTGGCCCGGTGCGCCGGATCGCCTGCGCCGGTCTGTTCTGCTTCATCGGTGCCGAGCCGGCCACCGACTGGCTGACGGGGGTGGCGCTGGACGACAACGGGTTCGTCCGCACCGACCTCGCGCTGTCGGACGCCGACCTGGGGCCGCGCTGGCGGGACGCGGGGCGTGCGCCGCTGCCCTATGAGACGAGCGTGCCGGGTGTGTTCGCCGCGGGTGACGTGCGGACCGCGTCGCTGAAGCGGGTGGCCGCCGCTGCCGGCGACGGTGCGAGCGCCGTCCGGTCGGTGCACCAGTACCTGGCCCTGCCCACCCGTGCCTGACGGTCACCGTCGCGCCGCCGCGGAACCGCGGCGCGCCTCGCGCAGCAGGTTGTTGTGCGCGCGGCGCAGGAACTTCGCGGCCGGACACTCCCGCCCGTCCGCCCGGCACTGACGGCAGTCGCGCAGATGCGACGCGTATGCGTCGGCCGCCTGGTCGAGGCGGTCCTCGGAGGAAGGCATGGTGCTCCCGGTGAGAGTCGTACTGTCATGGGTGGGCAGTGAGATACGTGTTTCACTTTGATCTTGTTACCGGAAGTATGGCAAGCTCCCGGCCTTTGATACATGTGCGCCCGACGCAGTGCGATGTCCCGCGGACCGCGTGCCCGCCGGCCGTGGTCGCGCGGTGTGCGTGCGGTGCGCCGTCAGGAGGAGGGGTCATGCCCGGCGTTCCCGCTCATGGAGAGCATCGCCCCCGCCGACGACCGGGTGTTCCTGGTCTCGGGAAGCAACACCGACTGGGTGATTCTCAAGGAGGGCGACGCAGCCTTTCTCATCGACACCGGTTACCCCGGTGACCACGACCGGGTCGTCGCTCCGCTCGGTGCCGTGGGGGTCCGACCGAGCGACGTCACGGCGCCCCTCGTCACCCACGCGCGCAAACGACCACATCGGCGCGGCCGAGCGGCTGCGCACCGAGCACGGCATTCCCGTCCTCGTGCACGCGGGTGAAGTGCCGCACGCTCGGCGCGAGTTCCTGCACCAAGTGTCGGTCGGATCGGTGCCGGCCAACGCCTGGCGTCCCGGCGTGGTGCCGTGGGCGGTGCACGCCGTCCGCTCGGAAGGGCTCGGCGCGCGTGCCCGTGATCGAGCCGCGGGCGTTCGGCACGACGGGCGCCCTCGACCTGCCCGGTGCCCGTGCACACACCGGGGCACACCGGCGGCCACTGCGCGTACCACCTGCCCTCCCTGGGCATCGTGGTCAGCCGGGACGCGTTGGTCACGGCCCACCCGACGCCTCGCAGGTCAGGTCCGCAACTGCTGCCCGACATGTTCCACACCGACGTATCGGCCGCCCTCGGCGCCCTGTCCCGCTGGAGTCGCTGGACGCCGGCACCGTCCTGCCCGGCCACGGGCCCCGCACCGCGGTTCCCTCCGGGACGCGGTCGCACTCGCCCGTGAACAGGCCGCGCGGTAGCCCGGGTGCGACCGGGGTCGCCCGGCCTCAAGACGCGGCCCACTAAATGTCCACAAGACCGGTTCATGCTGGTGGTACGGCCGCCGGGAGGCTGCTTCCCTCCCCGGTCCGGCCCGTCGGCGCCTCGCGTCCACCGCGCCGGACACCAGCCACACGACAGGAGATTCCATGCCCGCCTACCTGGCCGACCAGGCCGAGACCCAGTACGTGACGGGGCCGCACGGCGAGCGCTTCGCCTACCGCCGCTTCGGACGGGCCGGCACCCGGCCGCTGGTCCTGCACATGCGTCTGCGCGGAACGATCGACCACTGGGACCCGGCGCTGCTGGACCTGCTCGCGGCCGAGCGGGAGGTCGTCGTATTCGACAACCGCGGCACCAACTTCTCCACCGGTGAGCCGCCGACCACCATGGAAGGCCTGGTCGACGGCTCCCTGGCCTTCATCGGCGCCCTGGGGCTCGAGGACGTCGACGTCCTGGGCTGGTCGATGGGCGGCATCGTCGCCCAGGGCGTGGCCCTGACCGCGCCCGGTCTGGTGAACCGGCTGGTGGTGGCCGGCAGTTCGCCCGGCGGCGTGCCCGACCTGCCTCCGCCTCCGGCGCGCGTCGCGCAGATCACCGGCAAGGGAGCCAACGACGACGAGGACTTCCTCTACCTGTTCTACCCGGAGACGGAGAGGGCACGGGCGGCCGGACTGGCCTCCCTGCGCCGCCTGGACCGGCGACTGAGGGAGTCGAAGGCCGTGGTGGGTCCCGAGGCGTTCCGCGGCCAGATCGCGGCCATCAGCGGTTTCCGGGGGTACTGGGACCGGCAGGCGGAACTCACCCTGCCGGTGCTGGCCGCCAACGGCGCCCGCGACGTGATGATCCACGCCTACGCCACGTACGCGATGTCCCAGCGGCTGCCGGACGCCAAGGTCGTCCTCTACAGCGACGCCGGGCACGGATTCCTCTTCCAGCACCCGGAGGACTTCGCCCGCGAGGTCAACGAGTTCCTGGGCCGGTGACCGGGGCCGGGGCGCGCGAGCGCCCGTCAGGCGATCTCGTCCATGTGGTCCTCCACCCAGCCGCGCAGCTGCGCCAGGGGCTGGGCCACACTGCGGCCGAGCGCGGTCAGTTCGTACTCGACGTGCAGGGGCACCGCGGGGTAGACGGTCCGCTCCACGAAGCCCCGGTCCTCCAGACGGCGCAGCGTGGCGGTGAGCACCTTGGGACTCACCCCTTCGAGCCGCTTCTGCAGGGCCCCGAAGCGCTGCGGCCCCTCCTCCATGGCGCCGATGGCCAGCGCCGACCACTTGTTGGCCAGGAGATCGAGCACCTCACGGCACGGGCACTGGGCGGCGTACACGTCGTGATGGTCGTGCCGCTGGGACTCGCAGAGTGTCACCATGGGGTCTCCCTTTCCTGGGCTGCCTCTCCCACCAGTTCACTTCCCTTAGGGAAGTAGTATCCCTTGCAGGTTACTACCTCCTCGAAGATACGTTACGGGCACAGCGGAAGTCCGCTGTGAGATCCCCAGGAGGAACAGTCATGAGCCAGATCCCCGAGACCATGCCGGCCGTCGCCTACCGCAAGAGCCTGCCGGTGGACGACGCGGAGAGCCTCGTCGACACGACCCTGCCGGTGCCGCAGCCAGGGCCGCGCGACCTGCTCGTACGGGTCGAGGCCATCGCGGTCAACCCGGTCGACTACAAGATCCGGCAGAGCAACGACCCGGGCGGCGAGCCCAAGGTCCTCGGCTGGGACGCGGCGGGCACGGTCGTCGCCGTCGGCGCCGAGGTCGAGTCGTTCCAGGTGGGCGACGAGGTGTTCTACGCCGGGGCCCTCGACCGGCCCGGTGCCAACTCCCTCTTCCACACGGTGGACGAGCGCATCGTCGGCCACAAGCCCGCCTCGCTCTCCTTCGCGGAGGCGGCGGCCCTGCCGCTGACCTCGCTGACCGCCTGGGAGGGCCTGTTCGAGCACCTCGGGCTGCACACCGACGCCCTGAAGCAGTCGGGCGCCCTGCTGGTCACCGCCGCCGCGGGCGGCGTCGGCGCGATGGTCTCCCAGCTGGCCCGCGCCCTGACCAGCCTGACGGTGATCGGCACGGCCTCCCGTCCCGAGACCGTCGAGTTCGCCCGGCGGATGGGCGCCGCGCACATCGTCGACCACCGCCGGCCCCTCGTCCCGCAGGTGCGCGAAGTCGCCCCGCAGGGCGTGGACTTCGTCTTCGGCACCACCGGTACGGAGCAGAACCTGGCCGCCTACGCCGACCTCATCAAGCCCTTCGGTCGGATCGTGGCCATCGACGACTTCGGCTCGGTCGAGATCGGTCTGCTGAAGTCGAAGAGCATCTCCTTCCACTGGGAGTTCATGTTCACCCGGTCGCTGCACCGGACCGCCGACCAGGCCGAGCAGGGCCGCATCCTGGACCAGATCGCCCGGTTGGTGGACGCCGGGATCCTCACCACCACGGCCACCACCGACCTCGGGAAGATCAACGCGGAGCACCTGCGGGAGGCGCACCGTGTCCTGGAGTCCGGCAAGGCCATCGGCAAGATCACGATGACCGGCTTCTGACCGTCCCCCGGCCGCCCCGGGCACCACGGGAAGAGCGGGGACTCCACAGTCCTTCCACTTCCCGTGCCTAGGGTGGCCGAGGCGGCGCACCCGCGCCGTACCTCCCCGACCACCGCCCCGCGTGCGGCCGTCGGGGACGGCCGGGTCACCGCACCGTCCGCCGTCGGCGGACCGGCACGAACGGCGACGCCGGTCCGCCGACGAACGGAGCTCACCCCATGCTGACGATCGACGTCTTCACCAGTGACTACAAGCCCATCACCGCCACGGCGCCGGGCTGGGACAGCGGGGTGGGCGCGACCTGGCCGGCCAGCACGGCGACGCTCGTCCACGGGCGGCGGGAGGCCGTGCTCGTCGACGCGCTCATCACCGTCGCCGAGGCACACCGCCTCACCGACTTCGTCCGCGCCACCGGCAAGGTCCTCACGACCGTCTACGTCACCCATGGGCACGCCGACCACTTCCTCGGCCTGCCGGTGGTGCTGGAGGCCTTCCCGGAGGCCGAGGCGGTGGCGCTGCCCGAGGTCGTGCCGCACGCCGAGGAGCAGCTGACCGGGCCGGTCCTGGCGTACTGGGAGTCGTTGTTCCCGGGGGCCCTGCCGGCCCGGCCCGTGGCGCCGCGGGCGCTGACGGGGGACGTCATCGAACTCGAAGGACATCAGCTGAGGCCGGTGCGGGTCGGGCAGAGCGACACCGATCCGTCGAGCGTCCTGCACGTGCCGGACCTCGACGCCGTCGTGGGCGGCGACGTCGCCTACAACGGCATCCACATGTGGCTGGCGCAGACCGACACCCGGGCGCGCGAGCGCTGGCTCGGCGCCCTGGACATGCTGGAGGCGCTCCGGCCGGCCCGGCTGGTCGCCGGCCACCAGCCCCCCGGCGCCGACGACCGGGACGCCGCCGCGGTCATCGCCGCCTCCCGCCGCTACCTGACCGACTTCGAGGCGGCGGTGGAGGCCGGCACCAGTGCCCGTGACGTGGTCCGGGCGATGACCCGGGCGCACGGGGACCGCGGCAACCCCTACACCCTGTACGCCTCCGCGGCCGCCCAGTTCCCGTCGCAAGGCTGACCTTTCGCGGCGCCTCAGGGCGCCCTCGTGTCACCGAGCGCGTCGCGCAACTGCGCCCGGTCGGTGATGCCCAGTTTCGGATACGCCTGGTAGAGGTGGAAGCCGATGGTGCGGGCGGAGAGCAGCAGCCGCTCCCCTGTCTGCCGGTTGGTGAGCCCCGTGGCCGCCAGCCGGGCGATCTGCAGCTGCTGGGGCGTGAGCCGTTCGATCCCCCGTGAGGCACCGTCGCCCCCGCGGACGGTGACACCGCAGGCCCGCAGCTCGGCGGAGGTCCGCTCCTCCCACGGCCGCGCGTTCAACTGTTCGAAGACGGTGAGTGCCCGGGACAGCTCCGTACGAGCCTCTCCCGTACGCCGTCTGCGCCGCAGCCACTGCCCGTACTCGAGCTGGACGACCGCCCGCTCGAAGGGCCACTGCTCCGCCGCGGAGTCGCCGAGCGCGGCCTCGAACAGCTCCGCCCCCCGCTCGTCGTCGGTGAGGACGGCCTCGGCACGGCGGGTGAGCAGCAGCAGCCGGGGGACATCCGGCCGTCCAGCCGCCGCGCCGCGGCGAGCACCTCCGCCGCGTCCTGCCGCTTGCCGACCCGCACGGCCGCCGCGGCGAGATCACCGAGCGCGTGGTAGTGCACGGGGCTCGGCTCGGGTCCCACGGTGAACAGTCCGCGCAGCAGTTCGTACTCCAGCGGGTGGTTGCCCTCCACTCCGGCCACGAGCGCGCGGACCCAGCGTGCGCGGACCCAGAGGGCGCGGCCCTGGGCCGGGTCCACCCCGGCCACGGCCCGGTCGATCACCTCCCTGGCCTCGTCGGCCTGGCCGCGCAGCGCCAGCAGGGCCGAGGTGACGTACATCGCGGCGCGGCCCGCCATGTCGAGGCCGTTCTCGGCGGCGACCCGCCGGGCGTCCTCGGCGCAGGACCAGGCGGCCTCCCAGGCGCCGGCCTCGAACTGGGCCAGTGCCAGCGCTTGCCCGAGGGTGGCGTTGGAACCGGCCGTGGTCACGGCGTTGAGCTGTTCCATCGCCTCGTCGAGCAGCCGGACCGCGACGGTGGTGTCGTCCAGGATCCACGCGCCGGCGCCCAGCACGGTCAGTCGCTCGGCGTCCCGCTCGGATCGCGCCAGACAGTCCCGGAGGAACGCGAGCAACCCCTCGCGGTCCCCGTGGGGGTCGCAGCAGGCGCGGGTCCACAGCCGTTCGTGGTCGTTTCCCACGTCGACGGGGATGCGCGCCAGGAGCCGGAGCATGTGCTGCCGGTAGGTCTCGTCGCCGGTGTTGTAGGCGATGATGGCGGCGTGTCCGAGGGCGACCAGTGCCGACTCGGGCGCCCGGTCCGCCGTCTCGTCCGCCAGTGGCAGCAGGTGGGACAGCGCGGCCTTCTGCCGGGTGGTGGCGGCGAGCGCCCAGCCCGTCCACAGGGTGGCCGACCTGAGCATCGCCTCGTCGTCGGTCGCCGCCGCGACCCCGCCCGCCAGCTTCTCCACCCACAGGGGTTCACCCGCGTTCATCGCCAGGTCGCAGGCGTCCAGCAGCCGCCGGGCCCGTGCCTGACCGTCCGGGCTCAGTGCCGCGGCCCGTTCCAGGGCCGCAACGGCCACCCGGTGACCGCCGCGTCGCCGTGCGCGTCCCGCCGTCCGCGCCAGTGCCGCCGCGATGTCCTCGTCGGGGACCAGGGTGGCGGCGGCCCGGTGCCAGGCCTGCCGGTCGGGGTCGTCGCTCAGCAGGTCGGCGAGTGCCAGGTGCGCCTGCCGGAGTTCGCCGAAGGAGGCCGGGCCATAGACGGCCGACCGCACCAGCGGGTGTCGGAAGACGACGCGCCCGCTCTCCACCCGCACCAGGCCGGCCCGCTCCGCCATCGACCACGCGTCCGGCCCTCCGGAGGCGGAAGCGGCCAGGAGGGCGGCCGGCATGTCCGGGGCGTCTGCGGCGGCCACGTACAACAGGAACCGGCGGGTCTGCGACGACAGCCCTGCCAGCCGCTCGGCGAACACGCTCTCCAGGTGCTCGGCGGCAGCGTGGCACGAGGTGCTGGAGCTGACGTACGGTCCGGACTCGCCGGTCTCCGCCATGGCCCGGGACGGCCGGCCCGGACGCCCTGCTGACAGAGACCGGGGCCCACCGCGGGCCGGTCCGCACTCGTGGCGGAGCACGGACCGGCCGGGGCTCGCCTCAGCCGCCGCCCAGCCTGGTGCCCTTGGTCTCGGTGACCGCGAAGGCGACGAAGAAGGCCGAGACCAGGGCGAAGGCAGCGTAGATCACGTAGCCGGCCGACAGATTCCACTCGGAGAGCGCCGGGAACGACTCGCTCACCGCCCAGTTGGCGATCCAGTTGAAGGCCGTGGCCACCGAGATCGCCGCCGCGCGGATGCGCAGCGGGAACATCTCGCCCACCATGACCCACAGCACCACGCCCCAGGACGCCGCGAAGAAGAACACGAAGGCGTGCGCGGCGACGAGCGCGACGCCTGCCTGAAGGTCCGGAAGGCCGATGTCGTCGCCGCTGCCGGTCGTGCCGGAGAAGGCCCACGCCGCGAGCGCGAGGGAGACGGCCATGCCCAGGGAGCCGGCCAGGGCCAGCGGTCGGCGGCCCACCCGGTCGATGAGCAGCATGGCGACGACCGTGCCCACGATGTTGATGATGGACGTGGAGAGGCTGATCAGCAGTGACCCGGACTGGTCGATGCCGACGGACTGCCACAGCACGGACGAGTAGTAGAAGATCACGTTGATGCCGACCAACTGCTGGAAGACCGCGAGGCCGATGCCGGCCCACACCACCGGCAGCAGTCCGGCGCGTCCGCCGAACAGGTCGCGGACACGGGGCTTGTGGGTGTCGCGCAGCGAGCGGGTGATCTCGGCCAGCCGGGCGTCCGCGTCGGTGTCCGGGCCCTCGATGTCCCGTACCGCCCGTCCGGCCTCCGCGAGCCGACCCCGGGCCACGAGGTGGTGCGGGGACTCGGGGATGCGGGTGGACAGGACGAAGTACAGGACCGCGGGGACGAAAGCCGCGAGCAGCATCCACTGCCAGGCGCCGAGGGGGCCGAGCGCGCCCTCGCTGCGCCCGTCGGTGCCCTGGGCGATGGCCCAGTTGACGAGCTGGGAGGCCGTGATGCCGAGAACGATGGCGGCCTGCTGGAAGGAGGCGAGGCGGCCCCGGTACTCCGGTGGCGCGACCTCCGCGATGTAGGTGGGCCCGATCAGGGAGGCCAGGCCGATGGCGATGCCTCCCACGAAACGCCAGGCGCCGAGGTCCCAGGCGGAGAACGGCAGGGCGGAGCCGACGGCCGAGACGGCGAAGAGGACGGCGGCCATCCGCATAACCCGGAGGCGTCCGACGCGCTCGGCCAGCCGGCCCGCGGCAGCCGCGCCCAGCGCCGAGCCGAGGAGGGCCACGGCGACGATGGTGCCGGTCCGTCCGGCGCCCACGCCGAAGTGGTGCTGGATGCCGGTGACCGCACCGTTGATGACGGCACTGTCGTAACCGAACAGGAAGCCGCCGAGGGCGGCCACGGCGGCGATGAACGTGACGCGGCCCAGTCGCGGGGCGGGCGGTGCCGCGGCCGTGACCGGCGGCGGAGGAGAGAAGACCATGAGTGAAGAGCCTTTCGCTCAGGAAGTGGGGAGCCGGCGTCGGCGGTGGCACGCGGACGGCGTCCGGGCTCCCAGCCTGAGCGACCCGCGATTCGTCGGAATCCGTCACATGACTGCGAAGCGGCCACCGCGCCCTGCCGGGGCACACGGCCGGGACGCACCCCCCTGGGGCGCCGCGTCGCACGTGCGCCGGCCACGGACGGGCAGTCGTCCAACCGATGCGCCCCCGGCCTCCTCACCGGAGGATGACGTCTGTCGTCAGCACACCGAAGGGCGGAGTTCGCATGGGCACACAGGAGTCGGGAGACGGACACGGGAGGACCGTCGGCGGCTTCCGTCCCGTCCACCGTATGCGGATACGCCGCCTGTTCACGGAGACCGGACCGGTCTGGCAGACCTGTTCCCTCCGCTACGACCCGGACGCCCCGTACTCCGTGCTGGTCGCCCTGCACCAGCGGTGGCGGACACCGGTCCGGTGGGAACTCTCCCGAGACCTGCTGGCGCAGGCCGCTCACGGTCCCAGGGGGGCGGGGACCTACCGGATCTGGCCGTCGCGCCGCTCCTTCGCGCCCTCGCGGCCCAAGCTGTACTTCAGTTTCGGGACGCCCGAGGAGCACATCACCTTCGAGGCGGACCGGGCTGAGGTCCTGAACTGGCTGGACGGAACGTTCGCACGGGTCCGCAGGGGCACCGAGTCGGACCGACTGGACTGGGACACACTGGAAGAGAAGCTGCTGGGCCGGCCGTGAGCGCGACGGCCCGCCGGACTCACACATGTGGGTTTCTCGGGAACATGCCACGTATCATCGGGGTGTTACGTCGTATGGCAGGCTCGCATCGGTCACCTAAGGTGCGATCGTCCGGAGACGGCACCGACACTGGCGTCCCCGGTCACGCGATCACTCGGCCATGTCAACAACGCGGTGATGGGCAGAGGAACACGAACTTCGCGCGCCCTGGGCGCCGGCGCACCCACGACCTGGCGACGCGTCGCCGCTGACACTCACCTTGACGGCCGATGACACCGACGCCGCGGAGGACGCCGCGGCGTTCCTCTCGACGGTCAAGGGTGTGCGGCTGGTGGCTTGGGCGGACCGGGGTGACGCGCGCGTCGCCGTCGTGTTCGCCGACGCGGCCGGAGACCAGGCCCTGCGCCTCGTCGGCGAGGCCGCCGACAACCCGGGCCGACCGGTCCTGCTGGTGGTGGGCTCCATCGACGAGGACACGCTCTGGCGTGCGGTCTCCCTCGGCGTCACCGGAGTGCTGCTGCGGGACCGACTCCACCCTGCCCAACTGGTGCAGGCCGTGTGGAGCGCGCTGCGCGGCGAGCCGCCGATGTCCCCCTCTCTCGTGTACACGCTGCTGGAGCGCATGCGGGCGGTCCAGGCACAGTGCGCGCGGGCCGCCGGGCTGTCCCCTGTGAGGTGAGCGTGTTGCGCATGCTGGCGGAGGGCATGACCACGTCGGAGGTGGCCAGGCGGCTCAACCACTCCGAACGGACCATCAAAAGCGTGCCGCACGATGTCATCACGCGACTCGGCCTGCGTAACCGCACGCAGGCCGTGGCGTACGCGATCCGCAGGCGGTGTGGTCTGACCCGGTGGGCCGCTCACCGGCGCACACCGCCTCCTGCAGCGGTGGGGGCCGGGTGCCGTCCCCGTCATCTTCTCCCCGGTACCGCAAGAGGGCCGCCGGCCTCCGGGTCCGGCATGACCGTGCCCCTGTCGATGGGATGCCCGGGAGGTGCCGTCGGAGACGTTGATGAGAGGTCCGGCCACCGTCCGGTCCGGTGCAACGCCGGGCGGCTCTCGGAGGGCAGGTCCGCATGACGTGAATGCGCGAGTACGGCACCGAGGCCGAGGCCGGCACGTTCAGTGCCCCGGGAAGAGCGCGATGTTCGACACCGGAGACGTGGGCACGTTCCTCGGCCTGGGCGTCGGCAAAAGCACCCATCACGGCCACGGGCACATCCCGGCCGGGAAGAAGGTCTTCGACAAGCAGCTGCCCGACAGCGAGCCGGAGCTGCGGGCCGTTTTCGACAAGCCGACCGCGAAGTTCGGCACCGTGCTGGCGTGAGTGGGCCAGCCCGCCTCGATCGGCGCCCTCCCGCTGACCGTGGCCCCGGACGCGGGCTGCCAAGTCGCGTACCCGCCCGGACCGGCCATGCGGAGGAGGCCCCCCGAGCCGGACCCCCCTCCCGGCCGGGCCGGCGTGGCCGGGGAGCCCTCGCCGCGCGACGGTCCCTCAACACCATGCCGAACCGGGAACGCCACGAGCCATGCCGACCAGGAATACCCCGATCGAAGATCCGCATAATGCCCATGCGCCTCACCGTCACACCGGAACGGCGCGGCATACTTCAACGGGTGCGATGCCCGAGAATACCGGGAAAGCCGCTCACCCCTCGATCGGCGGAGAAGATGACAATGCCTTTACATACGCCCGTGCGTCCGCTCAGGCTCCGGCGCGAGAATCATTCGATCGCCCTTCCGGACGGAATCGAGATACTGACCGAGCGGGCGACCGTGGATGATTTCCTATCCGTGAATTCACTCCATCACAGAACGTCCCTGGATTCCCTCTACAGTCGCTATCAGAGTGCTCGGCGGGAGCTGACGGAAGCGGACTGGCGGCATTTCACGGAAGCGCACCGCGGTCTGACCTGGGTCACCCGCCCGGCAACGGACGCGAGTACCGTCATAGCGGTCACCCAGGTCATGTTCGCCGAGGACCAGGGAACCGGAGAACTGAGCATACTGGTGGACGACACCTGGCAGAGCCGCGGCCTGGGGACGGAACTCGCTCGCCACGCCCTTTCCCAGGCCCGTCTGCTCGGCCTTCGCGCGGTCACGGTCATGACCGGCCGGGACAACAACCGTATGATCCGGATCTGCCGTTTTTTCGGTGGCCGCGTCACGGGAGAAAATTCACATGTGGTGGATTTCTCCCTGCCGGTGGACTGAACACGCCGGGCGTCCGGGGTGCTATGCCCGTGGGGCCGTCTGATCGTCGGAGGGTCCGGTGCCGGGTCCTGGTTCGAGTCCGGGCCCGGGTCCTGGTCCAGCCTCGGGCGACGATGTCGCCCCCCGGGCGTCGGTGCGGCGGTCGGTGGCCGTCGCAGTGGCGGCCAGCGAGCCGAGCAGGCCGAGCGAGCGTGCCGACGGCGATCCCGGCTCGGCGTGGTAGATGACGAGGAGTTGATCGTCGGTGCCGGTGACGGCGAGTTTCTCGCGGTAGAGGTCGAGGTCGCCCACGTCGGGGTGGTGCAGACGGCTGACCGTCTCCTCCCGCCGGCGCACATCGTGGCGCGCCCAGAGCTGGCTGAAGTACTCGCTCTTCAGGGAGAGTTCCCCGACGAGCGCGGCCAGGCGGGGGTCGTCCGTGTCGGCGCCGGTGGCGGCACGCAGTTGGGCGACCACCGCGGCGGTCGCCTGGGGCCAGTCCCGGTAGAGCCGCTGTTCCCTGGCGTCGAGGAAGGCCGCGCGCAGCCTGTTGACTCCCGCCACGAGATTGGGCGACAGCGCCCCGGCCATGACGTTCGCGGCGAGCACGTCGAGATACTTGCCCTGCACGAACGCGGGCATCTGCAGTTCGCCGAGGAGGTGCAGGATGCCGACCGGAACCTTCTCCGCCACCGGGCGCGGGCTCCGGTTGGGTCGGGTGTGGCCCAGGCCGAGCAGGTGGGCGGTGGCGTCGGCGTCGAGTCGCAGGACCCGGGCCAGCGCCTCAAGGACCTGTACCGACGGGTTGCGGTCGCGGCCCTGCTCCAGGCGCAGGTAGTAGTCCGAGCTGATGCCCGCCAGCATGGCGACCTCCTCCCGGCGCAGACCCGGCACCCGACGCAGGCCGCGCGGGTTGATACCGACGTCCTCGGGCCTGACCCGTTGCCGGCGTGCGCGCAGGAAATCGCCGAGCGCGTTGGTGTTCTTCATACCTTCGACGGTAACCGCCACGACTGGGGGTGTGACTGGTCCTGTCATCCCCAGGAACAGTGGGGTACTGGCCCCCGTGCCACCGGCGCCGCAGTATCTCCAGTGTCAGGCCACCACGGCACACCCCGCCGGCCGGCCTGGCGGCAACGACGGCAAGGAAAGGCGTGACATGACAACCTCTGTTCTCCCCGGCGGTGCTCTGCCGCTCGCGGACGGCCTCACCCTCAGCCGCATGGGATACGGCGCCATGCAGTTGGCCGGTCCCGGCGTCTTCGGCCCTCCCAAGGACCGGGACCAGGCCCTCGCCGTCCTGCGCGAGGCGGTCGAGCTGGGCATCACCCACATCGACACCAGCGACTTCTACGGCCCCGCGGTCGTCAACGAGCTGATCAAGGAGGCTCTGCACCCCTACGCGGCCGATCTGCACATCGTCACCAAGGTCGGGGCCCGCCGCGGCGACGACGGCTCGTGGATACCCTCCCTGGACCCCGAGGACCTCAAGGCCCAGGTCCGCGAGAACCTCCAGCACCTCGGCCTGGAGACGCTGGACGTCGTCAATCTGCGTCTCGGCTCCGTCGAGGGCACCAGTGACGAGTCCATCGCCGACCAGTTCGGGGCGCTGGCCGAACTGCGCCAGCAGGGTCTGATCCGGCACCTCGGTCTCAGTGGCGTCTCGGACGCCCAGCTCACCGAGGCGCAGACCATCGCGCCGGTCGTCACCGTGCAGAACCTGTACAACCTCGCCAACCGCACGGACGACGCCCTGGTCGAGCGGTGCGCGGCCGAGAACATCGCCTACGCCTCGTTCTTCCCGCTGGGCGGCTTCAGCCCACTGCAGTCCGAGACCCTCACCAAGGTCGCCGCCCGCCTGGGCGCCTCGGCGCAGCAGGTCGCCCTGAGCTGGCTGCTCCAGCGTTCCGCGACCACCGTGCTGATCCCCGGTACGTCCTCCGTCGCCCACCTGCGCGAGAACGTCGCCGCGGCCGATCTGGTCCTGCCCGCCGACGCGGTCGCCGAGCTGGACACCATCGGCGAGTAGCCGGGCAACGCCGGACGCCCCCGCCGCCTTCGAGGGCACCGCCGGCCACCCCGTTGGCCGGCGTCCCCGGTGGTTGGCGCCGGACGGCGGTCGCCGGTGTACCGGGGACACCGGACACCGGCACGCCGCCGGGTGGGCCGCCCTCCGCAGAATCATCTGGCCCCGGGTCTCCGCCCCCCGGCCGCCGCACCGGTCCGGCCCCTGCGACGGCCGGAACCCCGTCCCCCTCGCCATCGAATACGAGGTTGGCGATGGTGCGGTAGGTGTC
The DNA here is from genome assembly GCF_043084105.1 of Streptomyces sp. NPDC014676. Taxonomy (NCBI): domain Bacteria; kingdom Bacillati; phylum Actinomycetota; class Actinomycetes; order Kitasatosporales; family Streptomycetaceae; genus Streptomyces; species Streptomyces sp. NPDC014676. Next base: position 315,885 of record NZ_JBIBZI010000009.1, on the reverse strand, counting down.
GGGCAGGCGGTCGCGGCGGTGTGTCCAGCGGATCAGTTGCTTCCAGCGTTTGTGATCAGACAGGGCGTGCTCGACGGTGATGCGGTCGGATGAGTGCCCGTGGCGGTCGCGTTCCCACCGTTCGGCTCTGCCGGATATGCTCCTGGGCGCGGTTTCCCGGGTGGGGGTGATCGCCTGCCCGCGGTGGTCGCGGCTCAAGCCCAGACAGCCGTCGTCCAGGAGGACCTCGACGTCGGGGAAGCGCCGGAAGCAGGTGGCGACGCCTTCGTTGCGGGCGGGCGTGGCGTCGTGCATCGGTCCGGGCCGCAGGGCATCGGTCCATGACGTGCGGCCTTGCCGGTCGGCGATCACCGGGGCTCTCATCGTGTTCTGTTTCTCCTCGCCGGAGACGAACGCGCGTCGGCCGCCACCTCCGACCGGTGGCCGGCGGACTTGGATCTCGACAGCGTCCAGCCACGACTCGATGCCTTCGGGCCGGGAGTAGGCGAACGCATCCGTCAGCCTCCGAAGCCGCAGGCCGGAATGGTTGGGGACCGCGCACCCGCGCTCGGCCAGGAGCGTGCGTACTTCTGCGATCGCACGGAGGATGGTGATGCGGTCGAGGCCGAACAGCAGGTCCAGCACCGAGTGTGGCAGGTCGTGGCGTAGATGAATCAGCGTGGACACCAGCCGGTCGACGAACACCAGCTGGTGGCGGGCGCCGGCACCCGCGGCCCGTTTCCTGGCCCCACCTCGCACAGCATGACGGCGACCTTCGAGGCCGGCCTGCCACGGCACCGCCAACTCCTCGACCAGACGCCCGAGACACCCGTGAACACCCTATGCGCCAACACCGCCCGATTGATCGTGATCGCCACAGCCGGATCATGCCACCTGCCAGGCACGACGCCTCACCCGCTGTCACGCACCCATTCGTAAGCCTCTGGCCGGCGAAGAGATCTTGCTCCGAGGGCGGGGACGGCACCACAGGAGACGGCATCGACCACGACACCCTCCCCCACCCGAGCGAAGTCGTCGGACAGGACGACGAACTCTCCCGTCCCCGCGGCATCCTCACCCCCACGGACCGGCAGGGCTCGCTGCTCCTGGCCCTCGACGACCCAGGCTCCGGGAAAAGCACACTGCTGGCAGCGGCCGCCGATGAGGCCGCCCGTCGCGAGCTGCTCGTGCTGTGCTGCGCGGGACACGAGGGCGAGACGGAACTCGTCTTCGCGGCTGCTGAAGCCTCACCGCGTGCGCGGGGTCGCACCGCCGTCAGACGCCGAGTCGCGGTCGTCTGACGTCCGCAGTCACGGGGCTGCGGCGGCCTGTCCACGTATGCCGCGCATACGGCATCGATACACGTCGGCACCTGTCAAGACCTGTCAGCACCCGTCGGCGCACAGATGTCACCTGGCGTCTGAGCGCTTCCACAGTCGGGAGATGCCCCCGGAACGAGGAAGGCTCCGGGACCGGGGCGGGCGCACCTCACTTCGTGTTCGGGCCGCTCAGCGTGTCCAGCGCGTCCCGCAGCGCGGCGCGGGCGGTGACGCCCAGTTTGGGGAAGACCCGGTACAGGTGCGCGCCGACCGTCCGGGGCGAGATGTTCATCTGCCGGCCGATCTCCTTGTTGGACAGTCCGCTCGCCGCGAGTTCGGCGATCCGGTACTCCTGCGCGCTGAGCTGCGCGGCGCCGCCGTCGCCCGGCACCCGGGTGACGACGCCGGCCGCCCGCAGCTCGTTGCGGGCCCGCTGCGCCCAGAGCGGGGCCTTCATCCGCTCGAATGCCTCCTGTGCCGCACTCAGATGGGTACGGGCGGCCTTGTGCTCCCTCCGGCGGCGGAGCCACTCGCCGTAGAGCAGGTGGATGCGCGCGTACTCGAAGGCCCACAGGGCGGCGTCGGGTACGGCGAGGGCGGCCCGGTAGAGCTTGTCGGCCCGGTCCTCCGGCGCGGCGACGGCGGCCGCCGCGGCGAGGATCACCTCGTGATGGGGAGAGATCAGGTCGAGCCGGGCACGCTGCCCGGCCTCCACATGGGCCCGCGCCTCTTCGACGCGCCCGGTGCGCACCGCGGCCTCGACGAGGTCGAGGAACACCCGCTGCACGTGCGGGAAGTGCGCGGGCAGTTCTCCCGGCGGGGTGAGCAGCGCCGCCTGCCGGTACGCCTCCTCGAAGTCGCCGCGGCCGATCGCGATCCGGGCGCGGGTCTCACGCAGGGAGGTCACCATCAGCATGAACCGGCGCGGCACCGCCCACGCGGCGATCTCGTCGCTCAGCTCGTTCAGTGCCTCCTCGTCACCGCGCCCGGCCGCGACCGACGCCATGCCGTACTTGAACAGGATGTGGGTGAAGTTGTAGCCGTGTTCCGCGGCGTCGCTGGTCCCCTCGGCCGCGATGGCGAGCTGGGTGTCCCACTCCCCGCGCATATAGGCGTCGTGGGCACGCGCCAGGAGCACGAACCGGTGCCCGTCGTAGGCCGCCTGGCCCACGAAGTCCCGCCACACCGCGTCGTAGTAGCTGAAGCAGTCCAGGTAGAGCGCGGTGTAGATGAGCCAGTTGACGCGCCAGAACGGGGTGTGGGGCGGCAGCTCGGCCGTGGCCACGTCCAGCCGGGCCCGCACGTCGTGCGCGGTGCGTGCCGGGTCGGCGACACAGTCGAAACACATGCGCGCGGTCTCGGACACGCGGTCCAGCACCTGGTACACCGAGGGCCACAGGTCGGAGCGGCCCGCCCAGACCGCGCAGTTCAGCAGGACGTAGAAGGCGTCGTCGTACGCCGCCACGTCCTCGGGCGAGGCGCTCATCGGCGCCGACTCCATCACCGGGATGAGGGTCCGGAAGACCCCGTCGCTGTCCCCGTCGCGGTGGAAGAGGACGTAGGCCGCGGCCGCGGCGCCGCGCAGGGATTCCGCCGCCCCGGACCCGGCCAGCTCGTGGGCCGTCTCCAGCAGCCCGCCCTTGCTCGCCGCGAAGGCTGCCTCGTCCAGGCGGCGGGCGCGATCGGCCTGGTCCGGGCTCAGCTCCGCGGCCCGCCGGAAGGCGGCGGCCGCCTCGGCGGCGCCGCCTCGTGCGAGGGCCAGCTCGGCCGCTCCGGTGAGTTCCGCTGCGACGGCCTCGTCGGGGTCCTCCGCCGCGTGGGCCAGGTGCCAGGCACGGCGTTCGGGCTCCCTCTCCAACGTCGCCGCGAGCGCCTCGTGCGCGGACCTGCGGTGTCGGCCCGGCGACATGTGCACCAGGCAGGAACGGGCGAGCGGATGGCGGAAGGTGACGTGGTCCGCAAGGTGGTCGACGCGCACCAGCCCGGTGTGTTCGCTCGCCTCCAGCAGGCCGTCGTCCCACTCCAGGCCGGCCCGTTCCGCCGCCGTGCGGACCTCGCGCAGGTTGCCGGGGCGCTGGCCGTCCAGCGCGACAAGGAGCAGGGCGAACCGCGTCGACGCGTCGAGGAGCCGGATGCGGTCGGCGAAGACGCTCTCCAGTCGGCTGCTCAGCGGCAGGTTCGTGGGCAGGGCCTCGTCGCCGTCGCGTTGGGCCGGCGTGAGCTGCCCCGGCAGCTCGACCAGCGCCAGCGGGTTGCCCCCGGCCTCGTCCAGCAGCCGGCGCCGGGTCGGGTCGGAGAGCCCCGGGTGGCTGGTGTCCAGGAGGAGCTGGGCGTCCTGCGCCGCCAGCGGTCCCACCGTGAGGACCGGCAGTCCCGCCGGGTCCAGGAAGCCGTTCCAGCCGCTGCGGGCGGCCAGGACGAACGAGGCCCGGCAGCCGTTCAACCGCCGTGTCAGAAAGGTCAGTACCTCCGCACTGGACCGGTCGATCCAGTGCACGTCGTCCACCACGACGAACAGGGGCCGACGGTCGGCCGCGCGTTGGAGGAGGGACAGTGCCGCCGCGGAGATCGCGAAACGGCCGGGTGCCGAACCCTCGCGGATGGACAGCACCTGCTCCAGGGTGACGCCCTGGTACTCGGGCAGCTCCGGAAGGTGGCCGAGAAGCGGGTACAGCAGTTGGTGCAGCGCCGAGAAGGCCAACTCCCGCTCGGTCTCGACCCCCACCACCCGCAGTACCCGCGCCCCCGCGCTCCGGGCACGCGCGGCGACGGCGTCCAGCAGCACGGTCTTGCCGGCCCCCGGATCGCCTTGGAGCAGGAGAGCCGTCCCTGTCTCACCGGCCTCGGCCAGGACAGCCTCCAGGCGCTCCAGCTCGGACGCGCGTCCCACCAACGTCAGCGACAAGGTTCCTCCCCATGGTGAGCGGACGCCCTCCCGGGCGTCCGTGGATGAAGCAACGGGCTGGAACCGGGCGCGTCCGCCGGTGTGGTGGACGGAGCGGGACCGGCCGCTCAGTCCAGGAACTCCAGAACCTCTGCGGCGAAGTCCTTGTGGTGCTGGAAGAGAAACCCGTGCCCGGAATCAGGATAGATGTGTACGTGGGCATTCGGGAGCATACCTGTGAGCACGTGTGAGAGGTGAGGGGGTGTTACCAGATCGCTGTCACCGCCGGTCACCAGCACCGGCCGGTGGATCGCCCGCAGCCGCTGCAGCGCGTCGGGATCGGGAATGCCCCACTCGACCACGGCTTCGTACTGTGCTTCCCGGGCCTCCCTGCTGACGGGCAGGTCCCGGTCACGGGTACGCTCGATGTAGCGGCCGAAGAACTCCAGGCCACTGCGCTGGCTGGTCTCGGTGTGGTTGAAGAAGGTGTACAGGTAGCCCTGGGCGCCGAGGTGGTCGGAGTGGACGTGGGCGACGATGTCGTCGCTCCAGCCGTGGGCGCCCGCGGCACCGCGCGGGGCGGTGGCGGCGAGCACCAGCCGGCGCAGGACACCGGGGCGGATCAGGGCGATTTCCTGGGCCACGAAGCCGCCCATCGAGTGCCCCAGCAGGTCCACCCGCTCCAGCCCGAGCGCGGTCAGAAAGCTGAGGGCGTCGACGGCCATCTCCCGGACGGTTCTGGGGGTGCGGCCGGTGCTCAGGCCGATGCCCGTGTTGTCGAAAGTGATGACGTCGCGCCGGGCGGCCAGGAGATCGACGAGCGCGGGGTCCCAGCTCTCCAAGGTGCCGCGGAAGTGCTGGAGCAGCACGAGGGGAGGCCGGTTGGAGGGGCCGTACCGCCGGTAGGCGTAGCTGACGTCATTGGCGGCGTGTACTACTCGGTTCGGCACATCGATGTACATCTCGGTTCCTTCGGCAGGCGTGCGGGCGGAGTTCTCCGTCACGCGGACGCGTCGAGTGTGACCGGCGGATCCACCCCGGCCATCAGCCATTTGACCGTACGTCGGCCCGGGTTCAAGGCGTCGGGGAACACGGTGCGCACTCTCCTCGGCCGTTGACACGTATCGTCCGACGGATGTGTGTTCCAGTGGATGCGGTCCCCGGCTCCGGACAGGAGAGCCGGGTCTCGGCCAGCAACCGTCCCCTGCCCGGCAGCCGGCAGGGAGCAGGAGCTCCAGGACGCGCTGACCCCCTGGTGGCGACCACCCACAAGGAACATGGCCGCGTCACCTACGAGCCGCACCTGGGCCACGACGACCCGGTACTTCTCGCTCGGAACGGACGATCGAGAGTGGGCTGCACGATGGGGTCGCCCGGCTGAAGCTGCGCGCCCGCTCGCAAGCGGTCGCCTACGCCATCCGCAGCGGCATTCTCTGACACCGCCGCCACCGGTCGGCGAAGATATTCCGGCTGAGACAGCCAAGCCGGCGCCCCGGCCGACCAACGTTTCTCGGGAACTATGCTGCTGATGTGTTCGATGATTCCCCTGTCACAGTGTCCCGTCACACCTCGCCGACCGTCCTGCGGACCACCCTGCGGACCCCACGGGGTGACTTCGCCGCGCTGGAGAGCGCCCCCGCGGCGGAAGTGCGCGGCACCGCAATGCTGTTGCCCGGATACACCAAGGGCAAGGACGACTTCCTCGCCCTGCTGCCGTACCTGCGGGACGCCGGTTACCGCGCCATCGCGGTCGACGGCCGCGGCCAGGACGAGACCGCCGGTCCCGCCGACGAGGCGGCCTACCGGTACGACGCGCTCGCCGCGGATGTCCTGTCCCAGGCGGAGGCTATCGGCACACGTGTGCACCTGGTGGGGCACTCCATGGGCGGGCAGATCGCCCGGGCGGCGGTCCTGAGGAACGCTCGGCCCTTCCTGTCCCTGACGCTGCTGTCCTCCGGGCCGGGACACGTCGGTGAGGGGCGGCGGCTCCAGGTCGAGCTGCTCACCGGGGCGCTCGCCACCATGACGATGGAACAGGTCTGGGAGGCGATGCGGAAGCTGCGTCCGTCGACGGCGTCGGAGCCGGAGTTGGAGGTCCAGCGCGAGCGCTGGCTGCGCACCAACCCCATCCACCTGCAGGTCACCGGAAGGGAGTTGCTCGGCGAGCCGGACCGGACCGCACGGCTCGCGGCACTGACGGAGCTGCCCAAACACATGCTGTACGGCGACCAGGACGACACCTGGGCGCCGGACCTGCTGGCGGACACGGCCCACCGGCTGGGCGCCCGGCACACCGTGATGACGGACACCCGGCACTCTCCGCACGTGGAACGGGCCACCCGCACGGCGGCCGAGCTGACGCGGTTCTGGGACGGCCTCCGGCCGACGTCCGTCTCGGTCCGGTAGGGCCTGTCGTGCGGATCCCGCCGCGGACGCGGGGCCGGCCCGGGCGGCGCCCCGTCCCACCGCCGGTGGACAGGGTCAGGCCACGCCGCCGATGACCTCGCAGTCCTCCGCCCGGGCTTCCTCGAAGACAGCCCGCAGCGCGGCCGGGGGCGGGGTGATCCTGCGCTCGCGGACGTCGAGCCACGCGCCCAGGCAGTACACGACGGCGGCCCTGCCTCCGTTCTCGCGGGTCACGGTGTGCCGGGTGCGCCAGCGTGCACCGTCCTCGCTGAGTCCGATGACCTCGCACGAGACGGTGACGCGCTCGGCCAGGAAGACCTCGTTCAGATAGGCCGCCTCCTCGCCGAGGAGGACCGCGGCAATGCCTTCCTTCTGCAGGGCACGGGCGTCCCAGCCGAGTTCCATGAGGAAATGGAGACGGGTATTGCTCGCGTACTCCAGGTACCGCGTATTCCGCAGATGACCGTTGAAGTCCGCATCGTCCCATCGGACCTCGTAGGACTTGTGGTATGTCTTCGACATCAGAGTTGACCCGCCTCCTGCGGATTGAACGACACCGCACACCTTTACCGGTTGCGGCCAGGAATCCACTCCGCAGACTGACCGGCGGTAATGTCGCCATGGTGGCACACGGATAGGCCAGACCGAATGCGGAGGATATAAGGAGAGAACTGACGTGCAGCCGACGGCAGTCGCCGCGCGCCGAGGCGTCGGCTGCGGAGCGCTGCGAACCTTACCACGCTCCCGAGCCGCCCCTCAGGACGGCTTTGCGCCTCCCCCGGTCCTCGTCCGACGTATTCCCGGCCCAGATACGGCTCCCTTCTCCCCGCCCGAAACAGACGACCACCCCGAGGAACTCGGCGCCGTCGCGGTGTAAACGACTCGACGGCGACCAATTCGCCCTGGCCGCAGGCTATTCGACCCGCGAGGAGGTCTCTGCGGGTAAGGACTTTTTCGGAATTCTCGGACCTCTTCCTCCGCGGCAACCGATCAGACGCTGCGGATCAGCGGCGCGGACCTGACGGAGTACTCCTGTGCCCGCTGAACGGGGAGCATGCGGGTGCCGTAGGGGCTTTTCCGAACCGTACGGTCCCGCGTGTAAGGGCATCGCAGACACACCGAACAGCGCACGTAGACACACATGTGTCCCGGTTACCGTTACCGTTGACGTACGGCTCTCCCAGGGAGGTTGTCGGCCTGTCCCCCGCTCAGCGGCCGGGAGAACCCCACTGACGTGCGGTGCTTCGCACCGAGAGGAAAACACATATGCGAGACGCTCTACGCGACGACGACATCGTCCGCCTCCACGACGACGTGTATCTGGTCTCGGGGAGCAACACCAACTGGGTCATCGTCAAGGACGGTGCCGACGTGACCCTGATCGACACCGGTTACCCGGGCGACCACGGCCGGTTGCTCGCCTCGCTGGCAGCCGTCGGTGTGGAACCGGGCGGTGTGCGCGCCGTCCTGATCACCCACGCCCACAACGACCACCTGGGGGCGGCCGAGCGCCTGCGGTCCGCCCACGGGACACCCGTGCTGATGCACGAGGAGGAAGTGCCGCACGCCCGGCGCGAGTTCCTGCACCAGGTGTCCGTCGGCCAGGTACTCGCGCGGGCGTGGCGCCCCGGAGTGCTGCCCTGGGCCGTGCACGCCATCAGGGCGGGCGGAACCGCGCACGTTCCGGTCACCGACCCCCGGCCCTTCCCCGCTCCGGGGCCGCTGGACCTGCCGGGCGCCCCGGTACCGGTCCACACGCCGGGCCACACCCTCGGGCACAGCGCCTACCACCTGCCCGGCAGCGGCATACTGGTCAGCGGTGACGCGCTGGTCACCGCCCACCCCACGGCTCGGGGCGCGGGCCCCCAGCTGCTGCCCGGCATGTTCCACACCGACCGTGACCGGGCCCTCGAATCCCTGTCCGTGCTCGAAGGGGTCGACGCTGACGTCGTCCTGCCGGGGCACGGCCCCGTGCACCACGGCTCGGTGCAGGAGGCCGTCACCCAGGCGCGCGAGCGGGCCGGCGGGTGACGTCCGCGGGGCCGCCCCCGCTCCGGATCGCCTCCGGGACGACACTCCCGGACAGGCACACATCCAGTCGAAGTATCTAACAGCCGAGGACACACCCATGGAGCACGAACAGCAGATCCTGAGCAGGATCTCGGAGATGGTCGCCGCCGAACACCGACTGCGGGAGTCCCTGCGGGCCGGCGGGATCGACATGACCGAGGAGCACCAGCGGCTCGGCACCCTCGAGCGCGAACTCGACCAGTGCTGGGACCTGTTGCGGCAGCGCCGGGCCAAGGCGGAGTTCGGTCAGGACCCGGACGAGGCGCGAGTCCGGCCGGTGTCCCAGGTGGAGGGCTACCAGTCCTGAAGATGCCACCGGTTCCGGCCCTCCCGCGCCGGGGGGTCAAGAACGAGGCCACAAACATTCCACAACGGCCCGCGATGCTGGTGACGTGCGGCCGGCCATGAGTCTGCGGTCCGCTCGGCGTACCACACCGTCCGTTCCGGACGGCGCCCACCGCGGGCCCTCCCGGTGTGTCACCCACCGCCCGGTCGCCGACGAAGAGTTTCTGGAACCACGGAGTTCAGCCATGGCCACGTACCGCGCCGTCGAGGTCGCCCCGGACGGCGGCCTCCGCCCCACCGAACGTGAACTGGTCCCACCGGCACCGGGGCGGGTCCGTATCCGAGTCGAGGCCTGCGGCATCTGCCACAGCGATTCGGTGGCCGTCCATCCGCACGGCTCCGACCAGCCGGGCCGGGTGCCCGGCCACGAGGCGGTCGGTCGCATCGACGCCCTGGGGGACGGGGTCACCGGGTGGGAGATCGGGGACCGGGTCGGGGTCGGCTTCCTCGGCGGGCACTGCGGGATGTGCGGCCCCTGCCGGGCAGGCGACTTCGTCGGCTGCGCCGACCAGCCGTACACCGGCGTCCATGTCGACGGCGGTTACGCAGAGGCCATGTACGTCCGCCAGACGGGCCTGGTGTCGGTGCCCGAGACCATGAGTGCCCTGCGGGTCGCCCCGCTGCTGTGCGCCGGCTTCACCGTCTACAACGCCCTGACGGAGAACGTGCTGACGCCCGGCGGAGCACTCCCCGGCGATCTCGTCGCCGTCCAGGGGATCGGTGGCCTGGGGCATCTCGCGGTGCAGTACGCCCGCAGCCTCGCCCTGCGGGTGGTGGCCGTCGCACGCGGAGCCGGCAAGGAGGACCTGGCTCTCCGGCTCGGCGCGCACCACTACGTGGACAGCACGAACGGCGACACCGCGGCACAGCTGACCCAGCTGGGCGGTGCCCGGCTGGCACTGGCCACCGCGGCGGCCGGCGACATGAGCCCGCTGCTCGACGGGCTCGCGCACGGAGGCAGGCTGGTGGTCGTGGGCGTCTCCGAGGAACCGATCTCGGTGACCCCGTACCAGCTGGTCTTCAAGGGCGTCCAGGTACTCGGTTCCCTCACGGGCACCCCGGCCGCCAACGAGCGGAACCTGGCCTTCGCGCAGGCACACGACGTGGCGCCCATGGTCGAGCAGGCACCGCTCCTCGACGCCGCGTCGGCGTACGACCGGATGATGCGTGGTGATGCCCGCTTCCGCATGGTCCTCACCACCTGACCCCGTCGCGACGCCCTCCCCGGGGTACGGCATTCCTCCCTCACCCCCCCCGGCACGGCACCACCACACCAGAACCGGCCTCTCCGGGCCGTCCGTTGTCCAGCGGACGGCCGCCCGGACGAACCAGGAGTCGCCCATGTCCGCATCCCCCTACCTCGCCGACTCGGCCGAGACCCGTTATGTCGACGGACCGGGGGGCGAGCGCTTCGCGTACCGCCGCTTCGGCCGCGCCGGGACCACCCCTCTCGTCATGCGCCTGCGGCTGCGGGGCACCACGGACCACTGGGACCCCAAGCTGCTGGACCTGCCGACCGCCGAGCGTGAGGACATTGTCTTCGACAACTGCGGCCTCAACGCCTCGACCGGCACCCCGGCCGGCACCGTCGAGGAAATGGTCGAGGGGTCACTAACCTTCATCCGCTCCCTCGAGCTGACCGAACTCGACGTGCTGGGCTGGCCGCTGGGCGGCATCGTCGCCCAGGGCGTCGCGCTCGCCGCCCCCCGGCCGGGTGCGCCGGCTCGTGGTCGCCGGCAGCTCCGCCGGCGGAGTGCCCCACCTTCCGGCGCCCCCGGCCCGCACCCAGCAGACCGTGGGCAAGCCGGTCAACGACTACGAGGACTTCCCCTGCCTCTTCTTCCCCGAGGCGGAGGAGGCGCGGGCCGCCGGCCTGGCATCGCTCCGCCGGCTCGACCATCGGCTGAAGACGTCCGGCGCCGTGGCCGGGCCCGACGCGGCGCGCGGCCAGTTGCAGGCGATCGGCATCTTCAAGGGGTTCTGGGAGCGCCAGGAGGAGCTCACCCTGCCCGTCCTTGTCGCCAACGGCGCCCACGACGTCATGATCCACTCTTACGCGACCTGCGCGATGTCCCAGCGGCTGCCCAACGCGAAGGTGATCCTCTACGGCGACGCGGGACACGGCTTCCTCTTCCAGCACCCGGGGGGCTTCGCCCACGAGGTCAACCGCTTCCTGTCCTGATCCCGGCCGCCGCGCGCGGGCCTGTTCTCCCCTCCCCGCGCGGCATTCCGACGTCCACCGGCCGCGGCGGCGGTCCGTTCGCGTTCGGCACTCCGCCCGCCGCTGCCCCCGCCCGCCCACGCCACTCCACCATGTACGAGGTTCTCATGGCCACGGCCGAACAAAAGCTTCACGCGGATCTGGACCCCCGATGGCTGCGTGCCTTCCTGGCCGTGGCCCGCGAGCGTCACTTCGGGCGCGCCGCGGCCCGGCTGTCGATCGGCCAGCCCTCGCTGAGCCGTCATGTGCAGCAGCTCGAACGCGCCCTGGGCGTCCAGTTGTTCCACCGCACGCCGCACGGCGTGATGCTGACCGAGGTCGGGCGTGTGATCCGGCCGGAGGCGGAGGGCGTACTGGCCCTCAGCTCCCACCTGCTGCGCACCGCCCGGACGTACACGGGCCGGTCCCGTTCCACCCTGACCGTCGCGGCTCCGCTGCCGAGCCCCGCGGGGGGCCTGCTCTCCGAAGCCATCCGCCGGTTCCGCGGTGACCGCGGCGGCCCCGAACAGCCGCAGATCGCGGTGATCGACCTCGTCGACGAGGAGCAGACGGGCGCCCTGGCCCAGCGCCGGGTGGACGCCGTACTCACCTGGGGCCGACCGGGCCACGCCGCCTTCGCGGGTGAGGCGCTGGTGGAAGAGCCCGTGGACGCGCTCTTCGCCGCGCGCCACTCCCTGGCCGCGACCCCGCAGGTGACCGTGTCCGCCCTGGCCGACGAGCCGCTGCTGTTTCCCGTGCGCGAGCGACGCCACTGCTGGACCCTGCTCCGGGACGCGGCGGAGGCCGCCCGCACGGAACTCGACCCGGTGCCCACCTCGCCCGCGGCCGTCCTCGACCTGGTGGCCAGCGGACTGGGCTGCTCGGTGGTTCCGCGTTCCCTGAGGCTGAGCGCCTCTCCGGAGCTGGCGTTCGTACCCCTGCGGGGGCTGTCCGCCCGTATGAGCGTGGTGTGGCGTCAGGCGGACCACTCCCCCGCGGTCACCGCGTTCGTCGCCGCCTGCCGGGCCGCCGCGGTGGCCCTGACCGGCGCACGTCCCGACATCTGGTCGGCGCCCCGTTCCCTGCCGGCGCACGCGCACCGGAGCGCGTAGCACCAGGTCACGGTCCGGTATCCGGCACGCGCCGGACGGGGCGGCGCCGCGCTCAGCCGTGCTGGGTTCGGATCATCTCCGCCGCCCGTTCCGCGACGGCCAGGACGGTGGGGTTGGGGTTGGCGGCGGGGATCGAGGGCATGACGGAGGCGTCCACCACGCGCAGCCCCTCCACCCCGTGGACCCGCAGCCGGGTGTCGGTCACCGCCGTCTCGGTGCTGCCCATCCTGCAGGTGCCCACCGGGTGGAAGTAGGTGGTGGCTCCCCGCTCCCTGAGGAAGGTCCGCAGCCGGCCGGGGTCGTCCAGCGAGGAGCCGGGGATCGCCTCCTGCCCGCGCCAGGGGTCCATCGGTGCGGCGCTGTTGATGTCCCGCGCCATGAGGAAGGCGGTGAGCATCGTCTCCAGGTCGCGTTCGTCGGACAGCAGACCGGGATCGATCGCCGGGGCGACGGACGGGTCGGCCGAGAGCAGCGTGACGGAGCCGCGGCTGTGGGGGGCCGTCGCGCTGAACCCGAGGGCGTAACCCCGGCCTCCCTGCAGCGCCAGTGCGACATCCATGAAGAACAGCTGCACGTCGGGGTAGGCGAGCGAGGGGTCGGTGCGGGTGACGCCGACGACCTCGATGTGGTTGTTCTGACCGGTGGGCATGTCACGGCCGGCCGAGAAGAAGGCGAGCCCGAGCGGGTGGTCGGACAGGTTGGCCCCGACGCCGGGCAGATCGGCCACCACGTCGATGCCGTGCCCGCGCAGGTGCGCGGCGGGGCCCAGCCCGGACAGCATCATCAGGTGGGGGCTTCCGACCGCGCCGGCGCTGAGGATGACCTCGACATCGGCCCGTGCGATGAGCGGGACGCCGTCGCGCAGATAGCGCACACCGGTACAGCGGTTGCCGGAGAGGACGAGGTTCTGGGCCACCGCCTCGGTGACCACCGTCAGGTTGCCGCGGTCGAGGAACGGCCGCAGGTAGGCGTCCGCGGCCGACTGACGCGCTCCGTCGACCACGGTCAGTTCCGTCCAGGTGACCCCTTCCGCCTCGGGGGCGTTGAGGTCGTCCGCGACCGGGAAGCCACGCGTGCGGAAGGCTTCGAAGCAGGCCCGGGCGGCCGGGTGCGGCGGGGCCGCCGGCCGTGGGCGCATCGGCCCGTCGGTCCCCCGGACGGCGGTGTCGCGGCCCTCGGTGTGCTCGGTGCGGCGGTAATACGGGAGCAGGTCGTCGAAGCCCCAGCCCTCGGCGCCCTCCTTCTCCCAGAGGTCGATGGCGGCACGGTGTCCGCGCAGGTGCATCATGGCGTTGATGCCGCTGCTTCCGCCCAGCAGCCTTCCGCGCGGGTAGGCGATGGTCCGCCCGTTCAGGCCGGTCTGCGGGACCGTGGAGTGGCCCCAGTCCGCGTCGGTGCCGACCAGGGATCTCCAGGCGGCCGGTACGGTCGTCCGCTCCGAGCCGTGGGCGGGGCCCGCCTCGATGAGGAGGACGGTCGCGTCGGGGTGCTCGGACAGGCGTGACGCGAGGACCGACCCGGCGCTCCCCCCGCCGACGACCACGAAGTCGTAAGTGTTCATAGGCGCAGGCTAACCACGTCACCGAGGGTGCGTCGGACGACGAGCGCCTGGTCAGGGCCTTGGTACGGCGCTGACACGGGGTTATGCCAACGTGATGTCCCTCGATGTACGGCGCGCATGACGCGGTGGAACGCGGAATGCGGGACGTGGCTCCGGGTGGCCCGGCGCGGGGCGGGCTCGCCGGAGACCGGGTGCGTCAGGGCAGCAGGGCGCCCAGTGCGATGTCCAGGGACTTCATCGACGCCGTGGGGTCACCGGTGGCCTTGCCTCGCAGGGCGCCGCCCTCGAAGGCGTCGATGAGGAAGGCGGCCAGGTCGCGGGCGGGCCGGTCCGACGTGATCTCACCGGCCCGCTGTCCCTGTTCGATCACCGTGTGGAGCAGAGTCGTCCAGTCGTCGATGCTGTCGCGGACGGCGGAACGGACCTCGTCACCGGCGGTGGGCGTGTCACTGGCCATGGTGACCAGCAGGCATCCGTACTCGGTGCCGGTGGCGCGGGTCCGGTTCGCCTGCGCCGCGAAGTGCGCCCGCAGGCGCTCGGGGGCCGTGCCGGCGGTGTGGGTGTCGGTGGTGAGCATGCTGAAGTCCGTCGCGCCGCTGTAGCGGCGCACGATCTCGGCGGCGAGTTCCTGCTTGCTCTTGAAGTGGTTGTAGAAGGACCCCTTGGGGACGCCCGCGGCACTCGTGATGTCCTGCACACTGGCGCCGTTGAAGCCCTGCCGCCGGAACACCGTCTCCGCGTATTCGACCAGCTTTCCCTTCACACTCACCTGAGGCATACACCCAATATGGCCGGTCTCCTTGGCAAAGTCAAAGGACCGCCGGGGCTTCCGTCGAACCGTTGGGCGCCCGCTCTCGTGTAAGGAAGATCCAGGTCATCGCGGCCGAGCGCCAATACGGCGGGAGAATCGGGAAGGGCAGGGTGAGCAGCCCGGCGGACGGCGCGCCGGCATCCGCTGCGGGGGCGTGCCCCGCGACGCCCGGGCGGCGCGGACCGGGACGCGTCACGGGGCTGGTGGACGGGACGGGGCGGAGGGGGCGCGGGGCCGGGCGGGGACCTTCTAGGATGCCGGGTCGTCGGAGGGCGGGACACCGGCCCGTCCGCGCAGGGCGTGCAGCGCGTAGTGCTGACGGGACTTCACGGTCCCGGCCGGCACGCCGAGCAGCTGGGCGGTCTCCCGCACGGTGTACCCGTACAGATAGGTGTGGACGAGCACCTCACGGTGTTCCGGAGACAGGCTGCGAAGCAGGGCGTCGGCCTGGACGCGGGCCAGTACCGCGTCGGCGTGGTCGTGCTGGGCGACTTCCCCGATGTCGTCCACCGTGGTCTCGTGACGGACACGGGCGCTGCGGGTGTGGTCGATGACCAGGTTGCGCGTCACCTTCAGCAGCCAGCCACGTGCCGACCCCTCACCCGAGCGGAGCTTGTCGGTGTGGAACCAGGCGCGGATCAGCGCCTCCTGGGCGATGTCCTCGGCCAGGTGCCGGTCGGTGAGCAGTCTCTCGGCATAGGAGACGAGTGCGGAACGGTGCTGCGTGACCAGGGTGTGCAGATACTGGTGTCGGCGGGGCGGCTGCGAGAGGTCTCGGCCCGAGGTTGTCGTCATATGTGTGATCTCTACGTCGGGGGACCTGTCCCGGCCCTTCGCCGCGGCCGCGCGGAAGCCGCAAGGGGCACGGGGTGGTCCGGGATGGACAGGGCGCGAAAGACGCCGGGCAGGGGCCGGAGCCGGGTGCCGGGGGCGACGATCGGCGGCGGGGTCCGGGCTCCTCGGTGGCCCGGACACTGATCTCATCTCACCAGGGGAGGTTCACCGCCGTCCAAGACCGTTTTCGAATCGGGCGATGCGGGCGGCGCATACGGCGGGCGGCGCGGGTGTTCCCGCGTCACGTCACCGCTCGTCCGGCCGGACACGTCCGGTGAACCGAGGTGTTCGAGGTGCTTGGGGCGCTCGGGGCGTGGGGTGCCGGCCGCGATCGGCACGGATGACGCGGTACGGGCGGTCCGTGCAGAGACAGGCCGGTGGGCCTGGCGTACCGCCCGTGGTCAGGTGGCCGTGCGCAGCCTCCGGGCACCTACGACGGGAAGTCCGGGGCACGCCCGTGCCGCGGCGCGGAGACGAAGTGGCCGGGCGTCACCCTGGGGACGTGGCCGTCGTCCACGCACACCACGCCCCGGAATCGCACGAGCGGCCGGGCGGCACCGCGCGGCGCGGGACTCGGGGCCGTGCCGGCCTGTGCGGTGCGGGTCACCGGAACTCCTGCCGGATTCCGGAGGAAGACGCGGGCACACGGGGGAGAAACATGGAGCCGCGGTCGTCGACTGCTGGTGTCATTGCATCCGCGGACCGAGCAACGTGTCCAACGAGGTTTTTCTGCCAGTCATCGAAGTCCCTCATGGCGACTCGGTCGAGCACGTGCAGCGCGAGGCCGACGTGTCCGGTGTGCTCGTGTGTCCGGCGGCCGGGCAAGTCAAGAAGAACACCACAAAGATTCCACTTCCCCCCGTGATGCTGGTCCCGTGAGGACGAAAGCGGACCGGTACGCCGGACCGCCGACGGCCTCCCGCGCGTGCCCTCCTTCCAGACAGGGCTACCGCGGGCGGCTGCTCCAGTCACCTGCCACCGGTCCTTCGCACAGCGCCGCCCAAGGCCACCTTTCGGGAGAGACGATGTCCCCAGCCACACACCAGACGGCCCCCACGCAGTTCGTCGAGGCCCACGGCGTCCGCTACGCCTACCGCCGCCTGGGAGCGGGGGGCGAGGTCCCGCTGCTGATGCTCCAGCACTTCACCGGGAACCTCGACAACTGGGACCCCGCGCTCGTCGACGCCCTGGCCGCGCACCGCGAGGTCATCCTGGTCGACTACCCGGGCGTGTCCTCCTCGACGGGCGCCCACGCCACCACCGTCGCGGAGCTGGCCCGCCAGATCATCACGTTCACCATCGCGCTGGACCTGAAGCGGATCGACCTGCTCGGCTTCTCCCTCGGCGGCTTCGCCGCTCAGGACATCGCCCTGGTCCGGCCTGACCTGGTCCGCCGCCTGATCCTGGCCGGCACCGGCCCGAAGGGCGCACCGGGCATGCACGGCTGGCGCAGCGACATCGCGGAGCACGCGCGCGCCGAGAACCCCAGCGGTGAGGACCTGCTGTACATCTTCTTCGCCCACACCGAGACCAGCCAGGCCAAGGGCATGGAGTTCCTCGGGCGCTTGTTCCAGCGTGCCGAGGACCGGGACGTGCCCAGCAGCATCGAGTCCCGTGACGCCCAGTACGACGCCGTACTGGAGTGGGGCATCCCCGACCACTCCGCGCTCCAGCGGCTCACCGGCATCCAGAGCCCGACCCTGATCATCCAGGGCGACAACGACCTGATGATCCCCACCAAGGGCAGTCACCTGATGGCGGGACTGATCCCGGACGCGCGCATCCGCATCTACCCCGACGCCGCGCACGCCTCCCTCTTCCAGTACCCGACCGAAGTGGCCGAGGAGATCAAAGAGTTCCTCGGCTGACGCCCGCCCCCTCCGGCCTCAGGCCGATCCCCGATCCCTCCGATTCCTGGGAGAACCACCATGTCCGACCTGCTCGCAACCGTCCTCGACGCCTACGGTGGCCGCGCCCGCTGGGAAGAGGCCGACCGGATCACCGCCCGCCAGTTCTTCGGCGGCGCCCTGTGGAGCCTGAAGGGCCACCCCGGAGCGCTCGACGACGTGGAAGTCATCGTCGACCTGAAGCGGGAGTTCGTGTCGCAGAAGCCCTTCTTCGACGCCGACCACCACACCTCCTTCACCGCCGACCGGGTCGCGGTCGAGACGTCCGAGGGTGACGTGGTCGAGGAGCTGACCGACCCGCGCGCCTCGTTCGCCGGCCACGACCTGACGACCCCGTGGACCAGACTCCAGCTGGCCTACTTCTCCGGCAGCGCCATGTGGACGTATCTCGCCGAGCCGATCTCCCTGACCTTCCCGGGGGTGCGGACCGAGGAGATCGATCCCTTCACCGAGGACGGCGAGAAGTACCGCCGGCTGCGCGTGGTCTTCCCGGACGACATCGCCACGCTCAGCACCGAGCAGGTGCTGTACGTCGACGGCGACGGGCTGATCCGCCGACGCGACTACAACGTGGAGATCGCCGGCAACACCCCGGGCGCCCACTTCATCTCCGGCCACCAGGAGGTGGACGGACTCGTCATCCCCACCACCCGCGAGATCTACAGCCGCGACGAGAACGGCAACAAGGTCCCCGAGCCGCTCGTGGTGTCCGTGCGGCTCGAGGACATCCGCGTCTCCTGACCCTCCTCCGGCCGATGATGTCCCACGTCCGCCGGTGCCGGGCGTCCGGCGGGTGCGCCCGCTCGGCCGCGCCCGCGTCAAGAGCGAAGGAACGTCATGTCCCCCTACCTGTCGGATTCGGTGGAGACCCGGTACGTCTACGGCCCCCTGGGGGAGCGGTTCGCCTACCGCCGCTTCGGCCGGGCCGTCGACGTACCGCTGGTGCTGCTGACCCGGCTGCGCGCCACGATGGACCACTGGGACCCCGACCTCCTCGACCGGCTCGCCACCCGGCGCGAGATCGTCGTCTTCGACAACCGCGGCACCGGCGCGTCCACCGGAATCCCGCCGGCCAGCATCGACGGGCTGGTGGAGGGCGCCCTCTCCTTCACCCGTTCGCTGGGCCTTGACGAGGTCGACCTGCTCGGCTGGGCGATGGGCGGCATGGTCGCCCAGGGAATGGCACTGGCCGAGCCCTTCCTGGTCCGGCGGCTCGTGCTGGCGGGCAGCTCACCCGGTGGCATCCCCCGCCTGCCCGCGCAGGTGACGAAGGTCCGGCAGACCCTCAGCAAACCGGTCAACGACGAGGAGGACTTCCTCTACCTGTTCTTCCCGCAGACCGATCCGGCCCGCGCCGTGGGACTCGCCTCGCTGGGGCGCCTGCAAAGAAGGCTCCGGGCGTCGCGAACGGTCGTGGGACCTGAGGCGGTGCGCGCCCAACTGGTCGCCG
Source organism: Streptomyces sp. NPDC014676 (assembly GCF_043084105.1). NCBI lineage: Bacteria > Bacillati > Actinomycetota > Actinomycetes > Kitasatosporales > Streptomycetaceae > Streptomyces > Streptomyces sp. NPDC014676. Next base: position 297,007 of record NZ_JBIBZI010000009.1, on the reverse strand, counting down.
TCGGCACGTTCGAGGGTTTCTGGGAGCGGCAGAGCGAACTGGACCTCCCGGTCCTGCTCGCCCACGGCGTGCGCGACGTGGTGGTCCACCCCTACGCCAGTTACGCCATGGCGCAACGGCTGCCCGACGCCAAGGTGATCTTCTACAACGACGCGGGGCACGGCTTCCTGTTCCAGCACCCCGACGACTTCGCCGTCGAGGTCGACCGCTTCCTCTCCTGACCGTACGCACCCCCTCGTCCCCTGGGACGAGCGGACATCCCCGCGCGCCCCGGGCCCGACGACCGTCGGGCGCCCGACGGCGCGGACCAGAAAGGCAGTGAACGATGAGCAGCACGACCGCCGCGTCCTCCGGCACGTTCGCCATCGGCGGCGAACTGACGGTGAACCGCCTCGGCTACGGCACCATGCAACTCACCGGCCCCGGCGTCTGGGGCCCCTTCCCGGACCAGGACGCCGGCGTGCGCGTCCTGCGCAGGGCCGTCGAGCTGGGCGTGACTCTGTTCGACACCGCGGATTCCTACGGTCCGGACACGGCGGAGCAACTCCTTCGCAAGGCCCTGCACCCCTACCGGGACGGGGTGGTGATCGCCACCAAGGCCGGGCTGACCCGCCCGGGGCCGGGCAGGTGGGGGGCCAACGGCCGCCCCGAGTACCTGCGCCGGCAGGCCGAGTCGAGCCTGCGGAACCTGGGGCTGGAGCGCATCCCCCTCTTCCAGCTGCACCGCATCGATCCCTCCGTCCCCTTCGCCGACCAGATCGGCACGCTCAAGCAGCTCCGCGACGAGGGCAAGATCGGCCATGTCGGCCTGTCCGAGGTCAACGTCGCCGAGCTGGAGGCGGCGCGGGACATCGTGCCCATCGCCTCGGTGCAGAACCTCTACAACCTCGCCCAGCGGGACTCGGAGGACGTCCTGGAGTACGCCGAGGCCAACGGCATCGCGTTCCTGCCCTGGTTCCCACTGGCCACCGGACAGCTCGCCCGGCCCGGCGGCCCGCTCGACCACATCGCCCGCGCCGTGGGTGCCACGCCGTCGCAGGCCGCCCTGGCCTGGCTGCTGCGCCGCTCGCCCGTGCTGCTGCCGATCCCCGGCACCTCGTCCGTCGCGCACCTGGAGGACAACGTGGCAGCCGCCGCCCTCGACCTGCCGCAGGAGCACTTCGAGGAGCTGAGCCGCCCGTTCGGCTCGCGGGGCTGAGACCGGGCCGCCCCGGCCGTGCAGCGGCCGACGGGCGGATCGCCGGCGCCACGCGCACCGGCGGCCGAGCGCACTTGACAGACCTAAGACGACCGGCCATATTCACCATGCCGGGTTCACCACCGCACCACCCGAAGCAAGCGAAACCAGCACAGGAGCAGACCATGTCCGATCCCGTTTCCCCGCGCCCCTCCGTCGCCATCGCCTACCACTCCGGCTACGGTCACACCGCGGTCCTCGCCGAGGCCGTACGCCGCGGAGCGGCCGAAGCCGGCGCCGACGTCACCTTCGTCGCGGTCGACACCATCACCGACGAGCAGTGGCAGCGGCTGGACGACGCGGACGCCATCATCTTCGGCTCGCCCACCTACATGGGCGGCGCGTCGGCCGGGTTCCACGTCTTCGCCGAAGCCACCAGCAGCCGCTTCGTCGAGGGGCGCTGGCAGGACAAGCTGGCCGCGGGCTTCACGAACTCCGCCTCCAAGAGCGGAGACAAGTCGAACACCCTGGCCTTCTTCGCCGCCTTCTCCGCCCAGCACCGCATGCTGTGGGTCAGCCTCGGCCTGAAGCCCGGGTGGAACTCCAGCACCGCCACGGAGCATGACCTCAACCGCCTCGGCTACTGGGGCGGCGCCGCCGCCCAGACCCCCATGGACGGCGGCACCGACACCGTGCACGCCGCCGACATCGCCACCGCCGAGCACCTCGGGGCGCGCGTCACCCGGCAGGCCGCGCTCGTGGCGGCCGGCCGCGCCGCCCTGGCGGCCACCGTCTGACCGACCCTCAGGACGGACGCCGCCCACCGCCCCGGTCCACCGGGGCGGTGGGCGGGCCGCTCCCCGGCACGCCCCTGGCACCAGTTTCCCCCTTGACAGTCATCCATTCGATTCAACTAAGATGACTGGACATTTTCAGGAGGCATCGATGAAGCTCCTCGGACTCGAACCCCCCGGCACACCACTACCCCCCACCGGCCAGGACCCCGCCTCGGAGGGCCAGGACGCCTCTCCGACGCGACTGTCCACCCTCGGAGTGGTGATCGCATCCGTCGCCGTCGCGTTCGGCGCCGGGGCGGGAAGTCCGCTGTTCGTGCTGTACCAGCGCGAATGGGGTTTCCCCGACTGGCAGTTGACCACGGCGTTCACCGTCTACGCGATCACACTCCTGGCGACCCTGCTCGTCGCGGGATCGGTCTCCGACCACATCGGGCGCCGCCCGGTCCTCGTCGGGGCGCTGGTCCTGCTGCTGCTGACCAGCGCCCTGTTCCTGCTCGCCGATGGCATCGGCTGGGTCATCGCGGCACGCGCCGTCCAGGGCATGGCCACCGGAGCCGCCACCAGCACCTTCACCGCCGCGATCATCGAACTGTCCAGTCCGCGCCGTCGGCCGATGATGACGGTGCTGACCAGCGCGGCCCCTGTGGGCGGACTCGCTCTCGGGGCCCTCTTCGCCGGGGCGGCGGTTCAGTTCACCTCGCACCCCACCGCGGTCGTCTTCATCGGCCTGGCGGTGGTCCTGGTCTACGGCATCGTCTCGGTGCTGGCCGCCCCGGAGACGGCCGTCCGCCGGCCCGGGGTCCTCGCTTCCCTGCGGCCCCGGCTCACCGTGATGCCCGCCGCGCGCGCCTGGTTCTGGTCGCTCGCCCCGCTGGTCGCCGCCGGCTGGATGTTCTCCGGCCTCTTCCTCGGCCTGGCGCCCTCCTTCGACAGCTCCGTGTTCGGCATCCACAGTGGGGCCGCGAACGGAGCGGTCGTCGCCCTCCAGCCCCTCTCCGCGGCCGTCGCCGGCATGGCGTTCGGCCGTCTGGAGGCCGAACGGGCCACCCGATTGGGCGCCGCGCTGGTCCTCACCGGCGCGGTGCTCGCGGTGAGCGGCGTCGCGGCGGCGAACCTCCCCCTCGTCATCGTCGGAGCGCTCGCCGGCGGCGCCGGGCAGGGCGCGGCCTTCGGGTCGTCCCTGCGCATCCTGGGCCCGCTGGCCGACAACGCCCGCCGCGGCGGTCTCTTCGCCGCCGTGTACCTCATCGCGTACACCGCCTACGGCGTTCCGGTCCTCGCGGCCGGCATCGCGAGCGACGCCGTCGGCCTGTCCGCCACGGTCGTCGCCTACGGCGTCCTCGTCGCCGCCCTGGCCGCCGTGGCGGGCATGTCCCTGACCTTGCGGGCCCGCAAGGGGTCGCGTATCACTGAGACCTCCGGGAAGTGAGATCCGTGCCGCAGCCGAGCAACAGGAACAGACTGCTCGAGCACGCCGAGGCGGTCTTCCGCCAGAAGGGGTTCAACGGCGCGAGCGTCCAGGACATCACCCGGGCCGCCGACGTGCCGAAGGGGTCCTTCTACAACCACTTCGAGAGCAAGCAGGATCTCGCCGTGGAGATCGTCCACCGTTACGCGGGTGGCACCGATCTGTCGCCCCTCGAGGAGGGCGACTCCCCCGTGGCGCGCCTGCGCGCGTATCTGCTGGGTGAACTCGAACGGACCAAGATCACCGGCGTGGAGTTCGGGTGCCTGCTCGGCACCTTCGCGAGTGACAGCGCCACCGCCGGTGACCGGGTGCGCGAGGCCGTCGGCGAGGCTCTCGCGAGCCGGTCCGACAGCCTGGCCCGCACGATCGAGGAAGGTCAGGCCACCGGGGACATCACCGCGCGGCGTCCGGCCGGGGTGCTCGCCACGTTCCTGGTCGACGCGCTGGAGGGGGCGATCCTGCGCGCCAAGACCGCCGTCGGTCCGTCGACCGCGGCGGAGGAGATCGACATCGCGCTGGACGCGCTGCGCCCGTGACATGACCGTGGTCCACGGCCGGTGTCGTGCTCGCGCACGCCTTCCCGGAACCGAGGAAGGGTGCTCTCCTCCTCGGTTCCGGGAAGGCGTGCGCGGTTCGGAAGCGGGCGCCGACCGGCGCCCTACGGCCGGACGCGGCACCCGGGCCCCGTGTCCGACCGGGCGGGGCTCCCCGTGGCCGGCAGCCCGATCACACCGCGGCGCCGGTCCGGGAAAAGTCCGGGAACGGGCTCAGGAGGTCGCCCACAGCTCGGACCGGTTCGGCGGCACGCCGAGCGTCCGGACGTTGTTCCGCCCCGCGTCCGCGGACCGCCGGACATCCCGCGGCAGGCGCCAGACATCGGCGTGCGCCGCCGCGAGGCCGTGGGCCGCGACCCGGCACGCGGCCACGAAGCCCGCCACCTCGGCCGACGCGTCGTCAGCGCGCCACACCACGCTCATCCGGCCGGTCAGCCCCGTGATGGGCACGAAAGCCACCCCCGGATAGCGGGAGAAGCGGAAGGAGTCCGGCACCGCGGAGACGCCCAGTCCGGCCGCCACCAGATCGGGCACCGCGGAGGGCGCTGTCGGCACCGATGTCAGACCTACGCCGGCGGCGGTGGCGGCGGCGCTCAACTGCTCCCAGCAGTGGCTGCGTTCGCGCAGCGGGAAGAGAATCTGCTCCTCGGCCAGCAGGGCCAGCGACATCGTCGCCTCGTCGGCCCACGGGTGTCCCTGCGTGAGAAGCGCGCTGGTGCGCTCCTCCACCAGCACCTCGGCCGCCAGCTCCGCCCGCTTGGGCCGGTCCCAGGTCAGGATGGCGTCGACTCGGCCGTCGATGAGCGCGGCCGTCTGTTCCCCGTCGTCGAGCCCGATCACGGAGACACCCACGTCGTCCACGCTCCCGTGAAAGCGCCGGACCGCCTCGGAGAGCAGCCCGCCCGGCGGGCCGGGAAGCGGCGCGGAGACCGTCAGTACCCGCGCCCGGCCCGTCGCCGCGGAGCGTGCGGTGCGCACGATGCGCCGGTTGTGGGCCAGGGCCCGCTCCGCCTCGGGGACGATCAGCCGTCCGGCGGGGGTGAGTTCGGCGCCGCGGGAGGTGCGGGCGAACAACTCGACGCCGAGCAGCCGTTCCAGTTGCTGCACCTGCCTGCTCAGCGCCGGCTGGGCCACTCTCAGGCGGGAGGCCGCGTGCCCGAAGTGGCCCTCCTGCGCCACAGCGAGGAAGGCTCGCAGGAGTCTCGGCTCGATGTCCGGCTCGGGGCGCGCCCCTGGTGCGCCCGCCTCGGATGCCGCCTCAGATATGTGCACGGTGTGGGACTACCTTCCGACGAGGGGCCGCAGGACGCTGCTGACGGTGCTCCGTCTCGCGGTTCCGACCAGCCACAGGGCATGCGTTTCCGACATTGCGTGATGACGAATCGGCCTTGGACAGAATGCGCCCTTCTCTGTTCGAATACGTATCGGAGTTGTTCCGGAAAGAGCAAGCCCGTGACACGTCGATCCGGTGCCGTCACGGCGCCCGTCCTCGCGGACGGCATACGGGCCGCCGGCCCGTCTGCTCCGCCCTGAACCTCCCCCCGACCGGCCCACCTCGGGCCGGGTTCCGGGGCGGCTCGCACCCGGCGTCACCCCCGGACGCCATCGGCTCCCGTCACCCGCGCGGTCGAGCCGAAGGGTGCGAGCCGTCCCCGGACGCCGTCGAACATGCCGGTTCGGCGGTGGCCCGGCCCGACGCGACGATGTCACGCTCACAGCGCCGATGCCCGCAGCCGGGCCTTCGCTTGTGTCACGAGCGGCAGTACGGGGTCGTCGACGCAGTTCACGGCATCGGTCCAGGCCCGTCGAGCACCGCTCACGTCACCGGCGTCGAAGTGGATGTCGCCGAGCGCCACGAGTGCTTCCATCACGTTGGCGCGGCTGCCGGCCCGCCGCATCAGGTCGATCCCCTGTTCGTAGAAGGCGATCGAACGGCTGTGGTCGCGCTGGATGTGGTGAAGCCTGCCCAGCAGGGTCATGCACGACCCCACGCCATTGAGGTCGTTCACCTCGCGGAAGATCGTCGCGGCGGTGTCGGCCAGCAGGGCCGTCTCCGTCACGTCGCCCAGTTCCAGCCGGCTGTAGCCCGCCAGCAGCGTGGTGGTGGCCTCCAGCGCGCGCTGTCCGGTGGCCCGCAGCAGACGCATCGCCTGCTCCTGATGCTGGACGGCGACGGCGTAGTCGCCCAGCGCGAAACGTACGCTGCCGAGGTTCTTGAGCACATGGGCCAGGTCGTCGACCAGTCCCAGCTCCTCGAAGTTCTCCTGGGCCGACTTCAGGTACCGGAGGGACTCCTCGCAGTCGCCGAGGAAGTGATGGGCGCCCGCGAGGCCGTGCTGGGTGCGCGCCATGCCTTCGGTGTCCTCGGCCCGCCGGGCGGTCTCCAGGGCGAGGCGCATGGTCGCGGCCCAGTCGTGCCAGCAACCGTGACGCTGCTGGTACAGCTGCATCTTCAGGGCCAGTTCCCAGGTCGCCCTCGACTCTCCGCGCGTCGCGGTGTTCTCGACCACGGCGCGCAGCACGGAGTGCTCGTTCGTGAACCAGTCCATCGCGGCCGCGCTGTCGGCCATCGTCTCGGGAGTGACGCCGGGCAGCGGTGGCGGCGGCGCGACCGGTCTCGTCGGCGGCCGCAGCATCAGATGGGCGGCGTGCGCGGTCTGCCGGTAGTGGTCGTGCAGGCGGGCCAGCGCGGCCGCGCGCTCCGATCTCGTCTCGCCGTCCAGTTCGGCGGCGTAGGCGAGCACCAGGTCGTGGGACCAGTACCGGTCGCGGCGCTGGACGGTGAGGAGGCGGGTGCGGACGAGTTCACCCACCGCTGCGGAGGCCGCGCGCGGCGCGACACCGGCGAGACTCGCCATCGCGGCGACGGTGAGGTCGGGTCCCGGGTGCAGCGGCAGCAGCCGGAAGAGCCGTGCGGCCTGGTCGCTGAGTGTGCGGTAGGACCAGGAGAAGACACTCCTGACGTCGTTGTCGAGGTTGTCGTCGCTGAAGCCGTCCAGCGTGATCCGGCTGTTGACCAGCTCGGCCGCCACCTGCGGCAGGGGGTGGCCGGGGTGGCTGGCCGCCCGCGCGGCCACGATGGCCACGGCCAGCGGCAGTCGGCCGCACCCCTCGACGATCCGCTCGACCAGGTCCATGTCGATGTCCTCGCCGGGGCGGGAGGCCCTGATCCGTTCCAGGAAGCCGGCGGTCGCCTCCTGCCGGGTGGGCACGTCGAGGGTGAGCAGGTGCGCCCCGTGTCCGGCGGCGAGACCGGTCAGGCGGCTGCGGCTGGTCACGATCACCCTGCACTCGGACGTCCCGGGCAGCAGCGGCCGCACCTGCTCGATGTCGCGGGCGTTGTCCAGGACGACGAGCACCCGCAGCCCGGCCAGCACGCTGCGGTACAGGGCGGCCCGCGCGTCCACTTGGGCCGGGATGTTCTGCTGGCCCACGCCGAGCGCGCTCAGGAAGCCCTGCAGTACCTCATGCGGATCTCTGGGGCTGCCTTCGGCGACGAACCCGCGCAGGTCGGCGTAGAGCTGCCCGTCGGGGAAGTCGCCGGCCACGCGGTGTGCCAGACGAACGGCCAGGGCCGTCTTGCCGATACCGGGAATGCCGTCGATCGCCAGGACTCGCGGGGCGCTCCCCCCGGTGGCGCGGGTCAGGGCCGTGGCGTGCGCCAGGGCGTCCTCGCGTCCGACAAAGCACGGCAGGTCGGAGGGGAGCTGGACCGGCTTGACCGGGGGCGCCTCGCGCGGGACGGTCACCCCGGCGGGCGCGGGGGCACCGTGGTCGTCCGCCGGATCGGCGGGCGGGTTCTCGGCGGTCGCGGCGGTCCCAGTGTTCTCACCTGTCCCAGCCGTCCCGCCCGTCTCTTGGCGCAGGACCCTGTCGTACGCGGCGCTCAGCTCGGTGCCGGGGTCCACGCCCAGTTCGTCCGCCAGACGCAGCCGTGTCTCCTGGTACAGGGCCATCGCCTCGGCCTGCTTGCCGTCGGCGGCGAGCACCAGCAGGAGGTGGGACAGCAGTGCCTCGTCCAGGGGATTGCGCTCGACGGCGTGGCGCAGGGGCAGCAGTACCGCTCCGGCGCGGTCGCAACGCAGGGAGGCCGCCGCGGCCTCGCACACCACGGAGACGTACTCGTGCTCGATCATGACGAAAGCCGGGTGGGTGCCGACGAAAGGTTTCAGGTCGGCCGCGCACCGCCCCTGCCACAGTCCGAGCGCGGTGGTGAAGAGTCCCACGGCCCGCGCCCAGTCACCGGAGCCGACCGCGTGGCGGGCCTGCTCCACCAAGGTGCGGAAGTTCAGGAGATCGAGGCAGTCCTCGTCGACGCGGAGCAGGTAGCCGCCGGCCTGCCGTACGAGCCATCGCCCGGGGGAACGGGCGGGCAGCCCGGGTTCGAGGAGCCGGCGGAGGACTCCGACGTACCGGTGCACTGCGTTCGCGGCGCTGGCCGGGGGGAAGCCGTCCCAGAGCAGTTCGACGAACTCCCCCAGGGGGACCGGTCTTCCCGCCCGGGCGAGCAGGACGCCCAGGATGAGCCGCTGCTGTTTGGGGCCGAGGCGCAGTTCCTTCCCCGCCCGCCAGGCCCGCACCGGCCCGAGTACGGAGAACTGGATGGTCTCGTCCACGAGATCACGTTGCCGTGTCATCGGTGATCCCCCTCTTTCCTGGCCCGCGGGTGGAGGCTCGCGGTGCTGTCGCTCGGTGTGGTTGCCGGGTCCGGGTGTCGGGCGCCCGGACCGGTCCGGGACGCCGGGACGGGCACGCGGGGTGGGTCGCCGCGGACCGCGGCCGTGGCGGGGGGGCACGGTGGCGGAGGTTCCGGCCGTCGCGGGATCCCGCCTCATCCGTTGCCGGGGTGCCATGTCCAGTTCCGCCGCTCGTACAGGACCTCGAAGCCGATGCGGAGCATGTCGTGCAGGGACGAGTCGTGGGCCCCGGTCGTTCCACGCCCGTCTCCGCGACGAGCCAGCGACAGCCCGCGGTGTCGGCCTGCCGGGCGCGAGCCGCCAGCAGCACGCTCTGGGCGCCGCGGCCGCGCGCGTGCGGGAGCGTGGCCCCGCCGAAGAACCGGGCGTTCTCACCGCGTGTGTACCTGGTTCCGACGGCGACGAGGTCGGTGCCGTCCCAGGCGCCGAAGGGATGCCGGCCGTCCCGTCCGACGGAGGCGGCCGTCATGTCGCCCAGGTGCTCCTCGGGCGTCTCGAAGGCACGCATCATGGCTGCTCCCCAGGCAACGGCGTCCTCGGGCGAGACGGCGGCCACGTTCAGCCCGGCCGGCCGCAGGTTCCACCCCGCCGTCCGGCGGAGCGCCTCGTCCGTGGCGCACACCGGCTTCACCCAGGACGAACCGGCGGACAGCCCGTACTTCGCGCAGATTTCGTCCCAGTCTTCCGGCAGGGCCGTCGGCGCCAGTTGGAGGACGGCCTGGGGCGTCCCCTCGATCCGGTAGAAGGCACACACCTCTGTGACGAGGTCCGCGGTGACCGGGGTGGTGAAGCCGAATCCCAGGGCCTTGCTCCAGAATCCGGTCGGGTCGTGACGGACGGAGAGCGCGACGCCGCCACCCAGGCGGACGGCGCGCATTCCCAGGGCCTCTCGGGTGGCCGCGGGCGCTCCCGTCTCGGAGTCGAAGAGTGCCTCGGCCTCGGACGGTTCGGCTGCGGACGGAAGCACGGGAGTGGTCATCGGGATCTCCACTTGGTCACGTGCGGCACGGTGGTCGCTCCCTGCTCTGGCCACTTTTTCAATATGGCCAGTCGTATTGAGCGGTGTCAAATCCGTCTCCGTCCGGCGGGACACGCCGATCAGGTGAGGGCGCGACCTCGACGTCCGCCCTGCTCCGCGTCAGGGTTCACGGTCCGAGATCTCTCCCGTCGTCCCACCTGTGCGGGACTCCGGTCACGGACGGGTCGGCCCCTTCCACCCAGTGGCAACCTTAGGCACACGTGTCCGGGCAAGCATCAGTCGGATGACTAACATCGGTAGGTCATGGACCGCGGCGCACCCCGCGGAGCCTGCCGAAACACCGGGCCCGGCCCTCGCGAGCGGTTCGGCACCGACGGGGCTGCCGGCGGTGAAAGCAGATGCGGGAGCCAGCCCGCGGCGGCTACGGACTACGAGGCCGGTGTCGTGAGGGCGGGGCCGTGCGGGGAGCGAGGGGTCTTGGCGCCCGGTTCTCTCGGGGTGACGGTGCGCGGGTCGACGGCCTCGCCGGGGGCACCCTCGCGGTACAGCACCCCGGGGTAACTGTCCCGGTCGTGCGGCAGGAGGAAGAACACCCGCTGCCTGCAGCCGACTGTCCGGATCGGGAGCGGCGCCCTCCCCCGGAACGCGTATCCCACCATCCGCGGTGCAGGCGGCGCGGTTGAGCTTCTCCGTGAACGCGGTTCCCTCGGCGGCGGAGGCGCACCGCGCGACCTGCGCGATCAGCGGGTCGAGGACCCGATGGGCGGAGCCGCTCCCGCGAAGGCGCGGCGGGGGCGGCACGGCGGCGGGTAGGGCCCGGGCGGAGGTCATCAGGTGACCGGTACGCAGGAGTTCGTCCCGCGGCCACACGGGGAGGGGGCAGGTGTCCGGACCGGGTCCTCGGCCCGGTGGACGCCCTGAGCGATACGGGTGCCTGGCGCGACGATGTACCCGCCGTCGGCACGGACGTCGACCTGCCAGGCGGGCGTGGTCCTCCCGCCGGAACCGGTGGAACAGCGGAACCGGAGGCCCGGCCAGGTGTTGCGGTACCAGACGTGCAGGCCGCCCGAGGGCGTACGGACCCGCAGGGTGCCGGCGTCACCCACGGGATCGGGCCGGCCGCGGAAGGCCGCCGGCAGGGCCAGGGTGCCGAAGCCGGAGGCAAGTCCGTCGAGGTTCACCTGCTCGGGGTGAGGATGCCCGGCAGCAGGCGGTCCCGGGCGGCGACCGGGGCCGCGTGGGCGTCGACGTCGATCACATGAGGTCGGACGGGTCGCAGGTGACACCCACTCCCGCCGTGGGAGTGGCGTCCCACCAGGTGTCGATGCGGTGCTGGTCCGTCGTCGCCGCGTGGAAGCCGTGGCAGGGCCGGCCCGCCGGCAGACACGCGCAGCTCCGCCTGCAGTGCCGTCGGTCCCACCGGTCGGGACGGTTGGCGGCCGGGGTCTTGCGGCCCGGAGCCAGCGGATGGACCGGCCATCCCCGGGCGGCACACCAGTGGGCGACCACGCATGGGGGGGCGGTCCTGTCCTCGACGGCGGGTTCGCGGGGCTCATCAGGGCCGGCACGCGGACAGTCCTCGTCACGTCTCGTAGTCCGGTCACTTCACAGGAACCTGGCTCGGTGTGATGTGGTGTCGGGGACCGAAGGGATTGTGGTGCGGGCAGAGTCCGGGCTCTCGCACCCCGGCGGCCGCCTCCGCCCTGGTCCTATCAGTTTTCTCGGTGCCTTGAGTCCCTGGGTTCCCCGCCGGGGACATGTGCCGGCCCTCCCCCGACCCGCGGCGGAAACCTGCGGGAGAAAACATTCCGGATTCGTTGAACCTTTCGGTGCCCCGGTCTCGTGTATGCCATGTGACCAGCGAAAGGTCGACGAACGGCCCGTGGCAGGCCCGGCAAAAAACGGAGGTGTGGGCGGTGAACAGCCGGTGGTGTGCGCCGTCGATCCCGGCATAGCCGGAAAACGGCAGCGCCCTCGCGGAAGCGGTGGCCGGAGTCGTCGACCGGGAGGCCGGGAAGCCGGCTCACGTGACCCGCACGGCGCGCGGGGACACGCCGGAGCTGGGCGTTGCCCCGCACACGCCGCTGCTGCCCGGTCGGCCACGGTCGTGGGCGCCGCGGCAGTGGTACTCGTCGGCGATCACTCGGTTTCGGTCGCCGCGCGGGCCGCCACCTCACTCGCGCTGCCGTCATCCGGTTCGGCCACGGTGTACATGACCGACCTCTGCTGCTTGTGCCGCACGATACGGCCCTTGGCGACCAGCGCCTCCAGGGTGTTGCGCACGACCTGGGGTGTGGGATTGCGTTCCGGGCGCGTCTGCAGCAGTTCGTCGCGCAACTCCTTCGCCAGGCGTGGCTCGTCGTGTGCCTTCAACAGGTCCAGGAGCAGTTCGCCCAGGAGGGGCTGCCGTCCGGGTTTCCGGCCCGAGGGCGCCGTGCCGGATGTCCGCCTCGCGGCCTCGGGCGGCGTCCTGCCGTCGGTGGACGCCGGGGCCGGCGCCGCGGTGCCGCCCGGCGGACCCTGGGACGGGGGGGCGGAAGAGCCGCCCGCCTGCTGCGGTACGTGGTCGGGCTGCGGGGTGGAACGCCCCGCGAGACTCAGGATGTCCAGCAGGAGAGCCTCCTCCTGACGCAGCACCTCCAGGCGGCCGGTGAGTTCACGTTGCTGGCGGCGGTTCTCCTCCAGGTCCGCCGTGGCCTGTTCGGCGTACCGTGACTGAACCGTGGCGGGGTCCGATTTGATGAGCAAAGCCGTTGGCTCCCTTGTGTGTGGCTGACGCTGCGCATCGTACTCAGGCCATACCCACACCACGCAGGGCCGGGCCGTCATGGCGCCGTCGCGCCGGGCGGCCAGGGCATCCTAAGTCGGATGACGGATGCCTCTGTGACAGGTGTGAAGGATCGTGTCTCCCACCACACAAGGGAAGGCATGACATGTCGCAGAAGCAGATCATCGGCCATCGTTTCCTCGCGGACCTGGGAGTTCTGACCCTGGAGATCCACTTCGAATCCGAGGAACGGATGACCTTCACCGTCATCAAGGGAGGAGAGCTGGTGCCGGACGGCCACACCGAGACCGTGGCCATCACGACGGCGGAGATCCGCCCGGATGTGTACCTGACGTCCTGGAAAGAGGTGTCCGGAGCCACGATCACTCATCTGGAGGACTTCGAGCGGGGCCTGCTGTACTCCCGGATCACGCTGCCCGACGGTACGCCGCTCGCGCTGACCGGCACCATCGGCCCGCTGGACTGACGGCGGTCGAGCGGTCGCGGGCTCACTTCCCGCCGGAGACCGCCCCGCGCGAGGTGGGCGACCTCTCGCACCGCTTGGGCCGGCACGTGCGGCGGGACCGCCCACACGTAGTACGGCCGGTAGTGGGGGTCAGCACACGTACCTGGTCCCGGTAGTGCGAGAGGTAGGTGTCGTGGCTGGAGGGCAGCCACGCGGAGAACAGGACGTCGACGTCCCCGTCCTCCTGCAGCCGGAACATCTGCTCGTGCGGCGCCTCCACACTGTTCACCCGGTGGCCGTGGGCCTCCAGGATGCGGCGGGTGACGGCGGCGGCCCGGTGGAAGGACAGGGCGATGTTGCCCACGGTGACGGCATACCTCCCCACGTCCGCGCCGCACTGGTCGAGGGCGGCCGTGCCACCGTCTCCGCGCGCCGGACCGCCGGCGTCGCCACGGGCGAACCGCACCTGGCCACGCTCAGCTCGATCAGCTCCGGTGTGCTGCCCACGGTGCCGGCTCTGTGGCGGCAGCGGCGTCCAGGGGTGCGGGTCCGGTTGTTCGAACACCGTCGGTCCGCGAAGCCGGCCCAGGCTATGACCGCCGGCCAGGCCGACGCCGCCGTCGGCCCCCTGCCCGACGCCTGGGAGGGCGCCGCCCGTCACATTGGCACAGAGAAGTTCCTGGCGGTCAGCCGCGTCGACGATCCGGTGGCCGCGTCACCGCGGGCGCCCGGCGTCCGCCTGGCCGACCTCGCCGAGCGGGAATGGGTGCACTCCACCCCGGACAGCGGCCTCGCCGACCTCCTCGAACGGGCCTGCGTCGACGCGGGATTCCGGCCCAAGGCCGCGGTGGGCACGGAACAGGCACCGTCCGCCATCGGGTACGCCGCCGGACTGGGACCCACGCTCGTCCCCGCGAACACGATCCCGCCACACTTCAACGACGCGTTCCTCCGCCCCGAGCCGCCGGTGCGACGGCAGTTGACCGGATGCTCCCGCATCAGCCCCGGCCCGGTCACCGCCTCCTTCCCGGGGACGCTCGGCACGCACGCGCCGCTGCTGCCCCCGCACGTCGACCGCCGGCTGCGGTTCAGTGACCGCCCGGCACGGCGGCCGTCGCCCGAGCCGCGCCGAACCCGGCGGGCGGAGCGCCGCTCACGGCTTCCGCCCGCGTCACCACGGACGACGGCATGCCCCCACCCTCGCCCGCCCCGGCCAACGCTCCGTCGTCCTGTCCTCGCGGGGGTCCGCCCGCTACGAACGGGTCACGCCGCACGACGTCGGCCTCGAAGTCCCGCACGCCGTCCTCGAACCCGGCGTCACCACCAGCGACCGGCTCCGGAGCCACCCCGCTGTGGAGTGCGCCTACGTCATCGCCGGCCGGCCGCCACGAGCGGCCGTTCCCGGCGAGTCCTGGTGAACCGGAGACGGCTCCACGTCGTGTAACCCATGTTCCGATGCCGACGGCCGCGGCCTGCCGTGCGCCGCACCGGCGGCGGCTCGGCGCACGGCACCCCGTCCGCGACACGTCGGCGGGGAAGAGCCGAGGTGTTCTCCCGAGGGCGGCACACACATGCGCGGGAGAGGGCCGCGCGAGGGCGGCAACGCCCGCAGCACCCGCCCACCGGAGAGACGACGGCACTTCCCGGCACGACGAGCACCCCCGACCGCGAAGGTTTCCATGGACCCAGTCGACCGACAGTCCGCCGACGATCCCGACCCCCGGCTGCTGCGGGCCTTCCTGGCTCTGGCCGCCGAGGGGCACTTCGGCCACGCCGCCGCTCGGCTGTCGATCGCCCAGCCCTCGCTGAGCCGTCAGGTGCGGCAACTGGAGCGCGCGCTCGGCGTCCCGCTGTTCCACCGCACACCGCACGGTGCCTCGCTGACCGAAGCGGGACGCCTGCTCCGCCCGGAGGCGGAGCGCGTACTGGCCCAGAACGCCCGGCTGGTGCGGATCGCACGGGACTACGCGAGGCCGTCCCCCTCCGTCCTGAGCATCGCGGCCCCCCTGCCCAGCCCGGCCGGGAGCCTGCTCTCCGAGGCCATCCACCGGTTCCGCCACGGGCGCGAGCAGGCTCGGATCGCCGTGCTCGACCTCTCCGACGAGGAACAGGCAAGCGCGCTGGCCGGGCATCGGATCGACGCCGCCCTCACCTGGGGAGGTCCCCACCTGCCCGGCCTGGTCTCCGAAGAGCTGGTACGCGAACCTGTGCACGGGCTGGTCGCCTCCGGGCATCCGCTGGAGGGGGCGGAGCGGATGCCGCTGTCCGCCCTGTCCGACGGACCCCTGCTGTTCCCGGTCAGGGAACGGCGGCACTGCTGGACCGGGCTGCGCGACGCCGCGTCGGCCGCCCGCGTCCGGCTGGAGCCGGTCCCCACCGCTCCCGCGGCCGTGCTCGACATGGTGGCCGACGGTCTGGGCTGTTCGGCGGTGCCCGCGTCGCTGCGCCTCAGTTCGTCCCCGGGCCTGGCGTTCGTGCCCCTGCCCGGGCTCTCCGTCCTCATGAGCGTCATGTGGCGCCGGACGGACGACTCCCCTGCCGTCGCCGCGTTCGTCGCCGCCTGCCGGTCCGCCGCGACAGCCCTGATCGGCAGGCGCCCCGACATCTGGTCGGACCCGCGGCAGGCAGCGGGGGAAGACACCAGGGACGGGGGACCCGCGTAGGGCACGCCGAGACCGGGGCCGGCCGCTCCGCCCCGGCCGGTCTCGACGGATGAGGCCCCCGTCCTACCGGGTGCCTGCGCTGTCCTCCGCGGTGGGCAGCGGCCCACCCAGTCGGCGATGGACGGTCTCCAGCAGGTGCTGGATCGGACCGTCGTAGCGCGTTCCGAAGACGAGGCTGGTGGCGTACTCGGCGATGGCCTCGAACGGGCCGCCCTCGGCGGCGTACTCGCTGACCAATGCGAGGGCCTGCTTCTCGGAGCGCTGGGTGAACCGCGTTCTGTGCTGGTCGATGTAGCCGACGGGATCGTTCAGGAAGTGCAGGACATGGAAGGTCTCGTGGACCGCCAGACCGACGACACGGTTCGGAACCCGGTCGTACACGGCGTACACCTCATCGGTCGCCGGATCGAACCGCGGATCGGGGGAGATGATCACGTGGTTCGGTTCGAAAGCCTCCGCTTCGGTGTCGAAAAGCAACTCGGTCTCCTTGACGCGCAACTCGCCGTTTGACCGCAGGCCGATGTCGAGACGCCGGCGGTAGCGCGGAAGGTGGAAGTTCATTTCGGGCAGCGCGTATCCGGCCGCACGGATCGTGTCCATCGCGGTGAGGACGTCGGCGATCCGCTGTGCGGCGTGGGGGTCGTTCCGCTCGTGGTGGAAGGTGACGACCGCGGAACCACTGAGCTGAGAACGGGTGATCACGTCCTCCCGGTTGTTGCGATCCCAGAGCACCTGCCTGTTCACCCGCTGGAGATAGCGGGTGAGCTCCGGATACTCCTGGTAGTGCCCATCGGTCAGCCGCTCGGCGAGTTCCTGGTCCGACAGGCCCTTCAGGAAGACGCCCGCCGTGTCGTGGAGTTCGTCGATCACCTTCCGGAACACCGCACTCCTGTGGTCCACGAAATCCTGGACGGCTGAGCCGGTGAGACGGCCGTCGCGGCCGCGCGGCCCCATCAGCAGCCGGGCGATCCGGTCGTCGCTGTCCAGAGAGTTCCTCGGACGCTTCCTCTCCAGATGCTGCGCCGGGCCGGGCGCGAGGTTCATGTAGCTCTCGTCGAAGATCGACTCCTGGTCCTCGTCCGTGGAGTCGGATGCCTCGGTGTCGTCCGCGCCGCTCACCCCCTGGCCGCTCGGCCCCACGGCGGAGAACGACTCCCCGGGCATCCACTGCGTGAAGCCGTCACTCCGCGCTCCTCCGGGTACCTGCCCGGGGTTCACGTGCCTGGTGCCGAAGTGCCGCCTGGCCGCCTCGGAGAGTCGCCGGGCGCTGTCCTCGGAGCCCTCGTGCAGTTCCAGTGCCACCGCGGTGCGGATGTCTGCCAGCAGCGCGTCACGCGCGGATTCGTCCGTCATGGACGGCAGCTCGTGTCGGCCGGCCATGATGCCGCTCGCCTCGGTGAGGAGGTGCTGGGCACGCTCCTCGGTGAGTTTTCCGAGGCGCCTGTGGGCACTGGCGAAAGCGCGCTGCCAGTCGACCGCCCCGGAGGCGCCGGAGCCCTCAGAGTGCGCGGTGTTCGCGGTGGCCGCGGTGGCCGCGTCTCCCGCTTCGGGAGAGCCGGGCAGCGGTGGCTCCGTGCCCCGCGCCGTCGGCGGCGCCTCCAGTGCGCGCAGCACGATGGTGCCCGTCGCCCATCGGGTGGCGCCGCCCGGCCCGGTGATCCGCGCCACGGCGATCGCCTCGACCAGGTCGCTGCGCGCGCCTCGCGCCTCCCCCGCCTTCGGGGTGCCGAAGCGCAGCATCTCGCGGCGCGGGGCCATGGACGTGTGGGTCTGCCCGGCGCCGGCGCGGTCCCCCAGCAGCGGCACCGTGGGGCCGAGGCGGTCGGCGCTGTCGAGCGGGCCGCTGTGGCCGAGGAGCAGGGAGGGGGACGTCGTCTGGTCCGTCTGGGAGGAGGAGCCGTCCGTAGCGATCTCGACCCGGTCGATGGCGGTGTCGACGCTGTGCGTCAGGGTGCGCGGGGCGTACAGCGACACCTGGATCGACACCTCCGCGGTGCCCGGCTGTCCCAGGAACGGCGCGGTGGCGGCCGGGGTCAGCCTGGTGGGCCTGCCGGTCGAGACCGGCCCGGTGAGCCGGACGAGCATGCCCTCCACCGAGGCCGGGGCGGGCAGTTCGGGCCGGTCGCCCAGCGCCGGGTCGACGGCCCGCAGCGCCTCGTCGATCCGGGACAGTCCGTCGAAGCCGTACACCGCGACGGGCAGACCGGGGAGCCAGGGCCCGTCGGCGAGGAGTGCGCGCAGCGCGGTGGGGACCTCCATGTCGATGACGGTCTCACCGGGACGCGCGACGAGCGGGCGGGCGGGGTCATCGGTGTAGAGGGCCGGAGTGATCCGGGCCTGCTCCACGGCCTGCCCCGCCGGTACGGTCAGCCCGGCCGGCGCCGTCGCTGCCGCCAGGGTCTCCGAGCCGTTGAAGCGCAGGACCACATGGGCGTCGATGCCGTCGGACACCTGCTGGAAGGGGCGGGGCAGCGGTCCGGTCAGGTTCTCCAGGGGGCCGATGAGCCGTCCGTACGCCGAGGCAGCCAGGCCGGTCAGGCCGGTGAGCCGGCCCAGCGAGGCCGTCAGACGCCATGCCATGCCGGGCAGCCATGCCTCGTCCAGCATCCGGGAGGTGACCGTCGCTTCGTAGCGGTAGCGGAGGTCGGCCTCCGTGACGCTCAGCATGCTGCGCTCCCAGGCCCGCCGTTCGCGCGTCGACGTGGCCGTCCCGGTGGTGCCGGTCTGCCGCGCGGCCGCCAGGGTGGCCCGCACACTGTGGCCCTCGTCGTGGACCAGCGGCGAGAACTCCAGCGTGTCGGCGGCCGCGGTGGTGTGCGTCCGGCGGGTGGTGCCGGGGACGGGCAGCGCGCCGCCGTCGCCGCTGGTGTGGCCGAGGATGTTGTCCAGGCCGGGTTTGCCGACGGCGAGCCGGCCACGGGCGGACGCCAGGTCCTCGGCGGGCCGGGCGCGCAGCGCGACCTCCACCAGCACCGGGCCCAGCCAGGAGCCGTACACGAAGTGGAAGGCCGTGTGCCCGTCGGGGCCCGTGCCGACGAGGGTCCGCAGGCCGAGCGAGGTCCCGTGCTCGTTGATGCGGGCCAGGACGCCGGGCACGTAACCGGTGGTGCCGGGGACGGTCGCCCCCGGGGCGACCCGCTCGACCAGACCGCGGACGGTGCTCTCGAACGCGGACCGCCCGCCCACGGGGTGCACCTCGGTGACGGCCCCGAAGCCGATCTGTCCGCCGCTTCGGACGAACCAGGAGGGCAGCGGCCGGTCCGACGGGCCGGGCGCGGGCGGCACGGGCACGTCGCCGAGCCTGAACTCCGGGTGGTTGACCAGGTCGTTGTCGGAGAGCAGGAACTCCACTCCGTCGGGCACCTCGACGATGCGGGTGTCCTCGTACCGGGGTCCGCCGGCCAACGTCGCGGCGGCCAGGTTGTTCCGGCCCGCCCGTACGGTGATCCGGTAGGTCGCCGTGGCGGCGAAGCGGTGGGCGGGGACGTCGTTCTCGCTGGTCACCCGGAAGATCCCGGAGTTGTCGTTCACCGTGGAGCCGTCGGTGACGGTGTGCCGGCGTGTGTAGCGGCCGCTCGGAGTGGTCCGCCCGTACGCGCCCTCCACGGCGAGGCCGTAGGTGTTGCCCCGGGCGGAGTTCTCGGTGTGCGCGGCGCCGTCGACCGACTGGATCCACCGCTCGTAGTCGATCTCCCCGGGGCGCGGCAGCGGCCGCACGTCGCTCAGACGGCCCTCTACCTCGATCACGACGTGGGTGCCGGAGACGGCGCCGGAGGTACCGACTCCGTGGAGTTCCACCACGTAGGAGTCGTTGAAGATCCGGTGGGCGTGGCCGGTCAGGTGGTGCGGGGACAGGCCCGCGTCCACGGCCTCCTGGGCGATGCCGTGGGCGTCGAGGACGCGCTCCCCGGTGGTGAGCCGCCCGGCTTCCCGCCCGGCGCGCCGCGAGGCGTCGGCGGCCTGGGCCGCGGCACGGGCCGCGGCACGGGCGGCGGTCCGAGCGGCCGACGACAGCAGCGCCGTCGCGGGCCGGTGCCCCGGCATGCGCGGCGTCCCGGCCTCCTCGTCGGTCACCGCCACCGAGGGAGCGGGCGCTGCCCCGGCCGGTCCGCTCCCCCCGTCGTCCCCCGCCGCGAGCAGGGCGTGGTCGAGCGCGGCGAACTGCTGCCGCACCGCCTCGCGCACCGCGCCACTGCCCGCGACCCGGGCCACCCAGGCCGTCCCGGGAAGCCGCACCACGCCGGCCGGTCCGTCGGTGTCCGCGGCGGTGAGCGGGCGCGGCCTCGGCAGAGGCGGCGGCTGTGCGGGGGCCGGCCGGTCGAGGGTCCGGAAGGTGGGCAGCGCCAGGGTCACGTGTCCGTCTGCCGTGCTCTGCGCCGGGGCCGTTCCGTCGCTGTAGGACGACCACGTCCGGTAGGTGACGGGGATCCGGTACACCTGCGTGCCAGGGGCCATGGCGTAGTACTCGTGGCCGCTTCCCGTGCTGGAGCCGGTCACGGTCGAGGTCTGGCGGCTGTGGGTGTACTCGGGGACGACGCCCCGCAGCACCGTGTCGCCGGGCCGGTCGAGCGGGTTGTCCAGCGAGACCCGCGCGGTGCCGATGTAGGCCACGGGGACGCGAGTGACCTGCTCGTCGCCGGGAACGGTCGAGCCGCTGTAGTTGAGCAGCTGGATGTCGGTCAGGTCACGCTCGTGGGTGACCCCGCCGTCGGGCTCGTCCGTCGGGTAACGGCGTTCCGCGGTGATCCGGAAGGCGAGGCGACGGGGACCCGAGACGCCGGGCACCTCGAAGTGGACCGTCTGACCGCCGTCGGCCATCTCGTCGAGGGCGGCGCGCAGTTCCAGGTCGGAGCGGAGCTGTTCCACCTTGCGTACGTTGTTCAGCCGCGCCAGGTGCAGGGCGTTCTCCGCCGGCGTCCGCAGCCAGGAGGCGGTCCGTTCCTGCCGCGGCGGCAGGAAGCCGTGCTCCTCCAGCCAACCCTCGAGGTCGTCGACGAGCGGCCGGGTCCCCTCGACGTTCAGCGGGGTGGACAACACCCCCGGCGAGCGCAGGTGCAGGACCTCCGGCGGCAGATGGCGTACGGCCTCGCGGGCCTCCGCCGGGACGCCCGTGACGGTGGCCTCGGACGGCACCCGCAGGATCAGCGGGTACGCGGAGGCCTCGGCGAGCCGGGTCCCCGCGGCCGGGCCGCGCTCCGGGCCGTCGGGGCGCACCAGGGTGACGTGGTGGACGGCGTCCGCCCGCACCAGCAGCAGCGGCTTGCCGGTCCGCAGCGAGTGTGACGTCTTGGCGCTGCCGCCCGAGCCGAGGGTGTGGGTGATCTGCCGCTGAACGCCGACCTGACCGGTCAGGGTGAACCCGATCCGCCCGGCGCCGGTGACCGGGTCGGCCGGGCCCGCCGCGAAGCCGAGGCCGATGCCGAAGCCGGCGCCGGTCGCGTTGGTGGCGGCCGCGCTGCCGGCCAGCCGCACCGAGCGCAGCACGTGCGACTCCAGCACGGAGTTGCGGGTGGGCGGCCCGGCGAGGGCGTCGGGGCCGGTGCGCTGCGTCAGCTCGCTGCTCAGGCGCAGCATGCCGATGACGGAGCCGTCACGGGCGAACAGGGTGGGCGAGGTGTGCCGGCCGCCGTACATGAGGGGCAGGTTGCCGCGCAGGTTGCCCTCGCCGAGGAAGTGGCGCAGCTCGTCCAGGGAGGACTCGGAGATGTCCGCCAGCTCGCGCGCGAAGGCGTGCAGTACGTCGGCGAGGAACCGGTCGGCGTGCGGCACGCTCTCCACCGCGAACAGCGGCACGTGCTCCAGCAGGGTCTCCATCGGCGCGGGGCGCTTGGCGGCGTCCGTACCGGTCAGAGTGGCGGGGTCGGCCTCGTCCTCGACGAGGTGGCGGGGGAACCACGCGGTCAGTGCGCCGGGCGCGGGGGTGCCGGGCGTGTGCCACGGGTCGTCGGTCCCGGCGGTGCCGGGCCGGTCGGCGGCCGGGAGGGTGGTGAGCGCCTCCCAGGCCGTGCGGGTGACCCGTAGCTGCGCGTGGATGTCGTACGCGAACCGCTCATGGGGTTCGCGGTTGCGCAGCAGGAGCATCGGCTGGTCGGTGACGCCGGTCGTGAGCGACGCGGTCCGCTGGTTGACGGTGACGCTGAGGCTCGGGCTGACCGTCACCTGCCTCAGCCGGCCGGCGTCCGGGATCCGCCAGGTGTGGCCGTGGGCCAGGCTTCCCGCGCGCAGGTTGCCGGTGCTGCCCGTGCTCCCGGTCTCGCTGACGCCGAACGCCCACCGCTGTACGGCGACCGGCGGGCCCTCCGGCATCCGCTCGATGCCCGGGGGGACGGAGCGCGGGCCGGACAGGGCGAACCGGAGGACTGCCCAGCGGGTGTCGCCCCGGTAGGGCACGCGCAGGGGCATGCCCCGCTCGCTGAACAGCCGCGCCCACTCGCTGCTGAGGAAGGAGGAGGTGAGGGTGGCGCGCACGGCGGCACGGAGGCGCTCGTCCGCCCCCTGGTCGCCCTCGACCAGCCGGAAGACCTGTTCCTGGAGCCAGCCGACGGTCTCCTCGGGCACCGGTTCGATGTGGACCATGCCCTGCGTACCGTCCCGGGCAGTGCCGAGGTTCGCCACGGCGGTGCTGAACGGCGGCTGGACGGCGGTGCGCTCGGGCGCCGCGGGCACGGGACCGGAGGTCTCCGGCGCGGCGGACACGGTCGCGGAGGTCTCCGGCGCGGCCGGCACCGCGTCCGCGGGAGCGGGCTCCGGTGACTGCTTCTCGCCCGGGACGGCGGCTGTCACCGGTCGCTCCTTGAACGGCACGGGTTCGACCCTGACGCCCAGCCGGGCGCCGAACCGGCGCGCCACGTTGGCCAGCCACTCGGCGCTCTTCTCCGCGGTCAGCCCCGGACGCACCTTGTCGCTCATGTAACGGCCGGACTTGTCGTTGACCGTCCAGGCTTCCAGCACATCGTTCCAGGCGAACTCACCCGCGACACGCCCGGGGCCGGCGAAGGTGTCGCCGTCGGGGCCGAAACGGACGGCGATCCCGGTGTGGCCAAGTCCGTCCAGGAGGGTGCGCAGCCGCTCCTCCTCCATGTCGGGTTCGGTGCGCCGTACGCCCTCCAGCAGGAGGCCGAACTCCTCCTCGCCCATCGACCTCGTGACGTTCTCGCTGCCCAGCGCGACCCCGCCGTCCTCGGTGACCACATACAGCCACACTGCCCCCCGGTCGCCGGTCAGCAGCGCCGGCGGGATCTCGTCGAGGTCCGCCAGCAGCGGATTGGGGCGCACGGTGCCCCGCTCACCCGGGTAGCGCTCCGCGTCCTTGACCCTCTTGGGGCCCACGGCCGGACCGTACAGGTCGTCGAGCTCGGCCGGGTCGGGGGCGAGGGAGGGCCGGTCCGCCCCGGCCGACGTCGGTTCGGTGGCGTCGGTGGACCCGGGCGCGCCGAAGGCGCCGAGCGGGGGGCGGGGCGCCGCAACTGCGGCCGTGGTGGTGGGTACGGCGCCGTGGTCCGTCGATGACGAGGCCGGGAGCGGGGCGTCGAGCAGTCCTGGACGCGGGTCGACGGCGAACACGGCGCGCCGGCGCAGTTCGGGGGACGACTCGGTGCCCGGCAGGGCACGCCCCCGGTTGCGGGACCGGATGGTGAAGTCGTCCGCCGACGGTCCGACAGCGACCTCCCGTCCGTCCGCCAAGGCGTCCAGAGCGGCTTCCAGCCGCTCGCGGAAGCGCGTCACCAGCCAGTCCAGGCGGGCCTGGCCGGTCCGTCGGGCCCGGTCCGTCACACCGGGCAGGGACGCGAGGAACTCGCGGCTGCCGTTGCCGCCGACCGAGATGTCGACGGACGGCAGCGGCAGGCCGTGCTCGTGGTTCCACCGTCCGACGCGGGCCACCCGCGCGGCGAGGTGGTCGAGCCGCCGGGACTCCTCCTCCCCCAGCCGCTTCTGGCCCTCGGCGAAGGCGAACCAGGTGGCCGGTCCGGTCAGGGCGTCCTCCCGGACCCCGTGGGCGTCCGCGGTGGCCTCCCGCGCCACGGCACCGCCCGTCGCGTCGTTCGTCTGCTCGCCGGGCAGGGTGGCGGAGGACTCGGCGCCGTCGCGCGGGGCCGTTCCCGTTCCCCTTCCCGTGTCCGTGTCCGGTTCGGTCTCCTCCGCGACCGTCTCCAGCGTCGTACCGGGCCGGAGTCCGGCGGTCGTCGCGTCCTCGCGCTCCCGCCGCTCCCGGAACCGGTGCACGAGTCCCTCGGGATCGGTGTGGCCCCAGGACCTCAGGGCCGCCGCGTCCAGGGACTGCCGCAGCTTCGCCGCGGCCTGTGCGACGGCCTGCCGGGTGGCCGCCTCGGAGCCGGCCGCGGTGGTCCCGTACGCGGGGACGCCGGGGGCCGTCCGCGGCCGCGCGCGGACCTCGGCGGCCCGCTGGTGGGAGGCCAGGTAGCGCGTCCACGCCTCCTGGCGGGTGCGCGGGAAGTCCGCGGGGTGCGACCGCGGATCGGGCCGGAACCCGGCCGCGTCGGCGTCGAGCTCCTCGGACCAGCTCCGGGGTCCGGTTTCCTGGCCGGCCCCGGTTACCCGGTCGGCCCGTCCGTCGGACTCCAGGGCCCCCAGCAGGTTCGCGCCGAGGGCGAGCGCCGGGAAGTGGTGGGCCGCCTCGCCCAGGGCCGACAGTGCCGGCAGCTCGTGGAGGAGCGTTCCGCGCGCGTCGAGATCGAGGGAACGGACCGTTCCCACCATGTCCGGCGGCTGCGCCAGTGGCGTCCGGCCGGCGGCGTCGTACCAGCGGACGGCACCCCGCAGGACGACCGCGTACAGCGGCTGTCCGGGCCCGTCCGCGAAGCCCTCGGGCAGCACCAGCGAGCGGGCGCCGGAGCCGGCGGCGAGCAGGGTGTGCTCCAGGGCGGCCACCGCCTCGGGTCCGGAGTCGGTCCAGCGGCGGAGGGCCACGTCCATGCGCGCGCGTTCCGTTCCGGGAGCGGGCGTGGGCTCGGGCGTGGACGTGGGCGGGGCCGGGCTCTCCTGCGCCGGTGCGTCGGATTCGTCCTCCGCCACGGCCGTCCGCGTGCCCGCCGCGTCCGCGTGAGCGTCCGGGCCGGCGGCGTGGGTCTGCCCGGAGGGGTCCGACCAGAGGCTGTGGAACGTGCCGTCGCCGCCGGTGACGTCGGCACGGACGTACGCCTGGAGTTCGCGGGCGATGTCGCGGACCAGGTGGCCGGCCGACAGGGCCATGAAGGAGACGGCCGCCGGGAGCGCGACCGGGCCGGCCCGGTGCCGGGACCCGGCTGCGAGCAGCTCGTCGTGGACGCGGTTGACCTCGCGGACGACCTCGTGGACGGCTTCCTCGTCCGCGGCGGCGAGGGACGGCCCGGCCGCCAGGCGTGCCTCGTACCGTGCCAGGCTGTCGGGCGCCGGGACGCCCGGATCGGCGGACCGGGCCTCGGCCAGGTCCGCGCCCAGCGTGTCCACCGCCCAGCCCAGTACGGCCTGGTGGGTCCACCGGACCAGCGCCGCGCGGTCCAGGCGGAGCACCAGCGCGTCCGGGCGGCCGTCCGCCCCGACCCGCAGGCGGCGGGCCAGCTCCTGGTGCAGCCGGGCGGTGGTGACACCGGGTCCCTCGGCGGCCTCCGCCATCAGGGCGGCCAGGTCGAAGGAGGGCGCGCCGTCGAAGGCCTCCCGGCCGCGGTCCGGGCGGCCGGGCGGTTCGGGCGCCGCCGCGAGCCGGGCCCGCAGCTCGTCCGCCTCGGCCTGGAACAGCTCCAGGTAGACGTCACCGGTGAACGGCTCGCTGTACCGCGTCGCGCGCCGGGTGACCGGCCCGATGAGCTTGCGGACATACGGCTCCGCCTCCAGCCGGTAGCGCCCCCGCACCCGTACCAGCAGGACCGGGCCCTGCTGTTTGACGTGCTGTTCGCGCCGGTGGTTCTCGCTGCCCGCGTCGGCCACTCCGTTGCCGGTGTGCCGCGACGCGCTCGTGTCGCCCCCCGCAGTGTACGGCGGGAAGGCGCGGCCGTCCGACGACTGCGCCGGGTCGTGCGGGTGGAGGACCCCGGAGCCGGAGGCGCCCACGGAGGCGGAGGGCCGCAGGCGATCGTGGCTGGCGCTGACCGTGCTGCCGTCCAGGTGCTTGGTGTAGCGGCCGGTCCCGGTGCCCTGGATCGGGCCGAGGACCTCCAGGTCGTACAGGTCGCCCCGCAGGTACAGCTTGGCCCGGGTCGAGCTGTGGCCGGGGACGAACAGCCCGGGGGTCAGCAGGTGGCGCTGTCCCGCCGAGGCCTTCAGGAGGTGGCCGGCCAGATGACCGCGGCTCATCAGCTGACGGATCGTCAGACTGGTGCGGGTCCTCACGCCGTCCGCGCCGGGTCCGAACAGCCGGGTCATCAGGGTGAGGGCGGCCGGCAGTCCGTCGTCCAGGAGGGCGCCGGCCACGTAGGCGTCGCTCGGCAGGGCGGGCAGCGGCCGCGGGTCGCGCGGGGCGGACGGACCGTACTGGGGACGGAACTCCCCGATGCCGCGCGGGATCTGGAGGTCCAGTACGCCGGTGACACGGGTGACGGCGGTGGTGGAGCGGGCGGCGTCCAGACCGCGGTACAGCCCGGCCAGCCAGTTGTTCAGCGGCCGGCCCGCCATGTCCAGGCGGCGAACCTCGACGGTGAGGGCGTACCGGACCCGGGCCAGGTAGGTGCCGTTCCAGTCGTAGGCGGTCCGGATGTCGGTGTCCGTGTCGGTCCGGGTGGCACCCCGGTGGCGGCCCTCGCCGAGGCCGGTGCCCACCTGGCCGGAGGCGCTCGCGTCACCGCCGCCGAGCCTGCCGAGCGTGAGCGTCTGGGAGAAGTCCCGGGAGGCGCCGACGGCGGTGGCCGAGGCGGCGTGGGTGTAACTCTCCAGACCCGTGTCGGGCCGGAAGTCGTGGATCTCGGGCGCCGACTCCAGCACGGCGGAGAGTCTGATCTCCACCACGTCCGACAGCAGCCAGCCGATCGGGTCGACCAGGTAGAAGGCCTGCCCGGCGGGCGAGAGGAAGTCTTCCCACAGGGTCGTGCCGCGGCCGTCGGCCAGCAGCGCCTGGAGGGAGTCGACGCCGCCCTGCAGGCGGCCGATCCGTCGCCCGTCGCCGGTCCACAGCTCGGGGCGGGAGGCCAGCAGCCCCGGTGCGGCCCGGTCCACCTGGTCGCGCACGACGTCGAACGTCGACCGGCCGTCGTCGTGGCTGACGGCGTGCACCCCGCTGTGGCCGAGGATCCTGCCGCCCGGGTCCTGGCGGGTGAGGTATTCGGGGAGTCCGGTGCCGGGGAAGGTGTCGCCGGGCTCGGCGAGGTCCAGTGCGAACCGGTCGCCGAAGTCGGCCCGGGTGCGCGCGTCCAGGACGGGCAGAGCGCCGTTGCGGTGCAGGTCCGCCAGTGCCTCGGCCAGGGCCCGGCGGTCCGCGGCCAGTGCGTCCAGGGCGTCCGCCACCGCCTGTCCGGCCTCGTCCAGCGGGCGCGGGCCCGGCTCGGGCACCTCCGCCGCCCAGCGGGCCAGCACACCGGCGACGACGTTGCCGCTGAGCCGGAGGCCCCCGTGGTACCAGCGGTTCATCCCGTCGGCGAGGGTCGCGTCGGGGACCGGCACCTCGCCCGCGGCGTACCGGGCGAGCGCCTCCGGTTCGGAGAGCAGGTAGACGACCTCGCGGCCCTTCACCTCGCTCCGGTCCCAGCGCCCGGCCCGCGGCCGCAGTTTGCCGTGCTCCTCCCGGCGGCCGGTGACGGTGTAGTCCACGAGGGCGCGGTAGGCGTAGGCGCGGTTGAAGTCGAGCTGGATCAGTTCGCGGGCGGCGGCGCGCGTCTCGCCGGCGGAGGTGTTCCACTGCAGGCCGCGGCCGGCGTCCGTCTGGCCCTGGAGGAAACCGGTGCCGTCGGAGTCCACGGGGCCGCCGACGGTGACGTCGGCCTGCACCCACCGCAGGCCGTGGGAGGTGGTGTCGGTGGTGCTCACCTGGTTCAGTCCGAACCTGATGACGCCCATCACGAACGGGTCCTCAGTGGCTCCCGTGAAGACGGAGGGCCCCATGGTGCCCCGTATGTCGACCGCGCCGAAGGTGTCGCCGAACCAGCCGGGGGCGAAGAACTGGTCGGTGGTGAAGTGCCCGCCGAGGATCTGCTTCAGGTGCCCGCGCACCAGGGTGGTGCTGGTGAAGGAGACCAGTTCCGGGCCGGCGTGGCCCTGCGGACCGGTCAGGTCGCCGAGCACCGCGGCGGCCGCCTCGCGCAGTCCGCTCGTGTCGGCGTAGTGGACCACCGCCCGGTCGAGCACCGCGGGCGGGGTGGGCTTCGTGGCCGGGCTCGCGGACCGGCCCGGGTCGCGGAGCGGCAGCAGGTACGCCAGTGCCTCCTGCCGGGGCAGTGAGACCGGCTCGGGGTCGCGTGCGCCGGGCCGCAGCCGGCCCCGCACGCCGCTGTGCCGCAGCCGCACGGTGACGGTGTAGTCGCTGACCAGCCCGACCTTGGTCAGGCGTCCGTGGTATTCGAGCAGCTCGGGCGCGTTGTCGAGATGCAGGACGTTCTCGCCGGCACCGACCTGGCGGTACAGGTCGACGCCGGTCCCGGCCGCCTTGAGCGGGTTGAACGTGGCCCGGCCCCGGAGGCCCGCGGTGACCCGCTTGCCGCCGCCGGTGGACTGGCCCGCGGTGTCCATGCCCATGGCCAGGTTGACGAGGTGCAGCCTCCTGGTCGATCCCGCGAAGCGCGGCGGCGCGTTCTCGGAGGCCGTGGCCTCGATCGTGATCTCCGCGGCGTCCAGCGGGTCGGCCGAGAGGGCACCGCCGTGCCGGTACAGGGTGAAGCTGAACCCTCCCGTCTTGCGCAGGTCGTCGTAGAGCGTCTCCAAGCCGCGCACACTGAGGTACTTGTCCAGTACGTCCAGGTTCTTCAGTCGGCTGTCCACCACGTTCGCGTCCGACAGGCGGCCGCCGCCCGCCAGCGGCGCACTGTGGTCCTCGGGCAGGAAGCCCAGCCGGGTCAGTTGCCGCGCCACCTCCCGGTGGAGCGCGCTCGCCGTCTCCTCGGCCACGTCGACCAGGCCCGTGCCGATGCCGCGCCCCTCGGTGACGAAGGCGGGCACGTCCATGTGCCCGGGGTCGTCCGGGTCACGTCCGGTGCCCCGCAGCAGGCCGGGCGCGTGGTCCACGGTGCGGCCCAGCGGCCCCTCCCGGACGATCACCACCGGGTCGGCGCCGTTCGTCCCGGCCTCCTCGGGCACCTCGGTGACGGAGGAGGCGAGGACCGGCTCGCCGCGCCGCGCGAGGGCCGCCAGCTCGGCGGGATCGGTGACCGGGTCGAGTTCGGTGATCCACGGCCCTTCGCCGGCCGTACGGGGGCTCGGCGCGGTCTCCTCGCGGGGCGTGCCGGAGGTCTCGGCGGTCTCGTCCGTCCCGGACGTCTCATCGGCCTCGAACGCCTTGTCGGTCTCGGATGTCCCCTCTGTCTCGGACACCTCGGCCGTCTCGGCGCGCCCGGCGGTCGGCGCGTCCTCCCGGTCGCCGCCCGTGCGGTCCGCTGGGCCGGTCTCGACGACGACGGTGCCCCGCAGTGCCTCCTCGTCCACGGGGAAGCCGTACGCGAAGGCGTCCGGCTCGGGCAGCCGTACCAGCGCCTGGCCGGGCACCCCCGGTGTCCTGATCGGCACACCGCCGCGCACCGCCACCACGGCGCTGTGCGTGAGTTCCACCCGGTAGGCGGCCGTGTGGCCCACCTCGCGGGAGACCAGGACCCACAGACCGGTCCGGCCGGCGGAGACGCCGTCGGAGTTGGACCAGGCCAGCGAGAGCGAGGCGGAGACGCCGACCCCCGGGGCGGGGCTCGCGGACGGCACCGGCAGCATGTTCAGCTCGGCCGACGGCAGGGTGAGCGAGCTGGAGTTGCCGATCGTATGGCTGCCTCCGGTGCCGTCGATCGCGGTCCGCACCCGCTCCAGGTGGGCCTTGTCACTGGTCACGCCGACCCGCTCGCCGCGCGAGGCCCGTACGGTGTGCAGCTCGACGGTGGCGAGCGGCCTGCCGTGCTTGTCGTGGACCACGAACCGGTGGCCCCGCCCGGTCCCGACCGTCTCGTGCAGGCGGGACGGGAGGGAGCGCAGCTTGTGCAGCAGCTCCCGGCGGGGGGCACTGCCGATCGGCAGGCTCAGTCCCTGCGCCTCCAGCGCGGCCGCCGTCCGGTCGAACAGCGCGGGCAGACCGGTCAGGCCGGACGCGTGGTACACCGCCGGCAGCCGGTGCTCGCGCCCCTCGGTGCCCAGTGCGGTGACCTGGGACGGCGCCCGGCCGAGGTAGTGGTCGGGCAGGGCGAGCAGCAGGCGCCTGCCGTCCTCGGGCTCCACCGGGGTGGGGTCGATGCCGTCCCAGCCGCGCGCGGTGTCGGTACGCAGCCGCACCGACCAGCCCGGCCGGTAGGCGATCACCGTCGCCGTGTCCGTGGACACCTCGACCTGGCCGCTCTCGACGTCGCCGACGCGGTTGGTGGACCGGGCCGACGCGTTGGCCGTGCCCGACACGCCCACGCCGACCCTGGCGACCTGGAGCACGCCGGGGGTGAGGCCGATGCCGTACGACAGTGACACCGCGCCGCGCGTGGCGCTCGTGGGCCCCGCGTGGGTCTGCACGTGCGCCCCGGTCGCGAAGGAGGCGTTCATCCCCCCGACGACGCGGAACCCCCGCGCCGCCGGGTCGCGCTCGGGCACCAGACCCTGGGGTCCGGCACCGACCGGGGTCATCGCGGCAGCCGGGGCGGGTGCCGCGGCGCCGGGCGCGGTGGCCGCCGGCCGCTCGGCTTCCACGGGAACGGCCTGCGCGGTCGGCGCCCCGTCGTACGCGGCGGCCGGGAACCACACCTCCCTGGGGTCGTGCGGGTCGAGCGTGATCAGCACCTCGGCCCCGCCCAGGGTGAGGAGCAGGCCGTCGGCCGACCCGTTCGCCGCCGGCAGCATGTAGGGGTAGTCCAGGCGCTGGGGAAGGCGGTTCCACTCGTCCTCCGTGATCCGCTGCCCGGCCGCCCCGGCCAGCTCCCGCAGCCGGCGGATCACCTCGGGCACGCCCGGCAACCCGCCCCGGGGAATTCCGATCGACCGCGCCGCGGGGTCCACCTCGACCGGGTCGCCGAACATCGCCCCGGCCTCGTACCGGGTCCGCTGTCCCGGGTCGCCGTCGGTCGCGGCGTCGGCGGCCTCGTCCCGGGCCCACGGCTCGGTGCGCCGCTCCTGGAACAGCGGTGCGCCCTCGGGGTGTCCGGCGTCGAAGAGCCGGAAGCCACCGCCCGGCCGCCCGGCCCGCGTCGCCTCCGGTCCCTGCGCCGCCTCCGGTGACTGCGCTCCCACCGCTGCCTCAGGGGCCTGCGCTACGTCCGGTGACTGCGCTTGCGCCGGTACTTCCGGTGCCTCGTGCAGGGTGCCGAGGGCCGGGTCCAGGCGGACGCCGCCGGCGGTGGCGACGACCGGCAGTCCCAGGGCTTCGGCGAGCGGCACCGCGAACCGGTCGGCTCCCGGCGCGGCCAGCACGGGGACGTACCCGCGCGCCGCCGCGGACAGCAGGGCGGCGAGCCCGCCGGTGCTCACCGGCCGCCCGCCGACGGCGAGGCCGCCCTCGCGGGGCTCGCCCAGGACCAGGACGGAGTTCTCCGGCAGCAGGTGCGGCAGCCGCTCCAGGGTCGCCCGGTCGAGGCCCATCGCCGTGGCCGGGGCGTCGGCCTCCGGCAGCCACACCGCGACCGGCCGGTCCCCGTGCCAGGCCGTACGCGACCGCGAGAGGAGTTCCTCCACGAGCACGGCCTCCGTCACCGGGGTGTCCGGCCGCCCCTCGGTCTCGCCCGGCGCCCCGGCCGGCTCAGCCGGCTCGTCCTCCTCCGCGACGGACGGCAGCTGTCCGGCGGACGCGAACCGTCCCCTCGACGCGGACCGCGCCACGCCCCCGGAACCGACGGAGCCGACGGAGGCGGACGACGTGGTACCTGCCGGCGCCTGTGCCCGCGTCTCCGGCTCCGTGACCGGCTCCGCCTGTCCGTCGCCCGGCTCCGCCACGGCCGTCGTGGCCGTCGCGGCCGGGGCGGGGGTCTCGGCCGCCGCAGGGGTTGCGGCCGCGGTGGGTGCCTCGGTCGCCACGGGGGCTTCGGCCACCGCGGAGGCCGCAGCCGCCGCCGAGCCGGGCCCCGCGGCCGAAGCGGAGGCGGAGGCGGAGGCGGGAGCGAACAGGTGGGGCAGTAGATTCTCCAGGTCGTCGGCCAGCTCGCCGTCCCTCAGCGGGAGCATGCCGGTCAGACCGCCGGGGACGTCCACCTCCAGCCGCCTGGGCGGACCGTCGACCGCTTCCATGACGACGGTGACGTCGAAGCGGTAAAGGCGGAAGCTGCGGACGCCCTCCTTGTTGTGCTCGTCGGTCTCCGCGGCCGCGGAGACCAGTTTCTCCTCGTCGACGACGCCGGCCTCGTAGGGCGTCCGGCCCAGCACGGCGTAGCCCTCCTCACCGCCGCCCGCGTCCGCGCCACCGCCGTGGTGGAAGCCCCTCACCCTCTGCTCGGTGTGCTCGTGGTCCTCGTCGTCCTGCTGGTACCGGCGGGCCTTGAACCGCACGCCCTCGGCCGGGCCCAGCGGCCGCGCCCCGGTCAGCTCGAAGCCGACCCGCACCGTCCGGCCGCCGGCCATGACCTCGTACTGGTGCCGCAGCACCTCCTCCAGGCGGGGGCGGATCGAGCCGGCGCTGGTCTCGTGGGCGTAGCGCAGACCCTGCGTGGACATGAAGTCGGGCCGCCGGGCGAGTTCGGCGTCCAGGTCGGGGGTGCGGGAGGACCGCAGTGCCGCGACCCTGGCCCAGCGGTGGACCGCGTCGGCCGCGAGCACGTCCCACGGGTGGAGGTTCTGCAGCAGCGCGTCGGGGAGCGCCCCGGCACGCGTGGCGGTGGCCGGCCGTGCCGGGGCCCAGCGCGGGTTCTCGCCGTACGTCCGCCGCAACGGCGCGGGCAGCGGCTCCCCCGGGCGGGCCGGTGTCGTGAGGTGGTCGGGGACCAGGAGCCGGACGCTGCCGGGGACCAGACGGTCGCCGCCGTCGTCGTACCAGGTCCAGAGCCGGTGCGCCTCCCGGAAGCGGTCCCACTCGTCGCCCCGGTCCGCGGCGCGGGCGACCGCGCCGGCCAGCAGGTCCACGCCCCGCGCGAGAGCGGCCGCGGCCTGCGGCAGTTCGCGGGTGGTGCCCAGCTCGACGCGGAAGGCCAGCTCGTGTTCGAAGGCGTGCGAACCGTCGCGGGTGTTCGCCCGGATGATGGCGACCTTCTTCTCCAGCTCCGTCCCCGCCGAGACCCGGGTGGCGAGGTACCCCGCCGCGTAGTCGACGCCCGCGTGCCCCTGCCGGCCGCTCTCGGAGTCGTGCTCCCCGCCGCGCGCGGTGAAGACCCCGCCGCCGCCGGCGGTGCCGCCCCGCTTCCAGGTGGTCTTGTGCTCCTCCAGGCTCTCGCCGCGCAGCGTGAGCTTCACCTCGGGGCGGGGCTGGTGGGCTTGGGCCGGTTCGGCCCGCTCCACCGAGACGTTCACCCACAGGTGGGTCGTGGCACCGGCGAAGCCCTTGACCGGGAACCAGGCCCACACGCCGCCGCCGAGCAGACTGCCGAGGCGGGCGACGAGCGCATGGGAGCCGAACACGGCCTCCAGCGACCTGCGCAGCGGATCGGCGGGACCGGCCCCGTCGCCGGAGCGGGGGCGCAGCACCCCTCGTGCTTCCAGGCGTTCGACGACCGCGTCGAGCACCCCGTCGGCGCGCAGCAGTTCGGGGTGGGCGGCGGTGCGCGGCAGCAGGCCGTCGACGAGGTAGCCGCGGGCGACGGGCGCCGCCGCGACCGCTGCCCGCTCGTCCTGTCCGGCCACCGCGCGCGGCGGCCGGACGTCGGCCACCCGGCCCTGGGGTACCAGCAGGTCCACGGCGTCGGCGAAGCGCAGGTAGCGGGGTGCTTCCTCGACGGTCCGGCCGCCCTTGGTCCTGCTGACGGAGACCTCGAAGACGGGGTCGACGCGATAGGTGTCGGGCTTTCCCGCGTAGGTGGCGCGGGTGACGTCGATGAATCCCTCCTCGTGCTCGCGGGAGGTGGCCCAGTGCAACCGTGCGGTGCCCTGCGCCATCGCGGTCACCCGGCCGCCGGGTCCGCCGCCGTGGTGGCCGGTGCCCCCGCCGGACTCGTCGCCGTCCGTGACCTCGGCGTCGGCGCCGGAGTCCGAACCGAACCGGAACTGCGGTCCGGCGGTGGCCTGGACCTCGACGGCGTGACCGGCCTCCCGCGGCATGGCGTGGCGTTCGGCGCCCTGGGAGTACTGCTCGATCTCGGTCTCGCCCCCGGTGGACGCGAGTTTCCTGGGCGCGTAGAGGCGCAGCCGCAGCCGCACCGTGGTGCGCGAGCCGTCGGCAGCCGGGAAGTCGGCCGCCCGGCCCCGCTCGCCGGTGAGCTGGTCGAAGTAGGCGGCCAGCGACTGCGGGCCGGTCATCGCCGCGATCTCGCGCGGCAGCGGGGCGCCGCGGTGGAGCCGCGCGTACATGCCGGCGATCGTCTGCCGGAGGGCGGGCATCACCAGGAACGACGGGTACAGGCCGAAGGCACCCGAGGAGAGGTCGAGCATCTCCACGCCCGCCGGCCAGGCGCGCATCGCCCGGCGCAGGGTGCCCGCGGCCAGTGCCTGCTCCTCGGGGACCGGGGTGGCGGGGGCGTGCTCGTGCGGGACGACGATCTGGGCGACCAGGTCCCCGGGCCGCTCCAGCCACCAGGTGTCCGGCGTCTCGTGCCCGATCCCCAGGGACAACTCGTAGGCGACGTCGAGGACGTGCTCGTCGACGTCACCGGTGGTCTCCATACGCCGGTAGGTCTTGGCCACTCCGGTGAAGTGTTCGCCCGAACCGCCGGTGAGGCGGCCCAGCAGGCGCAGGCCGCCCAGCTGGAGGCGGAACACGCCGCCCAGCCCGACGCGGACGGCGCCTCCGGCACCCGCCTGGAGTGTCCACCGGCTGTCGGTCCCACCGGTCACCGACTGGCCGACGGCCGCCCGGGTGTTGAAAACCATCGGGTACGAGGTGACGCGCAGCGAGTCGAGCAGGTGCGCGCGGACCGTGAGGGTCACCTCGCGCCCGCCGGCCCGCAGGGTGTGACCGACGCCCGCGAGGACGTTGGTCAGGTCGCCCTCCAGGGCGGGGCGGCCGAAGTGCACGGCGAGCTGGCGGTCCACCGTGGCCCAGTCGATCCGGCCCAGGCGGCCCTGCCGGGCGAGTTCGGCGAGCCGCGCCCGGAAGCCGTCCTCCACCAGCTCCGCGCCAGGCAGCGCGGCGGCGACGGCGTGGCCCAGACCGCGGCGGCTGGCCAGGGCCAGGGACTCGCGGGGATGGCGCACGGGCCGGTGGACCGGGCCGAGCAGACGGTCCGGGCGCCCCGTGCGGGCAGCGGGGCGGACGTCGGCGAGCCGTAGCAGCGCCCGTACGTGCGGCTGTGCGTCGACCGGCGCGGACAGTGCCCGCGGCGCGGCGAGAGCGTCGGCCACGTACGGCGTGCGGACCGCGCCCAGCACGCGCTCCTCGAACTCGGCGGCGCCCCGTCCGTCGCGCCAGGGCACTCCCAGCTCGGCGTCGACCCGCACGGCGGGGGCCAGGGCTTGCAGGTCCTGGTGGGTGGAGGACGTCCAGGTGATGTCGAAACCGAGGACCGCCTCGTAACGGGCCTGCGGCTCCTTGGTGTTGAGGATGACGTGGGTCAGCGGCTGCGAGGTGAGGCGGTGGTGCCAGCCACGGGACGTACCGGCCGTGACGGTGAACAGCGGGGCCAGTCCCTTGACCTCGGTGCGGTGGCCGCCGTGCGGCGCGAGCCCCGGGGCGACCAGGCCGGAGGCGTTGACGCCGAAGGTGAGCGAGGCGCCGCTCTCCCCGCCGTCGCCGGTGATCGTCGTCAGCCCCACCCCGAGGTCCGCGCGGGTCCTGACCCCGTCGGTGACGCCGAGGAGGCGCAGGCTCTGCGGGGCGAGGCGCATGCGGACATGGCCCTCGAACCCGTCGAGGCCGCGCAGGGGGATGCCGTGGCTGATGCGGTCGGAGGAGTCACCGCTGGTGGACAGCCAGCCGTAGCGGCCGATCACGGTGCGCTCGTTGATCCAGCGGCCCAGTTCCCGCACCACCTCGTACGCCGTGGTGGCGGACACCCCCGCGGCGCGCAGCCGGTGCTGTTGGCCGGCCAGGACGGGGGTCACGTCGACGGCGTGCAGGACCTCGCCGCCGAGCCTCGGCCTCGCGGTGCCGTCGAGCGCGGCCTCGGCTTCCCCGCGCGGGCCCGGACGCGGCTCGGCGGGCCCGGACTGGACGACGGGGAGGCCGAGGACGAGGCCGCGGTCCACGGTCTCGTCGACGGTGTGCTCCACCCCGTCGACGAACAGCCGGACCTTCACGCCGGCGGTGAACCGGTTCGTCCCCTCCAGGAAGAGCTTGTTCCCGCTGATCACCGTCTGGCGCACGCCGCGGGACCGGGTCCGCCCGGCCTCGGTCATGACCGTCGGCGCGCCGAGCACCACCGCGGAGGCCGCGGCGGAGGCCACGTTGATCGCCGTGAGCAGCACCAGGTCGGCGCGGGAGATGACGGTCCTGGAGCGCTCGGCGGCGGCTGCGGTGGAGTTGAACCGCACCCCGTAACTGCGCACCTCCTCCGGGACGGCCGCCTCCCGCGCCGGTTCGACCCCGGCCGGCACGGGGCGGATCCACACCAGCCGGCCGGTGACGACGCGCAACGCACCGAGCGCGAGCAGGTCGCCCCAGCTCCTGGCGTCGTCGACGAGGAGCACGGTGGCGACCTCGTCGCGCACCCGCCGGGCCAGGACGGGGTCGGCGATCCCCTTGACCACCGCCGTGGCCGCGGTCCGGGCCCGCTCCGGCGTCCACACGGCGACGCCCTGCACCGTGCCCGAGCCGAGCATGCCGTGCCCGGTGTACCAGGGGGCGCGGGGCGCGGGTTCACCGGCGTCCGCCGTGAGCTGCTCGTCGAGTCCCGCGCCGACGACCGGATCGCCCCCGTCGAACTTCCCGGCGGCCGCCGGAGCCGATTCCCGGGGCGCCTCGCCGGCCGGCGCCTCCTTCTCCGAAGCCCTCTCGGCCGCCCGCGCCTCCCCGGTCGACGCGCCGCTCTCCGCCGCGGCACCGTTCACCGCGGCGGCATGAGCCGCGGCGCTGGGCTTCTCGACGGCGGGCTCGTGGACGGCAGGCTCCTCCAGCACGGACTTCCGGGCAGCGGGTTCTTCCACCGCGGACTCGGGTACGGGCCCCGTGGCCACCTCGTCGCGCGGCCTCTGCGCGCCTGTGCCGGGCGCGCCCTCGCCGTCCACGGACCCCGCCGCGTCCTCCGGGACGGCGGTGGTGGTCTCCCGGTAGGTCTCCAGCGCCCTGGCCAGCCGCTCGGCCTGCTCCGGCCGGCCGTTGCGGCGGACTTCCTCGGCCGCCGCCCGCAGGCCGTTCGCCATCGCGTCGTCGGTGCTGATCATGCCGACGAAGGGCTGCCGCGACCCGGCCGGACGCCGTGTCCCGGAGGGCGGTGCGGCGTGGCCGCCGGCCGTGGCCGGCCGCCCCTGGCCTGCGCCGCCTCCGTCCTGTCCCCGGGGCGGCCTTCCGGGCCCGCCGGGCCCGCCGGGCCGGTCGTCCGGCCGTCCCTGCCCCGTGCCACCGCCTCCTTCGAAGAACCGCCGGAGCACCTGGAGCGCCTCCGTGACCTCCCGCAGCGGTCCCCTCGCGTCCGCCGGGAGATCCCTTCGCCGCAGGAGGCCGTCCAGGACACCGGTCAGGTCGGACAGCGCGCGAAGAGCCGCACGGTACTCGTCACGGGAGGCGGAGACCGGCCGCCGGCCGACTGCGCCCAGCACACCCCGTATCAGAGCGCGCACCACGGGGTGCGGCAGCAGCGGGCCGACCTGGAGCCGCTGCGGAAGGAGCGCCTCCGACTCGAAGCCCCTGACCAGCAGCCTGCGCAGCTCATGAGCCGGCGCAGCGGTGCTGTTCAGCAGGGTGAGCAGGTCCCCGCGGCTCGGTTCGGCGGTCTCCGGACCCTGGGAGCGCAGGCGGTCGACGTCCTCGTACGCGTCCCTGGCCCATCCGATGACGGTCTGGGACACGCGGCGAAGCTCCGCGACGGAGGTCGCGTCGGCCGGTCCGTAGGAACGCAGTTCCAGCAGGGCCAGCGGCAGTGATTGGCGTGCCGCGCCGTGCTCGTCCGGGTTGGTGTCGAGGTGCTGGAAGTTGGTGCGGATCCCGAGGACGCCCTGGGACGCCAGGGCGGCCGGGCGGTCGATCAGCAGGTTGTCCAGGTAGTCACCCAGCGTGAGGCCGCTGTCGGTGGTGATCCCTTCGATGTCGAGATACGGGAGCGGCTGCGAGGGGTCCGGCAGGTCGAGCCGGTAGCCGCGCCTGGCGGCGCCGACGAAGCGGTCCTTGATCTCCTGCGCGTGATCCTCCAGGAAGACGCGGACGCGCGCGGGCAGTCCGGCGCGGATCCCGGCCAGGGAGGTCCTGGAAGCGACGGCCAGATAGTTCTTCATCAGACCGACGGGACTCTCCGCACGGAGCGACATGTCGTAGAAGTAGGCGGCCATCGCCGCCGCCTGCTCGTACATCAACGCCGTCGCACCGCGGACCGCCCGCACGTCCTCGTCACGGTCGAGGGCATCGACGAACAGGGGCGGGACGTTCACCCCGGCGAGGTACTGGTGCGAGACGTACTCGGCCGCGGCCCACGTCCCGAAGAGCAGAGCCTCCCGGAGCACCCTTCGCGCCGCCCGCGACGTGGTCCCCTCCAGGACATGCGCGAGCGCCTCGTACAGGCCCGCCACCGGCACGCCCACCGTGTACTGGGGGTTGATGATGTCCCGGTACGGCGTGCGCCTCAGCCCCAGTCCCCGCGCCTCCTCGGCCACGGTGAACCCCAGGTCGCGGGAGAAGATCCGGTCGAACGGCGTGAGCGGGGGCGGCGCGGCGGCCGCCCCGCGTCCGAGATTGCCGAAGTAGGCGCTCAGGTCGCGGGCGCGGAACCGGCGGTCCAGTTGTTCGAGCCGGTGGAAGTAGTCGTCCAAGTCGAGGCGCCCGGTGTCCCCGGGGACGATGCTCGCCGGAGCGCCGACGATCTCGACGAACAGCCTGCCGTCCACTTCCTCGGTCGCCACCGAGAAGTAATCGGACCGGGCCACCACCAAGGGGAGCGACTCCGGGTCCACACCCGGGGGGACCTCGATGCCCTGCGCGGGGTACTCCAGCTCCAGGCCGAGCGCTCCGTACCGGTGGTCGCCGGGCGGGTCCGCCAGGACACGGGGCGCGGACTGTGACTCCACGGCCGCCCGGAGCCCGTCCGGTCGTACCCGGCCGTCCCCGCCGACCACCACGGCCCGGGCGTGCAGGGCGTCCCGGGCGGGAGGCGTCGTCGTCACCCTGTGCCCGCTGCGCTCCTGCATCTCGATCCACGCCCCTTCGGCGTACGCGAAGGCGTGCCCGACGTCCTGGCGCCGGCTCCACAGCACCAGCGCCGTCGCGCCCGGACCCGCCGCGTCGGTCGCCTCCGCCAGCGCCTGCCACGACTCCACCCGTGCCCAGCCCGCGCCGGGCGCCAGCCGGGCCGCGGTGCCGGACGCTCCGAGCACCGAGTCGTCGGCGGTGGCCGCCGGACGTGCCCCGCCGGGCAGCCGCCGGCCGTCCGGCAGAAGGGCGCCCGGGTAGCGGGCGGCCATCAGACGTTCCAGCAGCAGCACGCACCACGCCAGGTCGCCGGGGTCCTGGGGACCCGTCCGCTCCAGGGTGTCCCGCCGTTCCCGCTCGGCCTTGTCGGCCACCTGGTCCACCAGGCCGGTGAGCCGGTCGAGGTCGGTCTGTGGCGCGTCCCCCCGCATCAGGCGCAGCACGCGCTCCTCCACCGTCTCGGCGGGGTGGTCCTGCGGGTGTGCCCGCTCGGAGTCCCCCGGTCGCGCGGCGGGTTCGTCCCGCGGCGCGGGCTCACGCGTCCCGGCGCGCGCGGTGGCCGTGACTTCCGCGCCCGCCGCGTCGAACACCGCGGCGCGCGCGTGGGCGGGAAGGAGCCCCGGGTGCCGCGGAGAGGTCAGCTCACCGGCCGGGGAGCCGAGGTCCGTCCACAGCACCTCCCCCTCACGCGGCGTGTAGGCGGCCAGCGCCCGGGTGTCCCCGGTATCCGCGTCCGTCCATCGGACCAGGGCCAGGGCGCCCGGACCGAGGTCACGCAGTTCGGCGGCGAGCGAGGCCCAGTCACCGACCGGGTGCCAGGTCAGGTCCGGCGGCAGCGTCGCGGGGAGGGTTCCCGCCCCGGCCGGCTGGTGGATCGCGTCGCGCAGTTCGGCCAGCAGGCCGACCGCCTGGTCGGCCGGTGCGCCGGTCAGGTGCCCGGAACCGTCCGCCCGCCGGGCCGCGTGGCGGCGGACGGCCCGTACCGCGTCGTCCGCGGCGGCGGAGAGTTCGGCCCGGTTCAGGGCGGCTGCCGGAGGCCGGTCGACGGTGCGCAGGAACAGGTTGCCGACGACGTACCGCCGCTCGCCGGTGGGGCCCTGCACGGTCACCTTGGCGACCGCCGCGACCTGGTAGCTCGTCACGCCGGCGCCGTCCGCGGACTCCCCGGTGGTGCCGGAGCGCAGGTACTCGCGCAGTTGGGAGGAGGCGCCCGTGGACTGGCTCGCGCTCGGGCGGTCGCCCGCCAGGGCCGCCCCGGCGGACATGGCGGTGTCGCCCGCGCCGGTCAGCGGGAAGCCGGCCTGCGCGCCGATGGTGGGGCTCATCGCCGTTCCGGCCCGTGAGGTGTGGCTGTCGCTGACGACCCGGACGTCGTCCAGGGAGGTGTCGACACCGGCGAGGACGGTGACCGGCTCGTACAGCTCGACCCGCAGCGAGGTGCCGGGCACGCCCGGCCCCCCGAGGAACGGCGCGATCTGCTCCGGTCCCCGGGCGGACAGCTCGCCGCTCGCGACGAGTTCGCGCAGCCGGGTCAGCATGGTCTCGACGGACAGGCTCCGTGCGGTCTCGCGGCGCTGCCCGCGCAGCGTGGGGGCGACCTGGCGCAGGGCCTGCGCCAGGTGGGGCAGGGCGTCGAAGTGCTGGATCTCGAAGGGGCCGCGCGGCCGCCAGGCATCGCCCGCCGTCAGCCGTTCGAAGGACACGACCGCCGCGTCCTCGGGCACCCGGAGCGGTGCGGCGGGGTCCTCGGTCCGGACGGACGGCTCGATGCGCGGGGGCGTTCCCGCGGGCGCGGCGTCCGCGGCGCCCAGGCGGAGGGTCGCGACCACCCCGGCGGTGGCCCGCACCGTCAGGGGGGCCCACAGCCGGTCCAGCCCGCTCGCGTCGGCGGCCCGGCCCGCCAGCGCGGCGATCCACTCATGCGCCGACGTGGGCAGGACCATCCTCGGTGCGAGCAGGAGGGCGTTCGGGAGCAGTGTGGAACTGACCTCGACCGCGACGTCGTAGGGCACGGGGTAGTCGGCGACGTGCTCGGCGACGGTGTGCAGCCACACCCGCTCGTCGTGGGTGAAGCCGGCGCTCTGCCCCACGGTGTCCCGGACGCCGTCGCTGAGCGGCAGGCCGCCGCGTACGCCGTTGAGGCCGCCCGAGAGGGTGAGGCCGAGTTCGCCGGTGCGGCTGCGGGACGTGGCGTGGCCGGTGGTGCCGGGCGCGGGGAGGGACGATCCCTTGCCGGTGGCCCGTACGAACTGCGTCTCCAGGTCGGAGCCGGGCGCGACGGGCCGGCCCAGGACGCTCTCGAAGCCGGGGACCGGAGTGGCCGTGAGCGAGATCCGCACCAGGCGCGGGCCCAGCCAGCCGTTGGCGACGAAGGAGACGGAGCTGTGCCGGGCGGCGATCAGCGCCTGCAGGTGACGGGGCGAGGTGAGTTCGGCGACGCGCTCGCGGAGCCCCGGCACGTGGGTGCCCCGGCCCACGGTGGTGCTGCCGGGCGCGATGTTCTCGACGAGGTCCTCGACGGACTGGCGCAGCGTCTTGCGCACGGCGGGTCCGGCGGTGCCGGCGTGCCTGGCGGTGACCTCGGCGACCTCGATGACGGCTCCCGTTCCGACGCTGCCGCCGACGGCGTACGCCAGGGGCAGGGGCAGGGTGCGGGGCGGCAGCGGCGGCAGGTCGGTGAGACCGGCGATCCGGGCCAGCCGGGGGTGGCGGGCGAGGTCCCGCTCGCTGAGGAAGAAGTCGACGGCCTGAGGGATCTCGACGGCCGTCCGTCGCACCTCGGGGCTCCGGGAAGCGAGGTCGGAGACGAGGTCGTGGAGCAGTTGGTGCCGCCCGCGCCGGGCCTCGACCACCATCGTCAGGTCGGCGCGGAACCACACCATGCGGCCGCCGCTCTGGCTCGTGATCCGGTACCCCGTGACCCCGTCGGAGCGGGTGTCGCTCTCGCTCCGGCCGACTCCGAGGCCGTAGCGGCCCGCCACGCCGACCTGTGAGAAGGCGAGGCCGACCTGGGTCATCGGGGAGCCGGAGTGGCTGCTGGAGCCGGAGACGGTGACGTCGGACCCTCTGCCGGAGACGTGCCACCGGTCGGTGGACAGTTCTCCCTCGGCGGGCGCCAGGGGCAGCATCGTGACGTTCTTGAGGTAGCCCTTGAGGCTGAACGCGATGTTCGTGCCGACGAGACCGGGGCTGTGTATCTCCGCTTCGCGGCTGTCGCGCAGGATCGACGGCAGGGTGTCCAGGAGGTGGGCGTGCGAGGTCACGGCACGGACGACCGCCTGCGCCAGGGACGCCGGGTCCTCCATGGCCGGCCCGACGGCCGTCGTGCGCAGGTAGCGGCCCAGGTCGGCGGGGAGAGCGGCGGCCCGGCCCAGCGGCCCGCGCGGGGCCTCGGCCACCGCGGACGTCACGTCCCGGCCGGGCGTGCCGGTGAGCGTGCCGTGCTCGGTGCCGGACGAGAGGGGCAGCCGCTGCCCCTCCCCGGGCGCGGGCGGGTAGGCGCCGGGCATCGGGCCGGGCCCGGCCTCCTCGGCGGCCTCCGCGGTCCGCTCCCGCGGTGCCCCCGCGTCGCGTCCGGTCCAGAAGGAGGCCAGCAGGCGGTTCACCGCCTCGCGGACCGTCTCGCTGCCTTCGAGCCGGTCGACGAACGCCTCCACGGGGAGTCCGGTGACCTCTCCGGAGCGGCGCAGCTCCAGCATCCGCTCGTCCTCCTCGGTGACGGCACGGATGTCGTGCCGCGGGGAGGGGCCGTCCTGCTGCGGGGCGTCCAGGGTGCGGAAGGGGGGAACCGCCAGCCGTGCCCGGCCGTTCGCCGCGAAGGGCTCCAGGACGTGGCCGCGGGTCGCGGAGAACTCCACCTCGATCACGAGCTGCGCCTCGAAGACGTCCAGGCCGTCGGAGGTGAAGAGGTAGTTCTCCTGGCCCGTCTGGGTGCTGGCCGCGTCCGTGACCGAGGTGCCGCTGCCGTACGCGTAGTCCAGGCCGAGATCGACACCGCCGAGGACCGCGTTGCCCGTGGGGATGCGGCCGCCGGCCGACAGGCCCGCGCTCACCGCGCTCAGGGTCCGGGTGCGCTGCTCGGTCCCGTCGGACCAGGAGGCCGTGAAGTTCAGCATCCTGACCCCGGGCAGGTGCCGGACGTGGGTGACGTCCCCGTCGGGCGCGTCCGCGGAGCGCGGACGCACCCGGAGGTGCGCGACCACCGTCTCCGCGCCGGTCGCGGTGGACCTGGTGAAGTGCAGGTCACGCGGCTGCGCCACCAGGTCGCGCAGGGCGACGGCGGACCCCGCTTCGGCCAGCAGCCGGGCGTTGGAGAGCCGCTGCCACCGCTCGGTGACGTCGCCGCTCTCCTGGGGGGTGCGCGCGGGCAGGAAACCGAGGGGGCGCAGCCGCTCCTCGATGTGCCGGAGCACCGGCTCCGCGCCGTCCAGGCGGAGCGGGGTGACCGACAGGCTCAGCGCACGCAGCTCGCGGACGTCCCGGGGCGCGTGACGGGGGGTGGCCGGTCGCCCGGCGGGCGCCGCCCGGTCGGCGGCGGTGTGCTGCGCGGCGACGTCCGGACGCGTGTCGGGGGTTCCCACGGTCTCCGTGCTGGGGACCCGCAGGATCACCGGGTAGCCGCGGGTGTCGGCGGTGAGGGGACCCCGCGTCGGCGGTACGGGCGGGCCGTCGGAGCGCACCAGCGTGAGGTGCGGCACCGCCACCGCGTTGCGCAGCAGGTGCGGCCGGGCGGAGCGCAGTCCGCGCGACATCAGCACGGTGCCGCCGGCGTTGAGCGCGTACGTCTCCCCGAACTGGGTGCCGAGGCGCCCGGAGAGGCTGAGCTGCCCCAGAAGGTTGGCGGCGGCGCCCACGGAGACTCCCACGGAGTTCGTCACCGACGTGCTGGACGTGGCCCGCACCGTCCGGATCACGTCGGCCTCCAGGACCGTGTTCCTGGTGGTGAGGCCCTCGTGGGCGGGTCCGGCCTCGGTCAGGTCGAAGCGCAGCGTCAGGAAGCCGAGCGGCTCCCCGT
Organism: Streptomyces sp. NPDC014676; assembly: GCF_043084105.1. Lineage (NCBI taxonomy): Bacteria > Bacillati > Actinomycetota > Actinomycetes > Kitasatosporales > Streptomycetaceae > Streptomyces > Streptomyces sp. NPDC014676. Next base: position 252,985 of record NZ_JBIBZI010000009.1, on the reverse strand, counting down.
CCGCGGCGAACAGCAGGGGCGAGGCGTGCGTGTCGACCAGCTTGCGCAGGCCGCCGCGGAAGCCACTCTCCGAGAGGTAGTACCGCAGGGCGTCCCGGGAGGCCGGTGAGAGGTCCTTCAGCAGGTCGCCGAACCCTTCCACGACGTCCTGGTGGAGCTTCTCGTGCCAGGGGAAGGCCTCGAGTCCGAGGAGCGGGGCGTACTCCAGCAGGTCGGCCAGGGGCGCGGGGGCGAGCGGCCCGCCGGGGCGGGCGGCCGGCGGGTGCAGCAGGTGCTCCGGGAACCAGGTGCGCTGCCGCCAGGCAGACCCCTCCTGCACTCGCCACCCGGTCTCGCGGGCGCCGACGGCCTCGGTCGCCCGGGCCGGGTCGGGCGCGATCCGCCACTCGAGCACCGCGTCCCAGTCGTACGCGAAGCCGGGCTCGCCCTGGCCGGCCTGGTAGTCCAGGGTCCGCACGGTGGTGCCCACCGATGCCGAGGTGGCCCGCTGGTTGTGGGTGAGGGAGAGCTGTCCGGTGGCCGACACCGACCGCAGCACGGGGGCGTCCGGGTACGGCCAGGTGTACGAGCCGGCCAGGCTCGCCGAGCGCAGGTCGCCGGTGCCCTCGGTGCGGTCGACGCTGGTGGTGCCGAATCCCCAGCGCTGGACGCCGGCCGGTGCCTCGAACAGCTCCGACATGGCCGGGCGGGGAGCGGTGAGCCGCATCCTGACCCACAGCGCCCGGTCGCGGGAGTCCAGGGTCCGCAACGGTACGAGGAGCCCTTCCGCGCTGAGCAGTTGCCGCTGCCGGGAGGCCAGGAACTCGGGGGTCAGTCGCGCGGTCACGTCCTCGCGGACCGCCCCGCCGGTTCCCGTGAGCCGGGCCAGTGCCTCGGTCGCCGCGGGGAGCACGGCGCCGTCGGCCAGGACCCGCTCGACCGCCCGGGTCACCGACGCGTGCAGCCCGTCGAGGACGCGGCCGGGGATCGGTCCCATGTTCACCAGGCCGCGTACACCGCCGTCCTCCAGGCCCATCCGTGCCACCGCCGGCGGCACGGGGGCCTCGATGACGGGGTGCACGGTGAGGGACGTGCCGGGGGCCGGGGCCTCGGGGTCGCCGGGCAGCCGGAGGGGTCGCGCGGTCGCGGGACCGGTGGTGGGTACGGTGCCCAGCTCGATGGCCGGTCCGGTCCCCGTCGACGGGAGGGAGCGCGGCGCGGCCGGGGCCGGCCGGGCGGATGCGGCCGGCGTTCCTTCGGCGGCGACCGGGCCGGTGCTCCGGAAGTCGGTGATCAGGCCGTCCTTGAGCGTGGCCTCGATGCCGAGACGGTCGAAGAACGCGCCGCGCACGGTCCGCGTGCCGGTGCCCGGGCCCGCGGGCAGGACGTTCGCGGGGTCCTCCGCCACCGTCCGGACGGCGTACAGGATGTCGGCCCGGGTCCACCCGTCGGGGAAGCCGTCGAAGGGCCGGGGTGTGTCGAGGAGTTCCGGCAGGAACCTCTTCTCGTCGCGGAGCAACTTCAGCAGGGCCTTGGAGCGTTCCTCCAGGGAGGGCCAGGGCTCGCCCGGGGCGTTGTGGCGGTTCTCCTCCAGGTCGCTGTCGTCCAGGAGGAGCACGGGGTCGTAGGCCGTCGTCAGGGCGACCTCGACCGCCGCTTCCGGGGTCTCGGCCGCGCGGTCCCACGCGGCCGTCTCGCGCGGGGGAGCGGAGAGGTCCCCCAGGGACTCCAGCAGGGTGTGCGCGTCCGCGGGCAGGCCCAGCAGCCGGGGCAGGTTCGCCGCCAGGTCCACGGGGTCCCCGGCCTCGGTGACCCGGAGGGTCCGGTGCGCCGCGGCGGCGTCGGCCACCACGTCGACCGACAGTCGGAACAGCGGGTCGTCGTCGGAGCGCCGGAGCCGCCCGTACACCTCGTCGACCGCGGCACGGAAACGCCGCGCGTACGCGTCCGCTTCCCCGGGCCCGTGCCCGTCGCCCGCGTCCTGGACCAGGGCGACCCGCAGCGTCAGCCGGACGCCGAACTGACCGCCGGCGAAGAGCGCGTACCGGTACTCGGCGGTGCGCTCGACACCCTCGGCGGAGAAGCGCACGCTCTCGGGCGGCGTCTGGGCCAAGGGCTTCTCCCGCGGCCAGCGCAGGTACGGCTGCCGCGCCGTGGGACGGAACGCGGCGTGGTGGTCGTCGCGGACGATGCCCTCGACGCGCACCCCTTCGACCTCGCCGACCCAGCGGTAGGAGCCGTCCGGCCGGTCCAGGACCGTGTCCGCCTCGATGGCGGCCGCGTGCGCAGCGGTCACGGCGTGGCGCACGTCGACGGGGCTCCAGTCCCTGGGGAACATGACGTGGTCGGTGTCGTCGACATGGGACTCCCAGCGGGTGTTGAGCCCGCTTTCGAGAGTCGTGTGGTCGACGTCCGGGTCCAGGAACCTCACCACTGCCCGGTACGTGCCGTTGTCCAGGTCCTCATAGGGGAAGACGTCGACTCCGGGGAGGTCACCGCCGTCCCTGAGGGGCAACTGGTGGACCCCGGTGCGTGTGCGGCGGTCACCGAGGCGCGCCACGTCCTCCGCCCGCTGGGAGAACCGGGTACCGCCCCACCCGGCCGCGGTCGGCCGCATGTACGGGGGGACCCGCAGCCCGCTCTGGTCGCCGGCGGGCCGGAAACCGGTGAACTCCCCTCGCTCCACCTCGCCCTCGATACGGACCCCGCCGTACTCGCCGACCCAGCGGAACACCGCCGCACGCCCCGGCACCGCGGACACGCCGTCGTGCCGCAGCGCCCACAGGTAGGCCTGCTCCGCCGCGTGGACCGCGTCGTCCTCGGTCCAGTACCGGGGGAACATCACCGTGGTGGCGCGCTCCCCCGCCCGCCCGGCGGAACCCGCCGCCAGGTCCCCGGCCACCCGGTTCCAGCCGTCGCCGTCCCGCAGCCCGCCGCGTGACGTCACCGCCCCGTCGGCCGACTCCACCCTGAACACGCCGTTCGGACTCGGCCTGCCCGCCTGCTCGCGACGGGGCCGGTCCGACAGTCCGTCGGGCATCAGGTGCCCCCCGGTACCGTCCGCACCGCCGTACAGCACGGCCTGCCTGACCTCGAGGGAGAACTCCGCACGCTCCGGCAGCCCGTCGTCGCGCCGGGCCGCAGCCGCCTGCCCGGCCCCCGCGGCCCGCAGCGCCGCGTCCGCGTCCGCGCCGAGCCGGCGCAGGTACCGGGCGGCGACGAACATCCGGCCGGAACGCAGATCCACCTGCTTCCAGGAGACGTCCGCGTCGACATGATGCATGTCACGGTCGTCCCTGTGCAGGCTGGCCATCAGACCACCGTCGGTGTACACCGCGCGGAAGCCGTGCGACGCCTCGCGGTACTCGTCGCTGAGCCCGTACCAGTGCCCCACTTCGTGGGCGAACGTCCCCGCGTCGGGGTCCACGACCGAGAACCGCGCGGCGTCGGAACGGAAATCCCGGGTGGACAGCAGCACGGTCCGGTGCGCGTCGGCGGGTGACGGGACCACCTCGAAGTCGAACCTGAGCAGGTCGCCGTTGGGCAGCCGGACACCGGCGTTCCACACCGTGTCGACTTCCGCCCGGACACGTGCCTCGAACGCCTCGACCCTGTTCGCCGGCCCCGTCCCGGTCGCCGCCCCGCCCCCGCCGGCCGTCCGTGGGTCTCCCGCCGGGTCGAACTCCCACGCGACCCGCACCACGAGCCGGCTGACCGTCTCACCGTCACCTCGGCGATACCGCTCCACGTCATATCGGCTGTCGAACGTACCGAGGTTCGTTCCGTTCGTACTGCGCGCGACCACCGGCGCGCTCCCCAGCAGCACGGCGTCGTCCCCGATCACGACCACGTCGGCCGCTCCGGCCCCGGACACCGGCAGCCCGGCGTCCGCCACCACGTCCGCGGGGGTTCCGTGGACCGGGGTCCCGGTGTCGCGTCCGGTCACGGAGGACTCGCCGAGCCGGACCGAGTCGGGATCGAGGTAGTACGACGAGGCGCCGCCGCCCAGGCCCGGACCCGGTGAACGCAGGGCCGGGTTCGCGGCGGCGAGTGCGTCGGCCTTCTGACGGCCGGCCTCCGTTCCGCCCTCGTCCAGGCTCGCGGCGATCTCGGCGAGCGCGGCGTGCTGGGCGCCGCGCACTGCCCGCGCCTGCTCGTCCTGGCCGATCACCACGGCCGGGCGCAGGAGGGCACCGGCCCGGGTGAGCAGTTCGTCCGCCCGTTCCCGGGTGACGTCCAGTCGTTCCGCCAGCCCGCGTGCCACGGCCGACATCCCGGTCAGCGCCTCGGGGTCCAGGCCCAGCTCCCGCAGTGCGGCCTCCGCCGTCCGCATCGTCTTCTGGGCGGTTCCCATGGCGCGGACCCGGTGCTTGGCGTCCTGGACCCGCTCCGCGGCGTGCTGTCCCGCCACCGCCGTGTGGTACGCCGACAGCGCCTGCGCCAGCCGCTCCACCTCGCGGTCGGCCGGTCGGGCCGTCCCGGTCGCGGTGTTCGCGACCGCCGCCGGTACGTCCTTGGCCTTCCCCTTCCCCTTCCCCTTGGGGTCCGCGGCGGCGGCCCGCTCCGCCGCCCGCCGCGCCAGCTCGCGCGACGTCACCAGGGCGGGGTGGTTGGACACCGTGCCGATGTCCAGCGGGCCGGGCGTGTACCTGGCCCCGTTGCCGTCCCACAGGTAGTCGTTGCCCTGCCGCGTGGCGCTGATCGCGTACACGAGGACGTCCACCCGGCCGTCGTCGGCCAGCACGTAGGCGAACGAGGCGCCGCCGCTGCCACCCCGCAGGTGCACATGGAGCGCCCGGTCGGTGCCCAGCTCCCGGCCGCGCTCCTGCGGCAGGCGACTGCCCGACGCGACCTCCCGCAGCCTCTCCAGCCGGTCCTCGCCCAACTGGTCCTCGCGGACGTGGCTGGCATAGACCAGCCGTCCGCTGTGCTCCCACGTCTCGGGGGACTGCGGCCGGAACGCCGCCAGCCGTTCCTCCACCGCCGCGGTGTCCTGGGCCAGCCGCGTCTCCCGCGCCGTACGCGCCCGCTCCCACACGCCCCGCGCCGCATGCCGCACGCGGCCGTGGAAGTCGCCTTCCAGGAGGACGCCCATCCGGTCCAGGTGAGCCTGGAGATCGCTGTCGAAGTCCTCCAGGCCGCCCTCGCCGGAGGCCAGGAACTCACCGAACGCGTAGGCGCGCCACGCCCCCGGGTCCCGCGCCACGTCCTCCACCACCGTGGGCGCGCCCAGCAGCAGGGGCAGCAGTTCCGGGTGCTCTCCCAGCTTCCCGGCCAATTCCGCCGCCGCCGGGTCCAGCAGCAGCTCGCCCACCTCGGGCACCGACGCCAGGGCCTGGGCCCACACCGACCCGGGCTCCGTGCCCTGTGGGGTCCGGGCCTTCCCGCCGCCCGTGCGCGCCGTCCCGCCGGACCCGCTCGTGCCCGTCGCGCGCGCGGCCTGCCCGTCGCCCGTGGACACGGCCCGTGCCGGAGCGAGCGCCGCCGGCAGCAGCTCTCCCGAGGGGTCCTCGGTCAGCTCGCGGAACCGCTCCGGGTCGCGGGCCAGCCGCTCCAGATCACCGGCGAAGCCGGGTGTCCCGAGCGCGGCGGCACGCCACCCCGGCACGGTGAAGAACCGCAGGGCGGACTCGGTGCGGGTGTCGAGGAAGCGCGTCAGCGACGCATAGCCCAGCAGGCGCCGCAGCTCCAGCGGGTCGATGTCCGCCAGGGACTCCGCGTCGGCCGTGAGGACCTCCAGGAGTTTCTCGCGGCCGGCCAGTCTGCGCACCACCTGCGGAGTCAGCGCGTCGGCCAGCGCCTCACCGGCCCGCGCCGCCCGCCACAGCGGACCGTCCGCACGCGCCTGGTCCACCAGACCGTGGCTGCGCAGCAACGCCGCCGTCAGCCAGGGCGCCTTGTGCAGGTCCCGCCCGATCCGTGGCTCGTCCGCCATCGCCCCGGCCAGCCCGTGGACGGCGTCCAGCACGACCCGCAGGGAGCGCTGTCCGCCCGCCAGCTCCGCCGCGATCTCCGGCTGCTCCCGCAGCAGCCGGTGGGCCTCCGGGCGGCGCGCGAGCAGCCGCGCGACCTCCCGGTCCGCCGCGAGGGCCACCACCACGACCGGGGTGCGCAGTACCGTCTCCAGCAGTTCGGCGGAGCCCAGCACCACGTCCATCTGCTCCGGGTGCTCGGCCAGCACCTCCAGCAGCCCGTCCGCGGTCATGAACCGGAGGAAGTGGTCGGCGTCGGTGAACGCCCGCGGGTGGTTCACCAGGCCGGCGGCCAGCCCCGGAACCCACTCCAGCTGCTCCACCAGCACCGGGTCCCCGATCAGCGCCCGCGTGACCACCGGACTGCTGAGCGCCGCGCCGACGACCAGCGGGCCCGGGTCCGTGGTGAGGTCGATGTCGGCGAGTTCCTCCACCAGTTCGCCGGCCTCGGGCTCCAGGAGCATGAACGCGGCCGGTTCGCCGTCCGCGAAGGCGCGTGCCGTGTGACTGGTCTTGTAACCCAGGTTCTCCACACGCGGGTCCGTGCTCATCAGGGAGTAGTTCCGCGGCTGGAGGTGGAAGAGCCGGGCCAGTTCGCGGTTGCTCGCGACGTGCCGGGCGAAGTGCGGGTAGGCGTTCAGGATGATGCCGGCTCGGGGGTCCTCCATGACCATGCGGTAGAGGTAGTCGTCGACGCGCAGTGCCTCGGTGAGGGGCGCGTTGCCGTGGAGCGCGGGCAGGAGTTCCGAGGTGTGGTCCATCAGGCGTGCCAGGAGCTGCCGCCTCGCACCGAGCGTCGGCACCAGTTCCTCGTTGGCGTAGAGGGCAGATCCCATGGCGACGCTGCGCCGGGCGGCGTCGAGCAGGGCCGCGTCCTCGCGGACCGTCTCCTGGACGGCGATCCAGCGCCGACGGGTGGCCTCGTCCGCGTCGGGGAACTCCGTGAGCTGCTCGAGGCGCCGCGCGGCCTCTTCCGGCGCGAGCTGCCAGAGGCCGGCCAGGGCCGTGTCCCGGTCGCCGAGTACGACGCCTTCGGGCGACAACGTGGGTTTGCCGCTCTCCTTCTCGACGAGCTGGGTGAGTTCGGTCGTCCAGCCCTTGCCCTTCCTCTTCTGCTGCTTCCTCCTCACTTCGGCCACCTGGGACTGGAACTCCGGGCGGGCCAGCGCCGCGACGAAACCGGGGCGCGCGATCGCCTCGCGCAGGGCCTCGGGCACGAGCGCCAGCAGGCTCAGCAGCGTCGTGTTGTCCGCGCTGCCCAGCGCCTGAAGCAGCGACGCGTCGTGGAACAGCCGGCTCCAGTGGGCGGAGGACAGCCGTACGGTGGCCTTCCGGGAGGCCAGCCTCGCCACCACGGTCGGATGGGCGTGCAGGTGGTTCACCACAGCGCCGCGCAGGTGGGCCAGTACGTCCTGGTACTCCCGGGCCAGCCGGATCGGGGCGGCGTTGTCGCCGAAGAGCACGTCGAGCAGTCGCCGCAGGTCGGTGGCGTCGGCGAGCGTGCTTTCCACCTGCGGGTTCGTCGCGTGGACGAAGAGGCGCTCGTCCGTGGGCCGCACCGCCCAGGCCTTGCGCAGCCCGGTGAGACTCTTCAGCGGCGGGTTGTACCTGAACAGGTGGGCCAGCGCGGGATTCGAGAACGCCATCTCCCCGACGGCGGGGTCGGCCTCGGCCGCTCGCGCGAGCCTGCTGCGCAGGTCGTGCGCGGGGGCGTCGAGGAGGGAGGAGACGCTGGTCGACAGGAACCACTGTCGCAGCTGCTCGTGCCGGAGCGCGGCTCTCAGCAGGTGCGGGGCCAGCAGCGGGGATCCGTCCCGCACCCCCTCGCGCAGCCGGGCCATGTCGGGGCTCAGCAGACGCCGGTACTCGTGGGGGTCCGCCAGGAGAGCGGGGTGGCGGACCAGCGTCCGGGCAAGGGCATGGTCGGCCTCGCCCAGGGTGGCCCGCAGGGCGGGATCGGCCGTCAGGACGGCGTCCAGGGCCGGAATCGCCGCCCTGGCCCTGTCCACGGGGGAGGCGGACGGACCCGGTTCGGCCGGAGCGGGCAGGTGGGGGGAGCGCGTGCTGAGCAGCGCGTCCCGCAGGTCCGCGTCGGGCACCGCGTCGAAGTGGCCGGGAGTGTGGGACAGCGCCCCGGCCACCTCGGGGTTGTCCACCGCCGCCGTGAGCGCCCCGAGGTCACCCGCGAGCCGTTCGGCGAAGGCGGGGACGTCCGTCAGGACGTCGACCAGCCGCGGGCTGGTGGCGAGGGTCTCCACCACGGCCGGGGACGCCACCGCCGCGGCCAGCAGCCGCGGGGCTTTGACCAGCAGCTTCGCCTGATCGGCGTGGAGCTGTAGCTGCTCCCGCAGCCGCTTGTACTCCTTCGACCTGAGCAGGTTCTCGTAGTCGACGGCGAGGCCCCGGCCCTCCGGACCGGAGACTTCCGACAGAGCCCCGATCAGCGACCACTCCTGTGCGAGTGTCCAGGCCTCCTCCGCGGCGTCGGAATCGTCCATCTTCGCCGTCCTGTTCACCAACGCCGCAGCGAGCGCGCGGTCCTGGACGAGGTGCTGTGCCGCCGGGCCGGGGCCCGCCGCGGCGGTGATCAGGGCCACCCGGTGGTCGAGGGCCGCAGGCAGCCCGGGGGTGGTGAGCAGCGAGTGGACCGACAGGTGGTCCGCCTCGATCGCCTCCACCAGTTCCATGCGTCCGCTGCCGTGCGTCCGGAGCAGGTCCTGCATGTACTGCGGCTGCCGCCCGTACTGCGTGAGGATGTCTTCGGGCAGTCTCTGCATCTTCCGCAGCATGGTGCCCGACCGGGACAGCACCTCCAGGAGGTCCGGCTGCAGCTGGAGCAGTACGCCCAGCGTGGAGTTCTCGGCGATCGCCCGGAGCAGGTGCAGGCGGTCCGGCCGCACCAGGGAGTCGACCGTCGACGCGTGCTCCGGTTCCCTCCACGACGGGTTGAACGCCATCGTCAGCATCAGTTCCCTGACCGGCCACCCCTCGTGCCAGTCGGTCCTTGTGATGACCTTCTGCACGGGTGCGACCAGGTTCTCCGCCGGGTACTGGCCGTGGCCCAGCTCCGTGAACACCTTCCTGGCCAGTTCGCGGAGCTGCCCGGTGGACGGGCCCCCGGACGTCGAGGTGCCGGTGCGCGAGGCCCGGTCGGCCACGGTCTCCGCCGCCCGCCTCCGGGGCGGGGCGCCGCCGACGGGCCCGGCGTTCGCGGACCGCAGGGCCGGATTCCCTTCCACGAGCAGGTCGGCCGTCTCACGGGCGGCGTCCTCCCCCTGCCGGTGCAGACTCTCCGCGATCCTGGCCAGCGCGGCGTGGACGGCCGCCCGCTGCTGCTGGGTACGTGTGTCCCAGCCGATCGACACCGGCGGCCGAAGCAGGCCGCTCGCCGCGGTCAGAAGGTCCTGGGCCGTGCCCCGGGGGACGTCCAGCAGTTCGGCCAGCCGTGCCGCTTCCTCCGACGTCCCGGTCAGCTCGTCCGGGTCCAGCCCGAGGCCGGCCAGGCGCTGCCGCGCCGCGGCCACCTTGCTCCGCGCCTGGGACAGCGCCCGCGCCTGCGCCCTGGCGTCGCGCAACTGCTGCGCGGCGTCCTGTTCGGCCTGGGCCGTGTGATGAGCGGACAACGCGTCCGCGACCGCCGTCAGCCCGGGATCGCCCGGCGCGACGGCCGTCTCCGAAGCGGTCCCCGTCCGCTCCTTCTCCTTGCCCTTGCCCTGGCTCCGGTCCTTCGCGCGGACCCTGCCCTTGTCCGCGGCTTCCGCGGCGGACAGCTCCCGTGCCCGCTCCACCAGCTTCCGGGACTCCACGACGGCCTCGTGGTTGTGCACCGCCCCGATCTCCAGCGGACCGTCGACGTAACGCGTTCCGGAGCCGTCCCACCGGTAGGCGTTGTTCTTGCGGTGCGTGCTGACCGCGTAGACCAGCACGTCCACCCTGCCGTCCGCGCCGAGCACGTACGTGAACGACGCGCCGCCCCTGCCGCCCCGCAGGTGCACGTGCAGCGCCTGGTGCGCCCGTGCGTCGTTCTCCCGCGGCCGCAGCTCCCCCGTCGCCACCCGCCGTACGACCTCGAGGTCGTCGGGGTCGTCCAGGCGCACGTCGGCGGTGAACAAGGGACGTCCGCTGTGCTCCCAGGTCCCAGGGTCGTCGGGCCGGAAGGCCCTCAGCCGTGCCGCGGCCTCCGCGTCCTCCCGTGCCCGCCGTGCGTCCCGCTCTTCGCGGGCACGCCGCCACACCTTCAGCGACTCCTCGCGCACCCGGCCGTGGTAGTCGCCCTCGACGACCGCGCCCACCTGGTCCAGGTGCGCCTGGAGGTCGCTGTCGAAGTCCTCCAGCCGGCCGTCCGGCGAGGACGCCAGGAACTCACCGAACGCGTACTCGCGCCACGCCTGCGGTCGGGCGCTCACGTCCTCCAGCACCGATGCCGAACCCAGCAGGAGGACCATCAGCTCGGGATGGCCGCCCAGTTCGCGGACCATCTCCGCGCTCGCCGGATCCAGCAGCAGCCCGGCCACCTCGGGCATCGACGCCAGCGTCCGGGCCCACACCGTCGCCGGGCCCGCCTCGGACCCGGTCACGGTCCTCCCCCTGCCCGCGGTCACCGCCCCGGCGCCCTTGCCCGCGCCCTGCGCGCGGCCGGTCCCGGCCGTCGCGTCCCGGTCGGCCGGCCCGGCGGCCGTCGACGTCCGGGCCGGCGCCAGCTCCCGGAGCAGGGCCTGCTCCGCGCCCTCCTCGAACAGCTCCGGCGAGCGCACCACCAGCCGCCGCAGTTCGCCCACGAGCCCAGGCGTTCCCAGCGCGCGCTCGCGCAGCCCGGACACGGCGAGGAACCGCCCGGCGAACCACAGGTGTCCGTCGAGGAAATGGGTCAGGTCGGTGTTGGCCAGCAGACGCCCCAGTTCCAGTCGCCCGACTTCGGCCAAGGGTCCCGGCCGCTCCGCCCATTCCCGCAGCAGTGCGTCCCGGCCCACCAGTCTGCGCACCAGTTGCGGCGTCAGGGCACCCGCCAGTACCTCCGCGGCCCGCGCCGCCCGCCACAACGGACCGTCCTCGCGTGCCTGCTCCACCAGCGCGTGACTGCGCAGCAGCGCGTCCACCAGCCAGGGCGCCGTCCGCAGGTCCTCCGCCACCCGGCCCACGTCCGCCAGGAGCTGTGCCAGACCCGGCACACCCTGCAGCGCCCTGCGCAACGACCTGGAGTCCCCCGCCAGATCGCGCGCCACCTCGGGCCGCTCCCGCAGCACCCGGTGCGTCTCCGGACGGCGTGTCAGCAACTCCGCCACCTGGGCGTCCGCCGCGAGCGCCGCCACCACGTCCGGGGTGCGCAACGCGGTCTCCAGCAGCTCCGCGTCACCCAGCACCACGCCCACCAGCTCGGGGTGGCTGTTCAGCGCGCCCAGCAGGGGGGTGGCGCTGAGGAAACGTCCGACATGGTCCGCGTCCCGGAACACGCCGGCGTGGTCCGTGATCCCGGCGGCCAGCCCCGCGATCTCCCGCAGCAGTACCGCCTGCTGCGGGGCACGCACCAGCGCCTGGGTGACCGGCACGGCGCTGATCGCCGCTCGCACGGCGTCCCGGCCGCCCGGCGACAGGACCAACCTGTTCAGTGAATCGGCCAGTTGGTCAGCGGCAGGTTCCGCAAGCAGGCGGACGACGGGACTGCGGTCCGCGAAGGCGCGCGCGAGGTCCTCACTGGCGCCCACCAGGTAGGCGAGGGGGAGGCGCGATCCCGCCAGCCGGTTCATGTCCGGGGCCAGGTGGAAGAGCCGGGCGTATTCCCGGTTCTGGATGATCAGGCGGGCCTGTATGCGGTCCTCGGCCAGCTTCTCGACGGCACCGGGGTTCTCCGTGAGGTAGCGGTGGAGGTGGTCGTTGGTGCGCAGTGCCCTCGTCAGGTCCGTACGGGACACGAGCAGAGGGAGCAGCCCTGAGGTGCGGTCCAGCAGGAGCGGCAGCAGGGGTCTGACCTCCAGTGTCGGGACCAGTTCCGGGTTGGTGAACAGGGCCGCGCCCAGGGCCGCGCTCCTCCTGGCGGCCGCGAGCAGTTCACTGTTCCCGCGGACCGTCGCGTCGACGGCCAGGAGCTGCGCGAGCCGCTGCTCGTCCTGCGAGTCCCCGTGGAGCGACCTGAGTTCGTCCTGGGCCGCGTGCTGCGGGAGGCTCCACAGACGGGCGTGGGCATGGTCCCGCGCGCCCAGTTCCACGCCTTCGGGGGACAGCACGGCTTCACCGGCGTGGTCCTGGACGGCCCTGACCAGGCCGCCGGCCCAGTTCCCCCGCTTCTTCTTCTTCGCGCCGGCCGCCGCCGTGACGGCCTCCCGGAACGCCGGCGTGTCGAGCGCCGCGACGAAGCCGGGCCGCGCGACCGCCTCACGGAGCGCTTCCGGCGCGGACGCCAGCAGGCCCAGCACGGTCTCGTTGCGCGGGTCGCCCAGCGCGGTGAGCAACGACGCGTCGCCGAACAGCGCCTTCCAGTGCTGGAAGGGCATCTCCACGGCCGGCCGGGAGGCCAGCACCTTCACCACCTGCGGATGGGCCTGAAGGTTCACGACCATGTCGTCGGTGAGGACGTTGAGGACCTTGGCGTTCCTCCCCGAGACACGGATCAGCGCGGCGTCGTCCTGGAAGAGCACGTCCAGAAGCCGGCGTGTGTCGGAGAGGGTTCCCAGGGCTTGGTAGAAGCCCGGAATCATGACCTTGGTGAAGATGCGTTCGTCGTCGGGCCGCACCGACCAGCCGTGCACCAGGACGGTGAATATCGACAGCTCCCCGCCCATGATCAGCAACGGGGCGAGCGCCGGGCTCAAGAACAGCATCTGGCCCACGATGGGGTTCGCCTCGGCCTCGATGGCGATCCTGCGGCGCATGTCCGTGATGGGGGCCGTGATCGGCCCGTCTCCCCAGAGCAGCCACCGCCGGACCGATTCGTGGCGCAGCGCGGAGCGCAGAATGTGCGGTGCCAGCAGGGGGGAGCCCTCCCGCACGTACGGGATCAGGCCCCTTCCGGCGGAGGACAGCAGGCGCCGGTACTCGTGGGGCCGGTCGAGGAGCTGGGGACGACGTGCCAGCGTCTCGGCCAGCTCCGGGTTCTCCCGCAGGACGTCCGCCAGGCGGGGTTCCTCCGTCAGCAGCGCGTGCAGGACGGGGATGGCCCCCCTGGCCCGCTCCACGGCCGGCGCCGACGCTTGCGGCGCGGCCGACGCGGGCGGCGGCGTCGGCCGCGTCGCCGCCCGCAGCGCTTGGAGCAGCTCGCCGTCCGGCACCCGGTCGAAATGGGCGGGCCGGTGCGACAGGACCTCGGCCAGGGCCGGGTTGCCCACCGCGGCGTTCAGCCACTGCGGGTCGCTCGCCAGTCGCCCCGTGAAGGCCGGCAGGTCCTCCAGGACGTCGACCAAGGCCCTTTCCCGACCCAGAGTCTCCAGTACGCGCGGGTCGTTCGCCACCGCGGTGAGCAACCGCGGCACCCGCACCACCAGCTTCGCCATGTTGGCCTGCAGCCGCAACGCGTTCCGCAGCGCCCGGTCGCCGATCACCCGTGCGTAGTCGATGTCGGCCCCGTCCGCCGACGCGTTGAACAGGGCGTCGTTCAGCGACCACTCCTCGGCGTACGACCGTGCGCCGCTCACACTGCCCTGTGCTGCCAGGGCTTCGGCGATCCGGGGGAACTGCACGAGGGTCTGTGCCACCGGCCCGTGGCCCGACACGGCCAGGACCAGTGGAACCCGCCACCCGAGCGCCGCGGGCAGTCCGGGAGCGTGCAGCAGCATCGCGTGGTCGTCGTGCCCGCCGGTGATCGCCTCGATCAGTTCCCGTCGTCCGTCGTCGGACTTCCTCAGCAGGTCCTCGACGTACTCCGGGTACCGGAGGTAGACGGCGAGGAGGTGTTCCGGCAACCGGCCGAGGGCGTCCAGCACGGTGTCCGACTCGGCCACCACCGCCAGGAGGTCGGGGTGCCCGTGCAGCAGTGCTCCCAGGTTGGGCCGGAGAGCGACCGCCCTGATCACGTGCAGATGTTCGGGCCGTGTCAGAGCGTGCAGCGTGTCCCGGTACTCGTCCTGACCGAACTGCGGGTAGACATCCAGAATCCGGGCGACCTCCCCGACCGGCCACTCCTCGTGCCAGGTCCTCCTGGCCACCCTGGCCAGCGGTCCGATCCGCCGCTCCGCCTGGGCAAAGTCGTGGCCGAGCGCGCGCAGCGCCTTCGCCGCGACCGGCCGGAACCGGTTCATGAACTGGGCGTCGGACGCGAAGGCGCCGCCGCGGGAGGCGCGGTCGGAGACGGGCTCCTGGGCGTCGCGTCCCCGGGGAGGCACTCCGCCCGGCAGGCCGTGCCGCTGCTGGGTGCCGAACTCCGCGCGCAGTTCCTCCGACAGGCTCTCCGCGCGCCGCCGGTCGCCCCGGTCCAGCCGGTACGCCACCGCGTGGGCGATGGATTCGTACAGCTCCCCGTAGGCCGCCTCGTCCTGCGACCGTCCCGTCCGGTCGATCGGCGGGGGCTGGTGACGGCCCGTCATGATGTTCGCTGCCTCTGCCAGCAGCGCGTCACGCCTGGCGGGCTCCAGGCGGTCCATCGCCTCGCGGGCCCGCCGGAACTCCTCCGACCGGGCGGCCAGCCCCGCCGGGTCCACCGCCGGGTACCGCGCCCCGTCCGCCGGCCGGGCGCTCTGGCTCCGGCCCGCCGCTCCCGGCTCCCGCGCGGCCTCCTCGCCGCGCTGGGGCACGTCGAGGGCGAGGGGCACGGGAACGCGGACGGCCCGGGCGGTGCCGGTGGTGTCGGGTTCGGGGACGAGGTACAGGGCGCCGTCGGTGACGGTGAGGCGGTACGGGCCCGCCTCGGGTGAGGCGGGCAGGGCCCTCTCGGCGTCCGCCAGCACCCCCTCGGCGTTGTCCAGGACACCGATCCAGCCGCTGTCGCCGCGCAGCAGGTGCCCGACGCCGTCCTCCCGGCTCCCCTGGACGAAGTCGTGTCCGTACGGGATCCACGGGCCGTCGGGCAGCATGCGGCCGCCGGGCAGCTCGACGGCGCCCAAGGTGCTCACCCGGTAGGTGAAACCGTCGCCCGTACTGCCGCCCGCCTCGGCGACCGGGTACGGCTGGAACACGGTGAGCCACCGCTCCGGCTCCTGCCGCCCCTTGCGCGCGTCCGCCGCGTCGAGAACCCGCGCGGCGGGAACGTACTGCGGCGGAGTGCCGGTCGTACGGGCCCCGGACACCGTGAGGGCGTACCCGGCCGGCCACCGCTCGGCCACCGGATCGGCCCCGGCGTCCCGGCTGCCGCCGAGCATCGCGGCCAGGGAGGAACTCTGTGCCTGCCCACCGGCCAGCACGGCGGCGGCGGTCCGGGCGGCACGCTGGATGTCGGCCTGCACCGGCGGGGCGGCGAGGTCGTGCGGATAGTGCTGCTGGAAGGTGGTGAGGGCGGCGACCACGGAAACCGTGGGGCGGACGGCCTCGGGCAGGTAGTGCCGGACGGTCGTGACCGCACCGGTCTCCGCGGCGGTCGGAGGACGCCGGAAGTGGAGGGCCAACGCCGCGTAGACGGTGATCTGCTCGGCGGTCGGCCGGGTCCCCGCACGGGTCTGCAGACTCACCGCGGAGTCGAGGACGTGGAGGGCGTACCGGGCCGCGGTGGTGACGCGCTGCAAGGTCTGCTGTGCCGCGGGTGTCACAGCAGGCGCGGTGAGTGCCTGCCGCGCGCGTCGGTCGAGGTCGTGGACCTCCTGGCGCACGGACGGGGGCAGCGGTCCGCCGAGTGCGTACGAGGCCGCCGACAGGGCGATCCGTCCCATGACGGTGGGGGGCAGCAGGAGGACGCTGTTCACGCGTCCGGGGGCGGGCACCCTCAGGCGGGTCGCCTCGTCGAGCCCCCGGAGGGCGGTTACGACCGGGTGGTCGAGGACCTGCACGGCCGCCGGGGCGGAGAGCTGCATCTGCTGAGCGCGGTCCGCCTCGCCGTACGCGTCCCGCGCGACCTGCTGGAGCAGGGTGAAGGCCGCCTCGACCTCGGCGTCCGTGTGGCGGTCCTGGTCCGCCCCGAAGTTGCGCATCTCCAGCAGCATGAGCCCGTGCCGGAGCGGAGGTTCGCCGCCGAAGTCCAGGTCGACGTAGTCCTTCATGCCGACCGCCTCGTCCTGGCCGACGCTGTGCTCCTCCGGGACCGGGGTGAACATCGTGGCGAGGTACTGCCGCAACGTGGCGGTACGCCTGGGAAGCATCTCGTCGAGGATGCGCGACGTGTCCACCGGTGGGTGGCCGGCGGCCGCCCGGCGCGTGGCGACGAAGGTGCGTACCTCCCCGGCGAAGAGGTTCACGACCCACTCGTGGTTGGCCGCGAGGAACTGCCGGACGTTCGGGCTCAGCGCCTCCCGGATGTCCAGGAACGGCGTTCGGGACGCCGCGACCAGCAGGTTCTTCGACAGGATGTCCGGGTGGAGCCGGTCCACGGTCGCCGGGGCCGCGCCGTGGTTGTAGGCGAGCCAGCCGTAACCGTGCACCTCCGCGAGGCCGGGGACGGTCGACATCAGGAACGGCAGTTCCGGAGCCCGGACGGTGCGTCCCACGAGCGCCGAGGCGTAGCCCGCGGCGAGTCTGTCCGCGAAGGCCCTTCCGGCATCCATGTGGGGGAAGAGCATGCTGTAGGTGATGTGCTCCAGGGCCACCTCCTGCGCCGTCTTCAGCGCCGCGACCGGAACACCGATGGTGAACTGCGCGTAGCTGCGGCCCTCCTCCCCCTGGACCATACGCCCGGCCACCATCCGCCGGCCCTTCTCGGTGATCGTCCATCCCTGCTGCGCGGGCAGGAGCGAGGCGAGGTACGTGCGCGCCTCGCCCGCGTTCAGCGCCCGCCGGGTCGCGCGCAGCAGCCGCAGCCCCTCCGTGACGGACAACCGCTGCTCGCCCGGCAGCACGGCCAGCGGCGGCAGGACGATCTCGGGGATGTAGATGGAGACCGGGGGTGCCTGCGCCGCGTCCGGCAGAACCCTCCTGGAGTACAGACGCTGGTCCGGTCCCTGGCGCGCCGAGCTCGTCTCCAGGACCACCGTGACCCCCGAGGGGTGGGTCGCCAGCACCTCACCGGGCAGCAGCTCGGGGCCGCGCGTGACCAGGAACTCCCGTGTGGTCGGCTCGACCTCCACTCCGATCGCCCCGAAGGAACGGTCGGTGGCCGGGTCGGCCAGGGCGTGTCCGGTCGAGGTCGAGGTGGCGAAGGACTCCGGATCCCGAGCCTCCAGCGCACGCGCCACGACCCGGGCCGACGCGTCGACGACGACCGCCCGCGCCTGTGCCGGCGCGATCGCCGGGGGCGTGGCGGACAGCCTGGCCTCGCGGGCGGCCAGCAGCTCGATCCACACCACGCCCCGGTCCGGCCCGTCGCCCAGGTGATGGGCGGCCCACGCGTGTCCCCGGCCCTGCGGGCGCCGGGCCAGCACGAACGCGGTGTCACCAGGGCGCATCGCCTCGACGACCGCTTCGTAGGAGGGGATCGCCGCCCAGCCGTCGCCGGGGGCCAGTCGGCTCTCCCAGGCGCGGACGTCCAGTACCGCGTCGTCGACCGTTCCCGCCGGCCGCACCCCGCGCGGGAACAGGACGTCACGCAGCCCGTTGAGCAGGATCAGGCACCACTGCACCGAGGCGTCGCGCACCGCGCCCGGCGCGGAAGCCGCCTCGCCCGCGGCACGCTCCGCGGCCGAGACCGTCTCCTCGACCAGCTCCGCCAGCCGGGCCCGGTCCAGCACCCTGCGCTCGGGCGGCGTCAGCCGGTCCGCCCGAGCGCCCGTGGCGGCGGGCCGGGGGGCTGCGGCCGCCGCCTCCCCCGGCTCACCGGCGCGGGTCCACGGCCCGGGCTCGGGATCGTCGGGGTGCGCCATCGTGTAGTCGACCGCCGGGGCGGTGTCCGCCGCCGGGTTCTCGGCCGTCCAGTCGTCCCGGCCCCCCGCACGCCACACCACGACGGGTCCGGCCGGGCCCGGCTCCCAGGTACCGGTCCGGTCCAGCTGCCGGTCGTAGACGGCGACGATCGCCTCCGGACGCAGTTCCCCGGTGAACGCCACCTCCGCCTCGCGATCGACCATGTCGGCGAGGAAATCCCCCTGCGCCTCGGACGTGGCGATCACGTCGACACCGGTGGTGTCGCCGTTGCGGGTGGGGTCGACGCGGTAGCGGTACCGCCTGTCCCCGTACCAGAGTTCGGCGTCCCGGGTGGTGGACACGAACTGGGCGTTGGGATTCTCGAGAGCCCATTCGTGCAGGTTCACCACGTTGGTGGTGTCGTCGGCACGGAAGCCGTGCGTGAAGACGTCCTCGGGCTCCTTCCTCGAGAACCGCCAGAGCGTCTCGCCGGGCCGGCTCTCCACCACGCCCAGGCCGGTGTCCTCCTCGTGGATCAGCCGGTAGTCGACTGCGGCCTGAAGGTCGGAGGCGTCCGGGCCGGCCTGCCGTACCACCTCGCCGCGCACGGCGGGGATCTCACCGGCGTGCATGTAGGGCACGAACACCGCGGCGATCTGCGCCAGATGATCCGGGGTGAGGACGAACCGCCGCACTCCCGGCGCGCCGGCCAGCGGGCCCATCAGGCTGGAGCCGCCCTCGTCGGGCACCTGCTCGGCGTGACCGCCCGGCGCCAGCAGCGCCCGCGAGTCGAGTTCGTCGTCCCACACCCCGAGGCCGTGCACGAACTCGTGGACCCAGGCGACCGGGTACACACCCGCGTGCCAGACACCCTGCTCCATGGCGTGCGGCGCCTGCGGCCGGCCCGGGCGCACCCTCACCACCGTGTGCGCGGCCTCCGGGACGTCGGTGAACTCCGCGCTCACCCGCAGCACCGGACCGGGCGGCACCGGCCCCGTGATCCGGTCGGGCTGCGCCACCGGCAGCCGGTGACCCCGCTCGTTGACATACGCCTCCAGCGCCTGGACCAGTCCCTCCCGGACACCCCGCAACTCCTCAGGACTCGCACCGTCGCCGCGCAGGTGGATCCGCCGCGTGAGGTGGAGCACGTCGCCGGCCGCAGTACCGCCCCGGTGCCACGCCCAGGCGTAACCCACCTCGGTACGCTCCCCGGAACCCGGCGGCCGCCGGACCGACAACAACGTTCCGTCCGCCGCCAGAGAGAACGCGAACGCCTGCGGAAGATCCCCACGACGGCCACCGAACGGGATCCAGCGGTCGGTACGCACCTCGCCCGCCCCGAACAGCTCCCCCAGGTCCCCGGCGGTCGCGGAACGCGCGGCCGTGACCGCGGCCCCCCCGGCCGCGGCGGCCCCCACCGAAGTGCCGTCGGGCAGATCGTCGAACGCCACGGCCGGAGCCACGTCCGTGCCCTCGTACGGGGGCGGCTGGTCGTCGGCTCCGGCGTCGTGCGTGCCGCCGTCCAGCTCGCCGGGGCTCCACGCGATGGTGCCGGTGTCCTGGTTGAAGACACCGGTCTGCCGGGTGACCCGGTCGAAGACGCTGACCACCGCCCGCGGGGCGATGAAACCGGTGAACGCGACCTCCTGCTCCTCGGTGAACTCGCCCTGCTCGATGTCCTCGAGGATCTCCTGGGGCAGCACCGCGCCCGCCGCACGCTGACGCGTGATCGTGGCGTTCAGGTCCACACCCGTCGGATCGTCGTTGAGCGCCGGAACGATCCGGTAGCGGTACCGCTTCCCACGGAACCACAGCTCACGGTCACGGGTCGTCGACACGTAGGGGGAGGCGTCGGGGTCCGCCACCGCCCACTCCCACAGCGGCACGTGTGCGGCCACGTCGTCGGCCCTGAAGCCCTGCCGGAACACCTCGAGCGGGTCGAGTGAGGAGAAGCGCCACAGCACCTCTTCCGCACCGCTCGGCACCACGAAGTCGTGGTCGTCTGGGTGCACCATCGCGTAGTCCACCGCCGGAGAGACATCCGCACCGGTCCGCGAGCGCCCCTGTGCGGCCGCGGTCCGGGGGGCGGCGGCACGGGCACCCGGCCGGTCCGCCGCCGCCACCCGCTCCAGGTCCGACAGGAGGCCGCGCGCGGACCGAAGCACTTCGGTCAGCACGGGAGCGAACCGCTCGGCACCCTGGGACTGCGGTCCCCGCAGGTAGGTCTCCAGTCTGTCGGCGGAAGCCCGGAGTTCGGTCGTCACGAACGGAGCCAGTTCACCGCTGAGCAGGTACGCCCCGACGGCCTCGCTGATCCGCTCGCGCACGATGCCGCTCAAGACACGTGTCGGGCTCGCCGAAGGGGACTGCCTCAGCTTCTCCAGTACGTTCGCGACCCGTGGCAGCAGCGGATGGCCGGCGAGCCGTACCACCGCGTCGTCCTCGCCCGCGGCGGAGCGGGGGGTCGTACGGGCACGGTCGTACGCGCTGCCCGCCACCGCCCTGATGTCGGCCAGGTCCTGACGTATCTGCGCTGCGGTGGCGTCCTCGTGCCGGAAGGACCTCAGTTCCATCAGGCCCAGACCCACCGGCAGCCGGCCGCTGTCGGTGTCCAGGCCGAAGTGGTCGTCCATGCCGACCGTCTCGTTCTGGCTCACCTGCGATCCGGACGCGGTCTCACCGCGCAGGGCCGCGGTGACGTAGTCGCCGACCGGCAGTCCGCTCCACGAGGTGTCCCGCAGGATGCCGCTGAGGTCCCCCGCCGGAAGCCCCCGGTCATGGGCGTGCCGGGTGAGCGCCTGCCGCATCGACGGCTCCAGGCGCCGCACGATCTCCTCGGCGGATTCCTCGAAGAAGGCGCGGACCTGTGGACGCAGTCCGTGCCGCAGGTCGCCGAAGGGGGTCCGCAGCGCCGCCCACAGCATGCCCTTGACGAGCAGCTCCGGGAGGAAGCGCTTGTGCAGCGGGACGGCGGTGGTGTGCATGAACAGCAGCCGCGAGTAGAACCACACCTCGTCGACCCCGGGCACCGCGCGCAGGAACGGAAGCAGGTTCACTTCGACCGGACGCCCGGACAGCCGGCTCGCGTACAGGGCGGCCACCTGCTGTCCGAACTCCCTGCCCTCGGTGGCGATGACCCGCTGCCAGTTCAGCCGGAGGTTCGCCTCGACGAAGTCGAGGACTCCGTTTCCGCCGATCAGCGGGACGCCGACCGTGTACTGCGGGTACGCCAGGTCGGGCTGTCCGTCGACGACGGGGGCGACGGACACGTCGCGACCGTGCTCGGTCACCGTCCAGCCCTCGGACTCGGTGAACAGCCGGGTCAGCGGCAACGGCCGGCCGGCCGCGTCCGCCGCCGCGAGCAGGGCCCGCGCACGCTCGGTCCAGCGCACGCCGTCCTCGAGAGAGGGACGGCTTTCCTCGGCCAGCGCCCGATGGGGGGCCGCCACCACCTCCGCGATCTCGTGCCCTTCCGTCCGGGGGGCGACGGCGCCCGGCGGGGTGGCCCCCCAGGCATGCTTGGCAGCCCCGATCAGACGGCCGTCGTACAGGCGGTGGAAGGGATGCCGGTCGATCTGGATCTCCAGGTGGTGGCCCCGCACCAGGACCGTCCCCTTGTTCCTGCGGGCGCCCGGGTAGACCAGCATGTGCCGGTCCTCTATCTCCCATCCCAGGGCACCTCCGGCGAGCCCGGTGTCCCGTCCGTGGTCCGTGGCCAGTTCCCGGGCCTTCGCCTCGGCCGCTTCCTCATCGCTGTCCCGCAGGGCGTGCGCGATGTCACGCAGGTCCCGGACGCGCTGTTCGCGGAGTGCGACGGTTTCCGGGTCGGTTCCGATCAGCACGCGTGCCGGGTCGATGCGCTGTTGTATGTCCATGGCCCGGCGCACCAGTCGAGGAGGCAGCTCCTCGAGCAGGGCTTCCTCCCGCACCGCGTCGTGGAACCTCCCGGCGTCCGCCGGGACATGCGCGGCGGTCCGGCCGTCGGCGCCCGGCAGGTCCCGGTGGGCTGGGCCGTCACCGGTCGCGAGCGTCATGTCGTCGGCCAGTGAGCCGCTTCGTGACACCGGCGCGAGGGACGGGCGCCTGCCGGGGAAGAAGACGACGAGCGGCTCCTGACCGGACAGGTGGTTGGCGGCGATGGACTCGAACATGGCCTGATCGGCCTGGGTGACGGGCTTCCAGTACATGTGCGCGCCGTGTGCGACGCTCATGTCGCCGTCCTTCAGCGCGGAGACGGCCGTGTCGTAACTGGTGGGGCTGAGCCTGGACCCGCCGGGCGTGGAGAGGTCGAAGACGTCGTGGTCGCTGGTGACGGGCCGCAGCCGGCCCTCGGCGTCGTAGCCGTGCACGACCCCGTCGATCACTGGGTGGACCACGGCCAGTTCGGTCATCTTCCCGGCCAGTCCGTCGTACTCCGCCCGGCGCTGCTCATAGCGGGAGCGGATCTCCTCCTCCCTGCCGGACAGCGCCGGCTCCGACGCCTCGGGCAGGACGGGCAGGAAGTAGCCCACCAGGCCCCGGTGTTCCCGGCGCGCGCCGAGGTGCACGTCCACGTCGTTGATGGACTTGCTCTTCAACGCCTCCGGCTTGGGCAGGGCACCCCGCTCCAGCCACGCCACCGCGTAGGGGTTGGTCGGCCGCACCTCGATGACGGGGTTCAGCGTGTCACCAATGAGCCGCAGCCGTTCCGAGTTGCGGCGCGGGACACCGGCCGGCGCCAGCACGTCATCGCCGTGCCGGTGATCGACCTGAGGAACGGTCCAGCCGCCCCAGTCTCCTCCGAAAGCGCTGCCGGACCAGTCCTCGGCCCGCGAGACGGAGCCGCCCGCGCCACCCTGTTCCAGGGCACCGGCGTCCGCCCGCCCTGAGACGGGACCGGTGTGTGCCGCGTGGGCCGTCGGGTGCGCGTAGGGGGCGTACACCTCGGCTATCTGGCGGAGATCGGTCCTGGTCAGGGCGAAGATGTCCGGGTCCGCGCCGTGCAGCCGGCCCATGAGGCTCGTTCCCGGCGCGTGCGTGTCGGCGTCGTGGACGCCCAGGCCGTGGACGAACTCGTGCACGTGGGCGACCGGGTGCACATCCGCGTACCAGGTGCGCTGGTTCATCCCGCGTCCCCCGGCCGGCAGACCGGGCCGCACCTCGACGACGCCGTGGGCCGCCGCCCGGTCCGCGACGAACTGCACGCCCACGCGCAGCAGCGGTCCGGCGGGGCCGGTTCCGTCCTCGTCGTGTGGGGTGATGTTCCGCAGGTCGGGCAGCCGGTGGCCGGGCTCGTTCAGGTACCGCTCGATGCCGTGGACCAGTGCCTGGCGGACCCGGTCGAGGTCTGCCTCGCCGGCGCCCTCGGCCGCGACCAGATGGACGCGGCGGACCATGTGCAGGACGGGGGAGCCGCCGTGGGCGCCCTCGTGCCACGTCCAGGTGTAGCCGACGTCGGTCCGCTCGCCGGACCGCTGCGCGCGTGCCACCCGCCGCTGTCCGTCGGGTTCCTCGGACAGGACGAACGGTTCGGGTGCCGACGGGTCCGCCAGCCGGCGCCACCGGTCGGTGACGACCTCTCCGGATCCCGATACCGTGCTGGTCTCGGACCGGTCCGTCCAGACCGTGCGGGTGTCGGCGGGGCCCCCGGCTGCCTCGCCGGTGGTGAGGCCGTACCCCACGCGCGGGGCGATGTCCGGCACGCCGCCGGCGGACGGTCCCGTCCCGGCGTGGTACTGGTGGCGCACCCTGATCACCGCGCTGCGCAGCCGTTGCCGGTCGTCGCCGCCCGCCGTGGCCAGCACGGGGTCGACGACGGATCCACGGCCGGCGGCGGTGACGGTGAAGTCGCGGGCGGTCACGCCGTTCGCGGCGCGCGCCGCCGTGGTCAGTTCCGCGGCGATCCGGTCCCTGAGGAACTCCGCGACGGCGTCGGCGCGGGTCTGCGCGCTGCGTTGCGCTCCAGCGGCGCCCGCTCCGAGGAGGCGACTGCCGCCGTTGCCGTGACCCGTGACGTCCACGACGGTGTGCGCGAGCCCGTGTGCCCTGCCGGTGGCCGCGTCGGCCACCACCCGGCTCGCGAGGTCTGCGACGACGGCCATGGCCGTGGGCGAGAGCGACTTCTCCCCCTGGGCGAAGGGGACGACGGCGACCTGGGGGGCGGGCGGGGAACCCGGCCAGCGGTGACCGAGGACCCACACGACCCGCTGGGCGGCGGCGTCCCAGGTTCCCGTCATCCCGGTCTGCCGGTCCAGCACCCTGACGAAGGCGGCGGGGTCGATGCGTCCGACGAAGGCGACCTCGTCCTCGGTGCCCAGTGAGGGCTGTCCCTGACGGTTCAGTGTGGCGATGACGTCCACGCCGGTCGGGTCACTGTTGCGCCAGGGCTGAATCTCGTAGCGGTACCTGCGGTTCATGAACCACAGCTGGCTGTCCCGGGGCGTCGCGATGAACTGGGAGTCCTGGTTCTGGGTCGTCCAGGCGCGGGTGCTGATGACGTTCTGGGCGTCCCGGCCGGTGAATCCCTCGACGAAGACCGCCTCGGGGGGCTGCGCGGAGAAGTGCCACAGCGTCTCGCCCGGCCTGCTCTCCACGACGCTCCTGCGGTCCTGTGCGTGGACGAGCCGGTAGTCGACGGGTGGTGGCATGTCCGCAAAGCCCTGCTCCGCGGCCAGGCCGGCGATGTGGCCCGCCCACTTCCGCGCGACGCCGTCGGCCATCCGCTCGCCGAACTCGTGCAGTTCCCGCGCGGTCTCGACGAGCGCCTGGCGCACGACGGCCCGCACCGCCCGCGCCTGCGTCCACATCTGCGAGCCGACCGGCAACAGGGCCGACAGCATCGCGATGGCGTCGGCCAGCAGTTCTCCCGCTGTCTCCCGGTCCACGTCCAGCCGCTGCGTCAGTTCGTCCGCGGCCGCCTCCGCCGTGACGGCGTCCTCGGCCGCGGCGGCCCTCATCGAAGTGACGTCGGGCGGACCGTCGAACACCGCGGCCGGAGCCACGTCCGTGCCCTCGTACGGGAGCGGCTGCTCGCCGGCTCCGGCGTCGTGCGTGCCGCCGTCCAGCTCGCCGGGGCTCCAGGTGATGGTGCCGGTGTCCTGGTCGAAGACCCCGGTCTGCCGGGTGACCCGGTCAAAGACGCTGACCACGGCCCGCGGGGCGATGAAACCGGTGAACGCGACCTCCTGCTCCTCGCTGAACCCCTCGGCCACCTCCTCGACCTCTGTCGCCAGCAGGTCCCTCGCCCGTATCTGGCGCGAGACGGTCGCGTTGACGTCGACGCCGGTCGGGTCGGGGTTGAGGGCCGACTCGACGCGGTAGCGGTAGCGCTTCTCCTCGTACCACAGCTCCCGGTCACGGGTGGTGGACACGTACTGCGCCTCGTCCGGGTTCTCCACCATCCAGTCCCACAGCTGCACCACGACGCTCGGGTCGTCACCGATGAAGCCTTCCTCGAACACCTCCTGCGGGGCACGGTCGGAGAACCGCCACAACCGCTCGCCGGCCCGGCTCTCCACCACGAAGTCCTGGTCTTCGGGGTGCACCATCGCGTAGTCCACCGCCGGAGAGACGTCCACCGCTTCCGGGACCGGGCGCGGGATCGGGGGCGTGAGGTGCGGGGGCACGAGTCCGGGGACGGAGTACAGGTCCTGGACGTCGCCGTGGACACCCCGCACCTCCTCGGGAGTGGCCGCGTCCGCGAGGTAGGAGGCGCGCATGATCTCGAACAGCGAGTGGTCCTGGCCCGGCAGCATCCAGCCCATCAGCGCCTTACGGAAGTCGCGGATGCCGGCGTCGTCGGCGCCCAGCCACCGGAAGACCCGCAGCAGGCGCAGGGTGGTGCCGGAGACCCCGGCGACCAGGGGCATGCCCCTCGTCCCGTGCCACTCCCGGTACCAGGGCGACCGCTCGTCCAGGGCGAAGTAGGCCACCCCCTCGACCCAGCCGAGCGGGAGTTCCGGGCCCTGCTCGCCGTCCAGGACGAGGTCGCCGGCCCGTGGCTCCTGGTGCTGCCACTTGGTGCCGCGGACGACGGCGACGACGCGTTCGACGGGGGCGCCGGTGCGCAGTGCGGCGGGGACGTCGACGTGGGGGCCGAGCGAGGCCGTGGCGGGGGTGGACGCGCGCTGCACCTCGACGGTGACGACGTCCGGCCGGGCCAGCACCTCGGTGAGCACCGGCTCGCCGGTCGCCGGGTCGAACGTCAGCGTGTCCAGCGGTATTTCCTCGGTGTCGAAGCCGACGAGGGAGAGCGGACGCGAGGACCGGGCGAGGAACGTGCGTTCCCGCGCGGTCAGCGCGACGCCCAGGTAGCTGTAGTCCCTCGGGGTCTTCTTCCGCTCGGTGAGGAGCCGCAGGTCCTCATGGCGTTCGACGCGGGCGGACTGGCTGGCGACGATCTCCAGTGGGTCCTTCAGGGAGTCCCCGGTCCGGTGGGCCGCCAGGCTGCCCAGGGCGAGGGGGTCCCCCGGCGCGAACAGGTACCCCTGGCCGCGCCAGGCCGGTGCGTCGAGGACGCGCCGCTGGAGTTCCGCGCGCGGTCCGCCGTTGAGGAACACGGCGTACGCCTCCAGCGACGGCCTGTCCAGACCGAGCCGCTCGGCCAGCTCCATCCCCTCGGCCGACACCGGGCCCTGGGACGCGTCCCGCGGGGCCGCCAGGACCCGGCGGAGCACAGCGGTCAGGTTCGGCACCGACGGGTCGTTCTCGAACAGGGCCTTGCGCCCGACGGCGTTGAAGAAGGCCGTCATGACCTCCCGCGTGCTGCCCTCGGTGAGCAGCACGTCCAGCCACGCGGCGGGCGAGCCCTCGGCCGGCAGACCGACCTGGCCGGCACTGCTCGGGTCGGTGGTGAAGAAGGAAGCGGCCAGCGCGTCGTCGGAGTACTGGGGGTAGGCGGCGCGCAGCACGCCGGACAGCCGGCGCACGGCCGTACGCGCGGCGTCCAGCGCCGCCGGATCACGGTGGTAGTGGACACCGACGGCCTGCTCGAACTCCGCGTGTTCGCGTTCCGCGGCGGCCCTGGCCTCCCCGACAGGGTCGGCGACGGTGCCCGGCACGGAACCGGATGTCCGTGCGCCGTCCCGCAGGGCCGGTGTCGGCGTGTCCGCCGGGGCGTCGTGCTCCGCGGTCGCGTCGGCCGGCGCCGCGGAGAGCCGCTCGTCCCGGACCGCGGCCGCCTCCTCCCCGTAGTGGACGACGGCGTCCGTGGCCCGCGCCGAGGGCCCGGCGTCGAGATAGGTCTCCAGCGACCGGGTCAGCTGCTCGGCCCGCTGGACCTGGCCGTCCCGATGGGCCTGCGCCACGGCCTCCCGCAGCCCCCGCACCATCGCGTCGTCCGTCCCGGCCATGCCGACGAACGGGGACGACGAGGTGGTGGACCCGTCGGTGGGCCGGCCGTCGCCGCTGAGGGTGTCACCGTCCCTCGCGGAATGCTCCTGTGCTCCCCCCGTGGCGACCTCGGACGCCCGGCCGGTGGACGTGCCGTGCAGGTAGGGAGCGATGACCTCGGCGATCTGTCGCAGGTGTGCGGGCGACAGGACGAGCTGCCGGGGCGACACCGGGCCGCCGAGCGGTCCCATCAGGCTCACGGTGCCCGGTGACACGGTCTCCGGACGCCGACCGCCCGGGTTGAGCAGCACACGGGCGTCCGGCACGTCGTCGAGGACACCGAAACCGTGCACGTACTCGTGGAGCAGACCGACGGGGTGGACACCGGCGTACCAGGTGCCCTGCACCATCGGCCGGTCTTCGGCGGGCGACCCGGTCCGCACGGTGACCGTGCTGTGGGCCGACTCGGGGCGGTCCGCGAAGGCGACGTCGAAGACCAGGCGCGGTCCCGGCGCCACCGCTCCGGCGACCTGGTCGGGCTGCTGCTGCGGCAGCCGGTAACCGGGGGCGTTGAGGATCTGGGCGACCGCCTGGGCCAAGGACTTCTGGAGACCTCTGAGTTCCCGCGAGGTCGCTCCGTCCGGCACCAGGTGGATGCGCCGGACAAGTCGGAGCACTTCGGAGCCGGTGGCGTCGTCGCGGTACCAGGTCCAGTCGTAGCCGACGTCCGTGCGCTCGCCGGATGCCGCCGGCCGCAGCACGGTGGGCGGCGTACCCTCGCCGGGTTCGAACACGAAGGCTTCGGTCCCCTTCGCAGGCAGGCCCGGTCGGGTGCCGAAGGGCAGCCAGCGGTCCGTCCGCACCTCCCCGGCACCCAGGACCTGCCCCGGCGCGATTCCGGCCGCGGACGTCCGCGGCGTGAAGTCCGCCGCCAGCGGCTCGTGGTCGTTCCGGCCCGCCCGCGGCCCGGACGCCATGCCGCGGACCGCTGCCTGCCTGTCGCCCGGCTCCCAGCGCGTCTGGTTCGTTTCCGGGTCCCGTACGCCGGTACGGCGCTCCTCCCTGTCGTAGACGCTGACCACGGCGCGCGCGTCGACCCCGCTGGCGGACGCGTGCTCCTGCCCGCCCTCCAGCTCGTCTCCGGTCCCCTGTCGCCCCAGCACCGGGTTGGCCACACCGCTGCCGAGGACGGGGTCGATCCAGTAGCGGTAGCGCTTCGCGCCGTACCACAGCTCGTGATCACGCGTCGTCGACTCGGACGTGCCTTCCCGGTCGTCGCTGCCCCACTCCTGAACCGAGATGACCTCGTCCACACCGCCGGCGGCGAAGCCGGCGACCCACACGTCCTGCGGACCGGTGTCGGAAAACCGCCACAGCGTCTGCCCGGCCCGCGAGTTCACCAGGACGACCGCGTCGTCCTGGTGGGTGACGGCCGCGTCCGCACCGCTCATCGAGCCGGCGGACGGCTCCGACGTCTCGCGGCCGCTCTGCGGGAGTGCGGGCTGGACATCGGCGGAAGCCCGGGTGACGGAGGCGATGTCCTTGTGATCGCCGGAGCGCCAGACGACGCGTGATCCCCCGGGGTCCCAGACTCCGGTGCGCTTCAACTGTCGGTCGTAGACCTCGGTGACCGCGGCGGCGTCGATGTGCCCGGTGAACGCCACCTCCCGCTCCCAGCTGAGCTGGTACCTCACATTGAGGCGCCCCAGGGTCGCTGCGACGTCCACCCCGATGGGGTCGGCACCGCGCGACGGGGTGATCCCGTAGCGGTAACGCTTGTTGAGGTACCACAGCTCCCGGTCGTGGGTGGTGGAGACGTACTGGGCCTTCGCCTTGCCGTGTACCCACTGGTCGAGCAGGACGATCGAGTCGGGGCCGGTGGCGTCGGCGGTGAACCCACTGGTGAACACCTCCTCGGGAGGATGGTCGGAGAACCGCCACAGCTTCTCCTCGGCGAGGCTGGGCACCACGCTGCCCCGGTCGGCCTCGTGGACCAGGCCGAGGTCGACGGCCGGGTCGACGTCCGGGCCGGCCGCCGCGGCGTCCTGGTCGTCGCGGGGGACACGGGTCCGTGCCCCGAGGTGTGAGGCCTCCACCCGGTCGCCGGTCCGGGGCCCGGTGGTCCGCGCGTGGGAGCCCTCGACGTCGATGGTGTCCTCTTCGGCGGTGGACTCGGCGGAGAGCCGGCCGTCGCCGCCGAGGGTGTCATCGTCACGGCCCGCGTCGCCGGTCGAGAGGTCGTCGCCACCGCCGAGGCGGCGGAGCGCGTCCAGGCCGGACAGGGCGGGGGGCGGCGGAAGCGGTACGACGGTTGCCCCGTCGGCCGGGGCGGACTCCCGATCGTCGGTGAACTCGTATCCGTCGGAGGGTCGCTGAAGCTCCGCAGTCCCCTCGTGCGGGGCCGGGGCGCGCCGGGCGCGCGGGGTGTCGTCCCGGCTCGCGGACCTTCCCGGATGGACGTCCTCACCTGCCCGGACGTCCTCAGCGGTGGACGGGCCGTCCGGTCCGGCGGCGTCCCGCGCGTCCGGTCGCGGCGTGCCCTGGCCGGTGGTCCCCTCCGCGGCGAGGGCTTCCCGGTCGTCGGAGGGGGTGCCCGGTGCCTGGCTCGGGGCGTCCGGCAGGACCGGCGAGCTGACCGTTTCGAGCGTGGGCGGTGCCTCGGACGCCTCCCGCGCCTCGGACGTGTCGGACGCCTCTCGCGGCGCGTCGGGTCCGGCCGTCCCGGCGGGCCGGGCCGCGGGTGCCGTGGGCGGGGCCGGCAGCCGCCCCGCCAGGTCCTGGGGGCCGCTGCCGGAGTCCCGCTGCTCGTTCCGCGCGGTCAGGCCCCGGTCGGTGATCCGTGCGAGGTGGCCGTCGCGTTCCATGCGCGGCAGGGCCGTGCCCATCTCGCGGCGCAGACCGGCCAGCCGCTCCGACTCCGTCCGCGCCTCGTCCAGACGCCGGCGCACGTCGGCGATCCGGTCGGCGATCCCGTCCGGGCTCCTGCCGTCGCTGTCCGTGGCCCGAGCGGTCCCAGGGGTCTCCTCGGCCGGTGCGGTCTCCGCGCCGCCGCTCTCCTCACCGGAACGCGGGCGGCCGGGGCCGACGGGGTCGGTGGTGGGCGTCCGCAGGTTCTCCAGCAGGGCTCGCCGTCCGGCCTGTTGCTGCTCCGTAAGGGTGTGCAACTCCTGTTCCAGGCGAGCGACGTCCCGAAGGCGCTGCGCCTCCTGGCGGTCCAGGAGTTCCTGAAGCCGGTGCAGGCTCCGGGTGTCGGCGTGTTCGTCGGTGCCGTCCAGCACCTCGCGGCGCAGGTCCGCCACCGCGCCGGACTCGTCGGCGGTGAGCGCCGCGAACCGCCGGCGCAGCTCCTCTTCCGGCCGCGGGCCGGTCCCGGTCCCGTCGTCTCCCCCGTCGTCCTGCCTCAGGGTGTCCAGACGCTGCTGCAACTGGCGCAGGTCGCGGTAGTCCTGCAGCTCCCGCGTCGCCTGTGCGCGGTCCTCCTCGGTGGTGGCCTCGTCGACCTGACGGCGCAGCGCGTCCTCGTGCTCGTCGGGACGGATGTCGTCGCGCAGCGCGTCGAGGCGTCGCTGCAGCCCGTCGACGCCGTCCGGGCCGTCCGCCGGCGCGTCGGAGCGCAGCGCGTCCAGGCGGGCGGACAGTTCCTGCGCCTCTCGCAGGTCCCGAAGTTCCCGCTCGGCGGCAGCCGCCTGTTCGGGGGTGTCCGCGGTGAGCATGCGCTGCCGCAGCACCGCCTCCCGCTGCTGCGTCTCCGTACCGGAGACGGCCTGGTCGAGGCGGTCGCGCAGGCTCTCCGACAGGGGTCGCATCCGCTGGTACTCGCCCAGCGTGTCGCGTCCGCCCCTCCCGGAGATCAGCTCCTGGCGGAGCCGGGCCGCTTCGGGGTCGTGGTGGGTGGGCAGGTCACGGCCCGTCAGCACCTCGACGGGCACGTGCCGTTCGATCAGCGCGGTGTAGTCGCGCAGAGCGCCGTCCACGACGTCCGGGTCCGCTGTGTTCCACGCCGCGCGGACCGCGTCGGCCCTGCTCTGCCACTGGTCGTGGTCGATGCCCAGCGGCTCCAGCCGCTCGAACCCGCCCTCCATCTGCTCGGTGAACGCCTCGTAGCGCCCGCGCAGGTCCTGCATCCGGATCCCGTCGCGGAACGCGGCGACCTCGTCCGCGGCCCGGCGCCAGTCCCCCGCCGCGGCGGCCTGCCGCGCCTCCCGCGCGAACACCTCGCGCGCCGCGCCGGGCATGCCCACCTCGCGGGCCAGCGAGTCCAGCCGGGACACCGTCCCCCGGACCTGTTCCACCGGCGACACCGGTCGCGTCACCGGCACCGACGGCGCGTCCTGCACCGGACTGCGCGGCGGCGCCTGCGTGGGCACCGTCAGGCCGTCCAGCCTCCGCAGCGCGTCCGCGCCGGCGGTGTCGTCCTCGCCCCGGTCCAGAACGCCGGAGGCATCGCTCCGGTCCGGTACGCCCGAGTCCTCGCCCCGGACCTGGCCCCGCGGCACCGCGTCCTGCTCCGCGGCCCCCGGCCCCTCGACCCCGGCCTGCGCGCGCGGGTCCTCTGTCGCCGGACGGTCCGCGGACATGGCCGCCGGCAGCGGGCCCGGTGTGCCCACCGGGATCGAGGGCACGGACAGATCCCCCAGCCGCGCCAAGGCATCCGAACCGGCGCCCGCACCCGGGTCCGACGCGTCCGGGCCCTCGCCCCGGACAGGGCCGGGGGAGACGGTGAGACCGCGCAGCCGTTCCGAGAGCGCCCGGTACACGGCGTCGTCCTCGCCGCCCGCGCCGGTGTCGTCCGAGCGGTCCGCGACGTCGCCGGTGTTCCCCGTGGCCGTCTCCGCGCCGATGCCCGTACCGGTACCGGTGCCCTGGCCGATGGTGTTCGGACGCGTACCCAGCGGCCCCGCGCCCGTGCCCATGCCCGTGCCGGCAGCCATCTCCGCGCCGGTGATTCCCGCTCCGCCCGCCGCGGCGCCGGTCGGTGCGCCGGGCTGGACGCGTCGGACCAGTTGCCGGAGGTCGTCGCTGGGGCGGTCGAGGGGGTGGCCGGGGCTGGGCAGCGTGTTGACCGGGGTGTCGGCCGGCAGGGGCGGCGGTGTGCCGATCCCTGTGCCCTGGCGTATCGCCGTGCCCGCCCGGCCGCCGAACTTGCCGCCCGCGTGCCCCAGCATCGCACCGACGGCGCCGGAGGCGAACGTCCCCCACGACGTCTCGAACCGGCCCGTGGTGAAGTAGTTGTACGTGCCCTCGGCGAGGTTCGTCGCCGCGCCCCAGCCCAGCGTGTTCCCGGCGAACGCGCCGGCCTTGCGCCCCCAGTTCGTCCCGAACGCCCGTGCCACGTCGTCCGACAGCGCGTGCCGCAAGACCTGCGGCAACCCCTGCACACTCGCCGCCAGCGCGTCACCCAGCCTGCGGGTCCCGAAGTTGCCGGTGAAGGCCCGCGCCCACTCCTCGCCCATGGCCCGTGCGGCCGGCGCGTCCATCACCCCGTCCAGACGCCGCGCGAACACCTCCCCCATCCCGGAGGCGAACGTGTCCGCGGAGAAGTCCTTTCCGCCCAGCCCACCGAGCCCGCGCATCTGCAGCCCACGTGCCGCACCCGCCGCGCCCAGCGCCACCTCCGCGCCGAAGGTGTCCGCCAGCGGCCCGCCGCTCCGCCCGGAGAGGCCCTGCCGGACCGCGCTCCTGACGGCGTCCCGCCCCACCGCGTCCTTGAGTCCGCCTCGCGCGGCGGCGTCCCGGGCCAGATCCCCGGCACCGGGCTTGCCCAGCCCGGCGAGGGCGTCGTCGAGGGTGTCCCGCAGGCCCTTGAGCGCGTCCCGGCCCAGGTTCTTGCCGATCAGACCGCCCAGCGCACCCCCGGCCAGGGGAACGAACGCGCCGAACAACCCCTGCACCGCACCGAAACCCACGGCCTGCTTCAGGCTGTCCCCGCCGTGCGGCACCGAATGCCCCTGCCGGGCCAGGGCCCAGCGCACGAACACGTCCGTCGCCGCCGCCAGCCCGACGTTCATCACCACATGTGACCCGACCGCCGCCACGGCCCGGAACACCAGACTCCGGAGGATCGCCCGGTACACCGCCCGCAGCAACGCCTGCCGCATCAACGCCGCGATCGGATTGAACACCGCCATCACCAGCGTGATGGCCCACTCGATGACGAACTGCACCAACTGCGCGACGATCATTCCGCGCGTGTACCGCACCTGCCCGACCGCGTTCTCACCCGCGTCACCCAGCTGCTTCGCCGTCTCCGCCAGGCGCTGCACGTAATCCGCGCCCGTCCCGCTGGCGAACGACGACATCGCCCTCGCGTACGACGCGCTCCACCGGCCCGACACCGAACCCTGTACCGAGTTCGTGACCTGGTGCACCAGCTCCTGGAACTCCCGCAGCCCCTGCTCCACGTCACGGTGGGGCAGCACCACCCGACGTTGGACCTCCGCCGTGTCGAGATCCGGCCACTCCATGCCGGTCAACGCGACGAAGAGACCATCCAGGGACTGCGAGGGCATGATCTATCGCCGCCCGTCGCCGCTGGTGTTGCCGTGAATGCTGTCCAGGGCGTCACCCTGCGTCCGGGAGAAGTCCTGACCCGACGACACCGTCAGGTCCGCGGCGCCACCGAGCGCGAGCCCGAGCTGCAGCATGGCCTCACGCAGGGCAGTGTGCGGGCCTTTGTACTGGGCTTCGAAGGCCGCGCCCAGCTTGTCCCGGCCCCACGGGGGCCTGGCCGGGTCCCACGACGTCGACGCGTCGAAGCCCTGGTGGAACATCTCCACCAGTCGGGCCACCTGATCGGTGGCGTCACCGCCGCGCTGGACCTCGTCCGGCAGCGCGGCGAACATGTCGCCGTCAGCCACGGGAACCCCCGCCCCGGTTCGCGCCGTCCGTCGGCATCTCGACGCCGAGGGACTTCAGCATGGCGTCCAGGTCCAGGTCCTCCAGCCCCGACATCGCGAGGCCCGAGCCGACACCCGCGACGGAATCAAGGTGTTCGGTGGCGCGGGCCACCACCTCGGTACGCGCCGCGGTGATCGTCTCCATGACGGCAGCCGCCAGCTTCTGCCCGGACATCTCCTTGTGCTTGTCGTTGAGGAACCGCAGCGCGTTCAGCTCGCCCCCGGCCCCCACGGTGACCTCCACCGCGCGGTCCTTGGACCGCACCGTCACCGACAGCGCCGCCACGTCCTGCTGCGCCCGCATCAACGCGTCGCGGTGCCGGGCGAACTCCGACAACGCCTCCTGGAGCTCCTGCTCCACCGAATCTTCCACGGTGTTCCTTTCTGGTGCGCTTTCACGCGCGTGCTTCGAGCCGCCGGCGGATGAGGCCGGCTCTTGGGCGGTCGGTCAGCGGCCGATCGACGCCGGCAGTCCGCCTTCCTCTGTTCCCCATACGTCGTCGCCGTCGTCCGACCACCCCGGGGAGCTGGTGGACGGCCGGTTGTATCCGCCGGGTCCGCCCTGGGAGCGGGCCGGTACGCCCAGCAGGTCCTCGGAGTCCTCTTCCTCGTCCTCGTACGCGTCCGGCTCCGGCCGGCCGACGGGGCGGGACTGCTGCTGGTTCGGGAAGAAGACGCCGTCGGACTCGTCGTCGCCGTAGACCTCGCGGATGCGTTCTTGTTCCCTGTTGCCCTGCTGGCCCTGCTGGCCCATGCGGGCCATGCCCATCATCATCATCGGCGAGAGCATGCCGCTCAGGCTGGAGTCGGCCCCCAGTCCCGTCCCTGCCCCCGCTCCCGTTGCCGGCTGGCCGACGGCGTCCTGCTGCTGGCTGCCGAAGGCCCGGTTCGGGTCGATCGAGGCTTCGGTGCGCTCGCCCGTGGGGTCGGTGGGACCGCCCGTGGCGTCGGTGAGGCCGGCCGTCGTGGGACTGGGCACGGTCTGGAACTGTCCGTCCGGACCGGCGATGGTGCTGCTGCCGTCCGGGAAGGTGGTGGTGGTGAACCCGTCCGTGCCCGTGGTGGCGGTGGTGCCGCTCGGGTAGTGCACGGTCGTGCTGCCGTCCGGGTCCAGGGTGGTGAGTTGACCGAGGTCGCCGGACGTGGTGGGCAGGTCCGAGAGCCCGCTGGGGCCGGTGGTGCCGTCCGGATTGGTGGTGGTGACCGTCCCGTCCGGGTGCAGCGTGTACGTGCCACCGTCGGGCAGGGTGGTCGTCACCGAGCCGTCGGGGCCGATGGAAGTGGTCGACCCGTCGGGGTTGACCAGGCTCTGGCCGGGGTCCAGATGGGTGGACACGGTCTGTCCGTCCGGGGTGACGGTGGTGACGGTGCCGTCGGGGGCCACCGTCGACACACCTCCGTCGGGGAAGGTGGTGGTCACGCTGCCGTCCGGGTTCTGCACGACCGTGCTCCCGTCGGAGCCGGTCAGCTGCACCTGCCCGTCCGGACCCACCACCTCCGTCACACCGTTGGGGAACTGCGTCACCGACGAAC
>NZ_JBIBZI010000009.1:0-217351 GCF_043084105.1 Streptomyces sp. NPDC014676 | reverse complement strand
ACCGTCCCGTCCGGACCCACCACCACCGAACTCCCGTCCGGGAACTGCGCCGTCAGACCACCATCCGCACCCGGCACGACCGTGCTCCCGTCGGAGCCGGTCAGCTGCACCTGCCCGTCCGGACCCACCACCTCCGTCACACCGTTGGGGAACTGCGTCACCGACGAACCGTCCGGCTGCGTCGTCGTCACACTCCCGTCCGGATTCGACGTGAACGACGAACCGTCCGGCAGATGCGACGTCACACCACCGACCCCGTCCAACCCGATCGTCGAACCGTCCGGATTCGTCACCACCTCCCCCGGACCCAGCACACCCGTCGTCGTCTGCCCGTCCGGCGACGTCGTCGTCACCGTCCCGTCCGGACCCACCACCACCGAACTCCCGTCCGGGAACTGCGCCGTCAGACCACCATCCGCACCCGGCACGACCGTGCTCCCGTCGGAGTTCGTCTTGCCGGGTCCGCCGGTGGTGAGCCCCTGGGCGGAGGCGGACGTGTAGGGCAGCAGCGGCACCGCGCCCAGACCCGTGGCCGTGGTGGTCGCGTCCGCTCCGGTCACCGTTGCGGTGTCGGTCGCGAACGGGTTCGAGGCGCTCAGGGCGGTGCCGGTGGGCAGGGTGGTCGCGTCGAAGGTGGTGTCACCGGCAAGAGGGGTGCCGGCCAGGGTGGTGGGCGTCTGGACCGTGCTCGCGTCCAGGGTGCTGGGGGTGGGGACGGCCGAGGTCAGCGAGTCGCCGCTGGTGAGGCCGGAGAGACCGCCGGGCAGCCCCCCTGTGACCCCGTCCGCGCCGATGCCGGTCGTGCCGACGCCGGTCGTGCCGATGCCGTTCTCGGTGAGTGCGGACGGCGTACTGACCGTGGTCAAGCCGCTTCCGTCCGGGCCGGCGACCATGGGCACACCGCCGGCCGCGGCCGGGTCGGTCACCGCGAGCGATTCCGGGGCGCTGCTCACGAGAGTGGACGGGTCGGGTGCGGCAACGTCCGTGATGCCCTGGCCGATGTTCTGGCCGAGACCGTCGACACTGTCGCCGAAGCCGTCGAGCCCGTTGCCCAGGTCCTGGATGTTGTTTCCCAGGGAGTTCACGCCCTGCTGGAAATCGGTGGACTGCTGGGCGAACTCCTTCTGCGCCTCCTGCTGCTGCTGGAGCGCCTCCTCCTGCTGGTGCAGGGCCTCCTGCTGCTGTTGCTCCGCGATGTCCTGCTGAAGCGTTTCGGCGAGGCTGATCGAGGGGATGTCCTCGAAGGCGAAACGGGTGTTCCACGTCGGGTCGAGGACGCGGCTCCAGCCCTGGCTCAGCTCGGTGACGATGGGGAGCGCCGGCTCGTCGAGGTTGGCCCTGAGGTTGTTCGTCCACCGGTCGACCGCCTCCTGCGCGATGCCCGACCAGGTGCTGGTGTCCCTCAGATCGCCCCAGTGCGGCTGCGTGGAGAACCCCGCCATCGCCCGCCAGGTGATGACGTCCGGGTCGTCGACCCGCTGCACCGTCCGCTTGATCGCCTGGATGCGCGAGGTGTTGTACTGCCTGATGAACCAGTCCACATCCCACATCAGTTCGTTCAGGATGCTCTTCGGATCCGCGGGCGGGACGCGGGAGATCGACTGCCCGTCCGCCTCGTTGACGGTGATGGGCCGGCCGCGGCGCCAGTAGAAGTCGCTGAACTGCTGCAACAGCTTGGTATGGGCCTGATGCAGCATGTTCTCCGCGCCGATGATCTGGTCACCGTGGAGCGTGGTCGACGCGAAGCCCGGGGTGGCGGCCGACTGGTACTGCGGCTGGAAGCCGGGCGGACGCAGCTGGGCCAGGAAGTGGTCGTACTTGTCGTGCAGGTCCTTGACCAGGTTGTAGAAGACACCCGCCGCGGTGCCCTTCCAGGCGGCGTTCTCGTCGCCGAGGTGATCGAGCCAGTGCTTGAGGACGGCCTCGTGGTGGTAGAAGAACTGGCCGGCCACGTCGAAGGACCGGGCCGCCTTGGCGAACGAGTGCAGGTCCACGCCGTCCGCGCCCGTGGGTTCACCACCGGAGGAGGACTGGACACCGGTCGTCTGGAACTGGTTGACCAGACGCGACAGGGCCTCCTGGCTGCGCTGTGCGTAGGTGTCGCCCAAGGAGAGGTCCGCGTAGTTGATGTTCGCCTGGTACATGTCCACGTCCTTGCCCTTGAGGACGTAGAACTGGAACGAGGCCCCCGTGTCCCGCAGTTCGGTGCGGGGCTGCAGGGTCTTGGCCACCTTCTTGACGTCGACGTTGATCCAGGGAATGCCGCTGTCACCCTTGACGCCGGTCACTTCGGAGCGCTCGGGCAGCGACCAGCCCGTGAGCAGCTTGACGATGTGTTCCCAGTTGTCGACAGCCATGCGAGGACTCCAGCGGACGGGGGGTGGGCGGCGGCGCGAGTCGCGTCCGGGGCACCGCCGCGGCGGCGCCCCGGGGACGGGGGGGATGGCGCCCCGAAGGCGGGCGACGCGGCGGCGCCAGGTTGATCGACGTCAGGCCGTCGTCGTGGGCGAGGAGGACACTCCGGCGCTCTGCTCCCCGGTCATGGCTCCGTCGTACTCGCGGATGGCCGTGAGGAACTTCTGCCCCTCCACCTGCTGGAGGGTCTCGCCCTGCGTCTTGAGCATGCTGTCGATCACTTCCAGGAGGTTGCCCTTCAGCTGATCGAAAGCGGTCGAGTGCCGGTTGAGCACCGTGTCGATCGCCGACGCGGCCTGGGTGGTGTGGGCGACCAGGTTCTTTCCCGCGGTGTCGGAGTCGCTCCCCATCGGTCCGATGGCGAAGGGACCCGCCGACGCGTTGGACATGTCGTACAGGGACTGGCCCTGCTCCGGGCTGGAGCCGCGCAGCCTGACAATGTCGTCCTTGAACGGCTGGACTTCCTCGTCGATGAACGAACGGAGGGCGGGAGCGTCCAGTTTGGTCAGATCAGCCATTGCATCCCCTTGTGACGGTGCCGGAGCGACGGTGTGCGACGGGCCGTCAGAACTTGATCTCCTCGAATCCCTGGGCATTGTGGTTGACCGTCTTGCGGTACATGTCGCGGACGTTGTCCAGCGTCTGCGCGTGCGTCTGCAGAATGGTCGACAGGGCCGTGACCTCGGCCTCCCAGGTGGGCTGGACCTTGTTGATGTACACGTCGCGGTCGGGGCCGAGCCACTGGCCGACGATGGGGGCGATCTCTCCCTCCAGCGTGGTCACCACCGTCCTGATCGCCTGGGTCTGGTGGAACATCTCCTCGGCGAAGGTCATGGCCTGGCCGTGGTCGATGTAGATGCCGTCTTCTGCGGCGCCCATGAGGGTCTCCTTCGTTGGTGGGGCGGGGTGCGGGGGGGGCGGGTCAGACGCCGCTCATGGCGTTGTAGGCGTCGTTCTGGACGTCATTGCCGAACGCCGTGAGCTTGCCGCCGGCGACCACCTCTTCCATCGCGCCGGCCTGCGCGTTGTTCGACGCCTGCATGCTGAAACCGAGCTGGTTCTCCATGGCTTCGCAGGTCCGCTTGATGCGGTCCACCTCGCTCAGCCAGGTCTCCATGACCCGTGCGTACGCGTGACCGTCCGGGCCCTGGTAGTTGGTCTGCAGGGTGGCCTTCGCCGTCTCCACCTGACCCTGGATTTTGGTCATGTTCGACCTGGCGGTTTCCAGACTCCTGATGGCCATGTCATATGTGGCACTGGATGACTGCTGCTGCGTTCCGCTGGGAGTGCTCATCGTGCCGTTGCCTTCCGCTGGGGGGCGAATCATGTGGGAGCACGCCACGTTCTGTCGTGGGGCCCACCGGGGTGCCTGCAACATACGTGTGCGTTGCCGGAACGTGCCGGGCGCCAAGAGCTGAGCAGGCATCAGTTGATCGAGGTATCCAGATGCTAATCATGTTTGCACCTCAATCACAAGCTTGGCCGGGACATGTGTGCAATGCATCGGGCAATGCGTTGCACACATGTGTGTGGACCTCAACTGGTGACGTGTGACTGGGTGTACGGCGTTCGAGAAACCGTCGGCCCGCCGGTGCCGGATGTTTCACTACCGGTCATCGCATCGCGAGGTACCGGTGACCTCCTCGCGCCCGGACTGCGCCGATCCGGGGGACAGGTCGGGGCCCGTCGGCAGCATGTCGAGCAGGGGTGAGGGCAGTTTCTGGGCCCGGGTCAGGTCGTAGCCGAGCGCCTCGGCGGCCGTCCCGGACGGCACCCGGTACTTCCGTCCGGTGTCGGTGACCAGGTACGTGCTATCACCCAAGTCGGAGCCCGAGCTGCCCAGCGCCCGGACCAGGCTGCCGCCCGACGGCGGCACCGACACCGCGTCCACCGCCAGACAGGCCGCGGCGAGGGCCCTGCCGGGCGGCGCGGACCGGGCGTCGACGGCCGAGGAGAGCGCGGTCACCAGGCCGACGTCGGTGCCCGTGTCGTCGCGCGGCGCCAGGCGCACGCACAGATCCTGGTCACCGCCGGTGCGCAGGGTGCCGGGTGGCGCGGGAGGCAGGGCCGCGCCGACCTGCTCGACCCGTCCCGGCTCGCCGGAGGAACTCTTCGGCGCCAAGGCGCCGTCGAGGGCGTTGGAGGACAGGGGGATCGCCTGGGGGGCTTTCCCTCCGTAGGCCCGCTCACGTGTCGCGGTCGCGCCGAGGACCAAGGCCGCCTGCGTGATGGTGACGGGGGTCAGACCCGAGCGCAACAGCAGGTAGTACTGCTGGTCGGAGCCGGGTGTCACCACGGTGAAGACCTGGCCGACTCGGGTGTCGGCACCGTCCAGACCGGGGCCGGCCGCACCCTGTCCCACGACCTTCGGCGGCGCCAGGTCCGGGCCGGCCGGCAGGGCGTCCAGGAAGGCCGCGGAGACCCGCAGGGGGTCCACGGCGCCGTAGCCGAGGGCGGTGGCGGTGGCCTGGCCGCCCGGCAGGCGGAAGCGGTTGCCGCGCCAGAGCAGGAACAGTCCCGCGTCCTCGTCGCGCACCAGCGCACCGTCGCCGTCCGCCACGGTGGCGCCGGCCAGGTCGGAGTCGACCAGGAGTGTGGTGGTGGTCCTGCTGCCGCCGGAGTCGTCGGACCGGATACCCGCGCACACCTGCCAGGGGCCGGCGTCGAGGGCCTTGCCGGACGGAAGGTAGTCGGGGGCGCCCGCGATCCCCACGGGGTCGCCGTGCGGGGTGCCGCGCAGCGAGGCGGTGGAGACCGTGTCGGTCTTCAGGTCCGCCCCGACCAGCAGGCGCGCGGAAGCGTAGTTGCGCACCGGCCGCAGCCGCTCGCCGTCGAACAGGTAGCGCGTGCCGGTGTCCTTCTCCACCACCAGGGTGTGGCCGTCGCGCCAGCCGGTGGCGCCCCCGGGGCTGATGAGCCCGAACACCAGGGCGCCCACGCACAGGACGGCCGCGAAGGCGGCGCCGACCGCGACCGCCTTGTAGGTGCGGCGGGTGGGTGGCTCGGGGGTGTCGGGGTCCTCCCGCAGCAGTCCGGTGGTCAGCCGGGAGACGACGAAGCGATGGGCCTGGACCTGGTCCCGCCGGTTCTGCATGAGGTGCTCTCTCCTAAGCGGTTCAGCCGTTGGCCGAGCGCAGTATCTGGTAGACGCCGAAGGTCCACAGCACGACGGGCAGCAGGGCGAAGGCCGTCACGGACTGCAGCAGGTCCCCGGCCCTCCCCCAGTGGGGCAGCAGGCGGCGGCCGGGGGCCGTCCAGGAGATGACCGCCAGCGCGGCGGCGGACAGCAGCAGAGCGGCCGCCACCACCAGCCGGCCGGTCCCGTCCCAGCGGGCGGCGAGTCCCGTGGCCGCCAGCAGCGGGCCCAGCAGGGCGGGGACCGCCAGGGCCAGCCGCTGCCAGGCGGTGCCCAGGCTGCGCCCGTGCAGGAAGAGCAGCAGCGCCAGCAGGGCGCAGGTGGCCAGCTCCGGTGGCTCCGGGTGCCGGGCCAGGCCGGCCAGGCAGCCCGCGCACACGGCGCCCACGCCCAGGTACAGGGCGCTCATCCAGTGGTCGGTGGCCGCGGCGCGGGCGGCGACGTCCTGCCCGGCGTGCGGTTCGATGCCCTCCTGGAGCTGATCGGGAGTGGTGGGCAGCGGTGGCAGGCGCAGTCCCGCCAGCGAGAAGGAGAGCCGGGGGACGAAGGCGCCGAAGACGACCGCGGCCACCGCGACGCCTCCGGCCGCGCTCGAGAAGGGCACCTCCACGGTGACCATCAGCACCCCGCCGACGACGCCGGCCACGCACACCACGGCCGCGGCGGCGAAGGCGACGGCGAAGACGGACACCACCGTCAGCGCCAGGGCCGTGCCCGCGCCGGCGGCCATGGAACCGGCCAGCAGCTGCGCTCCGGTGCGGACGTGAGAGTGCGGCGCGGACCACGGGTCGCCGACGGCCAGGACCCCGGCCAGCCCCAGAAAGGCGCAGGACACCAGCCCGAGCAGCACGCCGCCGGGCGGGTCGTCCAGCAGCCTGGCCGCCGCACCGGCGCCGGCCATGGCCAGCAGGGCGGCGCCGGCCGTCAGCGCGGCCCGTGACGCGGTGTCACCGGGCAGGGCCAGTACCGCCAGGCAGCCCAGCAGCGTCACGGTCGTCATCAGGCGGAGGGTCCAGCGGCTGACCGCGGGGCTCCAGGCGTGCGGCAGGTCACGCACCGTGCCGGAGACGGCGTCCACCAGACTGTCGAAGCGCACCGGCGGGAGTGCCTCCGCCTCGGGACGCAGCAGCAGCACCTCCCCATCGCGCAGGTCGAGGGAGTCGGGCGTGCCCTCGGGGTCCAGTGGTTCGCCACCGATGCGCTGGAGGACCCAGCCGCCGTGCTCGAGTCCGGCTTCCTCCAGTTGTTCACCCGCGTGGCCGACGACGACCGGCAGCAGGTCGGCGAGCGGGATGTCGGACGGGACGGCCAGGTCGATGGTCTTCTCGGGGGCCCGTATCGTCACGCGACACAGACCTGCGACAGAGCCTTCGCTCATATGTGTCTCACACCT
The DNA here is from genome assembly GCF_043084105.1 of Streptomyces sp. NPDC014676. Classification (NCBI taxonomy): domain Bacteria; kingdom Bacillati; phylum Actinomycetota; class Actinomycetes; order Kitasatosporales; family Streptomycetaceae; genus Streptomyces; species Streptomyces sp. NPDC014676. The sequence goes on along the minus strand of NZ_JBIBZI010000009.1, from coordinate 210,407 downwards.
CTCGGGCGGCTCGCGCCATGGGTCGGCAGGGGGCGGACGTGGTCCCCGCCCTCCGGGCCGGCACTGCCACCGACCGGTCACTCGGCTGGTGACGGTGGTTCCCGGGGGCCCACGCCTCGTGGGGAGGGCCGTCGCGCCGCACCGTCGCGGCCGGGACGGCCGGGTTCGGCGCACATCCTGGTCCGGACGCGGACACGTGTGCGGCGAACCGCTGTTGGACACCTCGGTGGTGCCCGATAGTCTCACAGGTACCGCCTCGCGGCGCCAGGGCCTCATGCAGCCCCGGATCGCCGGTCCGCGCGCCCCGGCACACCGCCTCTTCTCGTGGACCGTCACTCACACGTGTGCGGACACCGGACACACCCGGTCGGTCCGGTGTCCGGCCTCAGAAGCTTCCGACCTCAAGACCCGCCAAGGCGCCGACAGCCGGCCGACCGCAGTCCGCAGTCCCGCCGCAGGCGGCCGCCAGCAGCCCAAGGAGACGTTTCAGTGAGCGTGGTGTTCTTCCGCAGGCCCGCCCGGCGCCGGGGGCCCGACATGCCCGAGGGCGACCTGCTGCTCCAGGAACCCCCGGTGCTGTCGGAGCAGGTGCCCGACAGCGGGTCCGGGATGATGACGTATCTGCCGATGGCCATGATGTCGGGTGCCATGGTGCTGCTCTACGTGCGGCCCGGCCAGGCGTCGAACCCGATGACCTTCGTGGTGGTCGGGGTGATGGCAGTGGCCATGGTCCTCATGCTGGCCGGCCAGATGATGCGCGGTGGCGCGGAGCGCAGACAGAAGCTGCGGGACGCCCGCCGTGACTACCTGCGCTACCTCGGCGGAATGCGGCGCAGGGTCAGAGCGGCGGCGGCCGAACAGCAGCATGCCCTCGCCTGGCGCCATCCCCGGCCCGCCAATCTGTGGTCCCAGGCCCGCACCTCCCGGCTGTGGGAACGCCGCCCCGCCGACCCGGACTTCGGCGAGGTCCGGGTGGCCGTCGGCGAGCAGCGCCTCGGCCTGCGTCTGACCACCAGGGCGACCAAACCCGTGGAGGACCTGGATCCGCTGACCGCGCACGCCCTGCGTGCCTTCGTCAACGCCTACTCCACCGTCCCCGACCAGCCCATCGCCCTCTTCCTGCCGGCGTGGTCGAGGGTGCTGCTGCGGGGTGAGCGCGAGGAGATCACGGACGTCGCACGGGCCGTGCTCGCGCAGTTGGCCGTGGCGCACTCCCCGCAGGAACTGATGATCGCCTTCTGTGTGTCCGCCGAGCAGGCGGCCGGGTGGGACTGGGCGAAGTGGCTGCCGCACACCCACCACCCCTCCGAGACCGACGGGGCGGGCCCGGTGCGGCTGTTCGCCACCTCCGCCGCCGAGCTGGAGGCCCTGCTGGGCGAGGAGTTCGCCGACCGGCCGGCCTTCGAGACGGACGCCACCGCCGGCACGGACGAGCCGTACACGGTGATCGTCGTCGACGGCGGGCAGGTGCCCTCCGGCCACCGGCTGGGCCGGCACGGGTTCCGCAACGCCGTGGTGCTGGACCTCTCGGGTGAGTTGCCCTGGCGGCCCGGTCGTACGACGCTGCGGCTCCAGGCCGAGTCCGGCGAGGTGCGGCTGGCCCGTACCGACCGCAACCGCAAGGAGTCGTTCACCTCGCTGGGCCGGGCCGACCGGCTCGGCCCAGCGGCCGCGCGGGCGCTGGCGGCGGTGCTGGCCCCGATGCGCACCGGGGCCGCCGTCGAGACGGCCCAGCCGCTCTCCACCGACGTGCAGCTCACCACGCTGCTGGGCATCACCGACCTGTACCGGTACGACCCGACGGCCTACTGGGAGGCGCGGGGAACCTCGGCGGCGCGCCGGCTGCGCGTCCCCCTGGCGGTAGGCGCCGACGGACGCCCGGTGGAGCTGGACATCAAGGAGTCGGCGGAGGGCGGCATGGGGCCGCACGGCATGCTCATCGGCGCCACCGGCTCCGGCAAGAGCGAACTGCTGCGCACCCTGGTGCTGGCCCTGGCGCTCAGCCACTCCTCCGAGTCCCTCAACTTCGTGCTGGTGGACTTCAAGGGCGGTGCCACCTTCCTCGGGCTGGACCAGCTGCCGCACACCTCGGCGGTGATCACCAACCTGGCGGAGGAGGCCGCGATGGTCTCCCGCATGCAGGACGCCCTGCACGGAGAGCTGATCCGGCGCCAGGAACTGCTGCGCGCCGCGGGCAACTACACGTCCGCGCTGGACTACGAGAAGGCACGCGCCGCGGGTACGCCGCTGGCACCGCTGCCGAGCCTGTTCGTGGTGGTCGACGAGTTCAGCGAGCTGCTCTCGGCGCACCGCGAGTTCATGGAGTTGTTCGTGATGATCGGCCGGCTGGGCCGTTCGCTGGGCGTGCACCTGCTGCTGGCCTCGCAGCGCCTGGACGAGGGCCGCATGCACCAACTGGAGAGCCACCTGTCGTACCGGATCGGGCTGCGCACCTTCTCCGCGATGGAGAGCCGGGGCGTGCTCGGCGTGCCGGACGCCTACGAACTGCCCTCCCAGCCCGGCGCGGGCTTCCTCAAGAGCGGCGTCGAGCCGCTGACCCGGTTCCGCGGCGCCTACGTGTCGGGGGCCTACCGCCAGCGTTCCGGAGCCCTGGCCCAGGCCCAGGTCGCCAGCCAGGTGGTGTCCTGGAGCGGGGAACGGGTGGCCGAGCGAAGCGCTCCGCCGACCGCCGGGGAACTCGCCGCGGCGGCCGGCGGCGAGGAGGAAGAGGAGGAGGTCCCCTCGCTGCTGTCCATCGCGATCGAACGGCTGCAGGAGTCGGGCCCGCCGGCCCACCAGGTGTGGCTGCCTCCGCTGTCCCAGTCACCCACGCTGGACCGGCTGCTGCCGCCGCTCTCCCCCGACCCCGTCCTCGGGCTGACCACGGCGGACTGGGCGGGACGCGGTGGTCTGACGGTCCCCGTCGGCATCGTCGACCGGCCCTTCGAACAGAGGCGTGACCTGCTCACGGTCGATCTGTCCGCCGCGGGTGGTCACGTCGGCATCGCGGGCGGCCCGCAGAGCGGCAAGTCCACGCTGGTGCGCAACCTCATCGCCGCCCTGGCCCTCACCCACACGCCGCGCGAGGTGCAGTTCTACTGCCTCGACTTCGGCGGCGGCACCCTGACGGCCCTGGCCGGGCTGCCGCATGTCGGCTCGGTCGCGGCCCGGCTGGACAATGAACGGGTGGCCCGCACCCTCGCCGAGGTCGCCTCGCTGCTCGCCCGGCGTGAGCGGATGTTCCTGGAGCACGGCATCGACTCGATGGCCACGCTGCGCCGCCGCAGGGCGGCCGGTGAGTTCCCCGACGAGGCACACGGCGACGTGTTCCTGGTGATCGACGGGTGGTCGACGGTTCGGCAGGACTTCCAGGACGACGTCCCGGCGCTGAGTCAGCTCGCGACGCGGGGCCTCAACTACGGCATCCACCTGATCACCACCGTCTCGCGCTGGGTGGAACTGCCCGCCGCTGTGCGCGACCAGGCCGGCACCAAACTGGAGCTGCGCATGGGGGACGCCATGGACTCCGTGGTCGACATCCGGCGTGCCGCCGCCGTGCCCCGGTCACCGGGACGCGGCCTGACCGTGGAGACGAAGCTGCACTATCTGACGGCGCTGCCCCGGATCGACGGGGTGGAGGCCGCCGACGACCTCGCCGACGGCGTGACCGACATGGTCTCCGCGGTCGCCGAGAGCTGGCCGGGGCCGAGCGCCCCAGCGGTGCGCATGCTGCCGACCCGGCTGCCCGCCCACGAGCTGCCCCCCGTCGCGGCGGACCGCCGGTTCAGGTTCCCGCTGGGTGTGGAGGAGACCGAACTGGGCACCGCGTGGCAGGACTTCTCCGAGACGCCGCACCTGGTGCTGTTCGGGGACAGCGAGACCGGAAAGACCAACCTGCTGCGCCTGATGGCGAAGTCCATCGTGCAGGCGTTCACGCCGGCCGAGGCGCGGATCCTGGTCGTGGACTACCGGCGCCAGCTGGTGGAGGCCGTGCCGGAGGAGTACCGGCTCGGCCACGCGGTCTCGGTGGACCAGCTGCGCAACCAGCTCGCCGGTGTGGGCAAGGCTCTGCGGGAGCGGGTGCCGGGGCCCGACATCTCCCCGAGCCGGATGCGTCTGGCGGACTGGTGGAAGGGGCCGCGGCTGTTCGTCCTGGTGGACGACTACGACCTGGTCGCGCAGCCGATGCAGACCCCGTTCGACGTGTTGCTGGAACATCTGCCGCTGGGTTACGAGGTGGGTGTGCACATGATCGTCGCCAGATCGGCCGCGGGCTCCATGCGGGGCCTCAACGACCCGCTGGTGCGCCGTCTGCTGGAGGTCAACACCCCGGGGCTGCTGTTGTCCTGCCCGCCGTCCGAGGGCGCTGTCTTCGGCGTCAAGCCCCGCCAGCTGCCGCCGGGACGCGGTCAGTACGTGACGCGCAGGTCGACGACGAAGATCCAGACGGCGCTGATGGACACCGACGACGAGCCCGCCCCGACGACGACCTGACCCGTGCCCGTCCCGCCGTCCCGGCTGGAGGACGCTCCCGAGGGGGCGCCGCGACGGCCGGGACGTCGGGGACCGCCAGGACCGCCGGTGGTCTCACGCGTGCCCGGCAGGTGCGTGTGACACGTGGTCCGTCACCGCCACGCCGGGCCGCGACCCTTCACTGCCGGGTCGGCGGGTGTCGCGGAGTATCACGGGGTGCCGCGGCCCGCACAGGGTCTCAGCCCTGTGCCCCGCGACCCGCACGTGGTCTCAACCCCTGTGCCCCGCGGTTCGATGGGACCTGTCCGCCGGGCCGCGCCGGGCACCCGCCCGGCGCCGCAGCGCCGACGTCGCCCACAGCCCCATGCCCAACGCACCGCAGGCGCCGGCCAGTACGCCGGCCCTGAGCACCGCGCCGTCGTCGTCCGGGACGTCGAGCACCCGGATGCCCTGGGCGGGCGCGGGCTGTGCGGCGGCATGAGCGGGCAGCACACCGGTGAGTGCTCCGTTCACGTCGAGGCGCGGCACGTCGGCCGGGTATCCGGTGCTCGCCATGCGTGCGGCGGTCTGCCGGGCGGTCAGTTCCGGGTGGTAGGCCCGGACCAGGGCGGCGGCGCCGGCCACGTACGCGGCGGCGAAGGAGGAACCGCTGCCCACGAAGTGACCGCTGCCCGCGACCCCGATGCCGGTCACCTGGTCGCCGGGCGCCGCCAGATCCACCGCGGCCGGCTCGAGCGAGCCGTCGGGGCGTGTCCCGTCCACCCCGAAGTCCACCACTGACAGCACGTCCGGCGCGGCGGCCGGCCAGAACGACGCGGTGGACGCCTGCTCGTCCCGCGCGGTGTCCGCGTCGTCGGGGACGGCGGGGGCGACCAGCAGCACGTCGCGTGCCGTGGCGTGGCGTACGGCGGCGGCGAGCCCGGCGGTGTCCTCGGGCAGCGCGGCGGAGACCGCCACCACCTCGCACCCCGCGTCCACCGCCGCGCGGATCCCGAGGGCCACCAGCGAGGCGGACGGCGTCCCGGTGGCATCGGTGCCCCGGGCCGAGAAGATCCGCGCGCCCGGTGCCACACCGGCCAGACCGACGCCCGTACGGGGAGCGGCACCGATGATCCCGGCGACGAAGGTGCCGTGCCCCACGCAGTCCGAGTCCGCGCCGGAACGGCCCGTGAGCCGTCCGGACAGCGCGCCCGCCTTGGCCGAGACACCCGTGTCGACGACCCCGACCGTGACCCCTGTGCCGTCGCTGAACAGACCGGCCCTGCCGAGCCCGAGCAGGCGCTGCGCCCACGGCACCTGTCGCATCACGGTGGCGGACGCCTTCGCACACCCCTCGGACGAGGAGTCGATCCGGTCCGCGACGACCGGCAGCCGAAGCCGGCTCGGCGACGGGGACGGCTCCGGACCGGCCGCGGCGGCCGGTCCGGCGGCGGCGCACAGCAGCACCGTCAGAGCGAGGGCGTGTACGCCCCGGCCGCGGCCCGCCCGTGGGGGCCGGAGAGGGGTGGGGGGCACTGTTCCTCCGTCGCCTGTCGCCGTCGTTCCGGAGTGGAAGTCCCGGGCGGCGGGAGGCCCGGCCGGCTCCGCGCGGGCACCGGCCGTCGGCACGGATGCCGCCGCGGGTGCGCACATCGTATCCGTTCACCGCCCCCTCCTCACCAGGCACCGTCCTCAGGTGTCCTCCCCACATGTGTTGGACTGGGTATGTGCCCTGCCGCTATGCGCGTGTGATGCGCGTGACACACCGACACATGGCACACCGACACACCTGAGCGAGAAGACATACTTCGGGTTTCGGTTCGGCAAATCCGCTGTCGGGCCGCGCACTTCGGTTCGAACGCCTGTTACGTTTCTCCATGTACACATGTCACGAGAGCGCCGTCCGCGTGCCCCGTGTCGGCACGTTCTTCGGACCTCCGGCACGGAGAACGCGGGACGCGTCTCGTGGATCGGTTCGGACCAGGACGCGGCGTCATGTGCCCCTTCCCGCTCCAGCGGAGCCGGGAGTTCGGGGTGAGCGTTGCGTCGCAGGACGACGCATGACCCGCGTACCGGGCGTACCCCAGATGAAGGCGAGTGGAGCCGACCATGATCGTTTCACCGGACCCCGTCCCCCGGACGGGGCCACGAAGCACGCGGCCGCGCGTCACGCCCGTCACCGACCGCTCGCCCCGGACCCTCCGATGAACCGCAGGGCCAACAGGAACACCCGCCGGCCCCAGCAGCCCGCCGACCACGGAACAGCCACCCCTTCCCCGTTCACCGTGACCCCGGTAGAGGGCGCCTACGTCGTCCACCGCGAGGCACGGTTTCCCGAGCATCTCGCCGATGTCGCCACCGCTCTGCGGGACGACTCCGAGGGACGGGCGACCCTGCTGGTGGGGACCGTGCCGGCCGACGACGAACTCGACGAGTTCGCACGGCGGCTCGCCCCCGTGGTGGGGGAGCTGAGCCTGCGGGACGTACGGCTGCTGGTGCTGGTGATGTCGCAGGGTGCCGTGGACCGCGCGGCGGCGCCCTCACCCGCCCGCCGGCTGTGCGAGGACTGGGGGCTGGAGGTGGTCGCCCCGAGCGGCCGCGCCGTCGTCGTACCGGGTGGCACCCTCTTCTCCCCCGACGGCGCCACCACTCCGGGGGGCTGGTGGCAGTTCTCCCCGGGACTGGTGCCGCGGCGGCTGGGGGCCCGGTTCCCCGTCCCCGACTGGGAGGCGCAGCTCGCCCGGGTGGACGCCGAGGTCGCCGACGGCCACCTGGTCACGCCGGTGCCCGCCGGACTGCTCGTGCGGCCCGCCGGCGTCCCGGCCGGGGGTACGGACGGGATCGAGTACGCGGTTCCGGTCGACCTGAGGCGGCCGCAACTGCTGGTGGGCGTCGCCGACGCGCCCCCGGTGAGCGCCGACGCCCTGGCCGGCGTCCTGGCCGCGCTGCCGGGCCGCATCCGCGGTGCCGTACGGCTGTTGCCGGCCGACGGGCGGGACCTGCTGGCGGTGGGTCAGGAGACCGCGGACGCCCTGGGGCTGGAGGTGGAGGTCGCCAGCGGGCTCCCGGTGCTGCTGGAGGACGACTCCGTGCACGCGGCCGCACGGACCGTGCTCATCGGCCCCGACGGCGACCCGGCCTGGGAACCGTACGTGGAGAGCGTCCTGTGCGCGCCGACGGAGAGCGACGGCACTCCGGAGCCGCGCGTCGGCTCCTGGCGGGCGCCGGCCACAGGGCTGGAGGAGGGCCCGGAGCCGGGCGTTTTCCTGCTGGACGACCGGTGGCGGACCTCACTGACCCGGGCCGGGTTGTGGGTGGGCCGGCACGGCGACCGGCCACCGCTCACCGCCCGCCCGGCCGACAGCGACGTGATGGCGATCGACCTCGGGGTGCCGGGCCGGGCCCTGGACGACACCCTGTGGCCCGCCCTGGACCTTCTGTTCGCCGCCCTGGAGGGCGAGGCGCGCGAGCGTGCCATGATCCAGGTGCACGGCCACACCAGCGCGGACGGGATGCGTGCGCTGCGCCGGCTCGCGGTGCGGCACGGCATGGTGCTCGCGCCCAAGGGCTGGCGATCCGGTGCGGCGCAGGAGGAGAGCGCCCATGTCCTGGCGACCCCCCTGCCCGGCGTCGCCGCCCCGCGGACCGAGCCGCCGGCCGCGCGGGCGCCGTCGACGCAGGTGCCGGCCGCCCCACCGGTGCAGTACGTCACCACCACGGGCGGAACCGCCCCGACCGACCACTCCCTGGGCACCGTTCCCGTACCCGCCGCGGACCCCGGCCGTGGTCCGGACACCGGTCACCTCCCGTACACAACCGCCGCGGCCGAACTCCCCCGCTCTCCCGCCCCGGCTGCCGGGGCGGGAGCGAGCGCGGGGGCGCACCCGGCGCCCGGGACGGCCGAGGCCGTCGCGGCACAGGCAGCTGTGCCGCTTCCGGCCGTCACCCCCGCCCCCGTGGCACCCGTTCCGCCCGAGCTCACGGCACCACCAGCACCTCCCCGGCCCCCCACCGCCGTACCGCCGGCCCAGGAACCGGGTCAGGAACCGGACCAGGACCAGGCCGACGCCGACGCCGACGAATCCTACGTACCGGACTGGCCGCCGCCCGTCGCCGCACGGCCCGCGACGACGGAGCCCGTCGCCGAACCCGAGCCGTTCACCCCGCTGTTCACCTCCTCGGACGCCGGCCTCAGCGGCCCGGGCGCCACCGCTTCGTGGAGCGCGTGGACCGAGAGCCGGGGCACCGGGCAGGCAGGGCATGAAGAGGGCGTTGAGCACGCGGACGGCGGACGGCACGAAGAAGGCCGAGAGGGCGGAGACTTCACCTACGAGGAGCACCGCGGCGGCACGTCGGCGGAGCCCGAGGCGGGCACGTCCGACGACGGCGAGATCGGCGAGGACGGCGAGGTAGGCGTCCACCAGGGCCTCGTACAGGGCACGCCCGAGGAAGACGGGCAGAGTGCCGCGCGGACCGTCCCGCCGGAGCCCGCCGGGGCCGTTCTGCGCGAACTCTTTTACGTGCCCGTCGCCCCCTCCCATCGCAGCAGCCCCTCGGAGCGGCAGGCGCTCCGCTCCCACCTGGGCGCGGACTGGGAGCGGCACGCCGGTGCCGTCCAGCGCGCCCTGACCCGGCTGCCCGGCCTCCGCTCGGCCGGCCGGGAGGACGACGAACTCACCGCCGACCTCACCGCTCTGTACGCCTACCTCAGCGCCGGGGAGGGCAGGCTGGACGAGCGGGGCCTGTCGGCCGGTCTCGACCGCCGGGACCCCGGCGCACTGGCTTACCTCGGCTGTCTGGCCTCCGCGCTGCGCAGGCTGCCGTCTTTCCGCGGGCCGGCCGCCAGGACCGCGGGCGTCTTCGACGAGGCGACGCGACTGCTGCTGCCCGGTGAGGAACTGGGCGCCGCGGTCCCGGTCAGTGCGAGCGGCCTGGACGACGGGTACCCGTCGCTGCCCGACGATCACTACCTGATCTGGTCGGCGACCGGACGCAGGATCGGGTCCCTGGGCGACAGCGACAGCCCGTTCGGCCAGGAGGAAGTGGTGTTCGGTCCGGGCACCCGGTTCCGGGTGCTGGGCGTGCGCGAACGGGCCGGTGCCCGCGTGGTGCTGCTGCGCGAGCTGGCCGGCGCCGTGCCCCCGGCCGTCCCCGGCCACCTCGACGCCTCCGACGCCCCGGTCCTCGACCGGCTGGTCGCCCTGGCCGACCGGCCGGCCGTCCCGCGAGGCGAACGGGAGTGGCCCGCCCGGTGCGACGGCCTGCTCGGCCTGCTGCCCGAAGTCCCGCACACCGGCGCCCCGCCCGGGTGACCCGGACCCCACGAGCCCCGTCCGCCCGCGCCGGTGGCGCGGGCGGACGGTTCCCCCTGATCAGTCCTGATCAGCCCTCATCTGACCAGCCCCGTTCGATCAGGCCCCGTCTGATCGACCCACAGCTGATCAGCTCACGTTAAGGAGCACCGATGTCATCGACGTACTCGGCGTCCTCCGGTGGACCACCGACCGCGGCGGCCGAGCCGCGCAGGATCCGTCGTGCCGTGGCTCTGCCCTCCGCGGATGATCCCGTGGCCGGCCCGACGACCGCGCGGTCCTCGCGCGACACCATCACCGGTCTGGCCGCCCCGGCCGCCGCCGGGGTCGCCCCCGCCGCCCAGCGGACCGGACACGGTCCCTCCGCCCGCCGTCGTCCGCACCTGGCCCACCCCGAGCGGTCTTCCGCCTCCGAGCCGGAGGTCACCGCGGCCGACGGCATCCCGGGCGTGGTGGCGGCCGGGCGCCGCGCCGGTGCGCCGCCCGCGAGCCGGGCGGCGGGCGGACGTCGCACCGGCGGCAAGCCGCTACTGGTCGCCGCCGCCGTGGCCGGAGCCGTACTGGCCACGGTCCCGTTCGTGTCCCACTCCGGCGGCCGGACCAACTACGAGGGGCTCGGCCAGCAGGTCCCCGTCGCCTCCGAGTCCCCGGGGGCGGACGGCGACAACGCCTCCAGCCCCGACCAGCAGGCGGGCCTGCCCTTGCAGGACCCCGTCGACGGCGGCGCGGCACCCGTCGTCCCTCAGCCGCGGGCGACCGAGGGCAAGGAGCACGGCTCCGAGGGGACGGCCCCGGCCTCCCCCTCGGGAACCGGTGAAGAAGCGGGACCGCGGCGGAGCGACGGTCCGCTGTACGGCCCGCCCGTGCCCTCCGCTTCCGGCAAGAACGGTCCGAACCGGGGCAGCGTCCTCGGCATCGGGGTGGCCGGCCCGTCGGCCGGGGACCGGTCGCGCCCTGCGGACCCCGCCGTGAAGCACGACAGCGCCTCCGGGGCGTCGTCGCACACCACGGCGGGGCCGGTGGCGCGGGCCACGAAGCCCGGAACGGTCGTCAAGGCGTCGGCCCTGTCCGCCCCGACGAAGACGTCCACGTCCACCTCCCAGAGGGTCCGCTCCTCCGGGACGGCGTCCGGCGACTCGACCAAGGCCGCGACGGCCACGACCGCCGCCCCTGTGAAGGCCACCGCCACCCCCGTGAAGGCCACAGCCGACCCCGTGCAGGCCACAGCCGACCCCGTGCAGGCCACAGCCCCCACCGAGACGGTTGCCGCCAAGCAGGACTGGAGCACCCGTGTCATCACCGCCACCACGGTGATCGGCCCGGGTGAGAGCGTGGCGTCCGACCGCATGAGCATCACCATGCGCACGGACGGCAACCTCGTCATCACCGACGAGAACGGCACGGTCCGCTGGTCCTCGAACACGCAGGGCACCGGATACAAGGCGGTCTTCCAGGACGACGGGCACTTCGTCGTCTACACCAATGACGACCGGACGGTGTGGTCCTCCGGGACCGCCGGCAACCCCGGCGCCCGGCTGGTCATCCAGGCCGACGGCAACGTCACCGTCTTGTCGGCCGGCGGAGCCGTTCTCTGGACGGCGAACACCCAGCACTGACCGTACGATCGCCGCGGCGGCCACCGCAGGCGGCGCGGCCCTCGCGGACGCCCGGCCGGAACTCCCGGCCGGGCGTCCGTCGTCTCGGGAGCCCCTCATGCCGGGCGGCGCCACTCACCCCGCTCAAGAAGAACACCACAAAGATTCCACTCCCTGCGGCGAGTCTGGTCCGGTGGACGCGCGGTCCGCCGCGTGGGTCGCCGACGCGGTGCCGAGCGACGCCCCCGGCGCCGCTTTGGGCACGCCGGCAACGGCCCGGGCGCCGGCGGCCTGCCTTCGAGAGGGAAGAGGACGAGCGATGAGTGACACGACGATGCGTGCCGTCGCCTACCGCAAGAGCCTGCCGGCGAGCGACGAGGAGAGCCCGATCGATGTGGAACTGCCCGTCCCCGTGCCCGGCCCGCGTGATCTGCTGGTACGCGTGGAGGCCATCGCCCTGAACCCGGTGGACCACAACGCCCGCCAGACCACCGCCCCGGGCGCGCCGGGCCGAAGGTGCTGGGCTGGGACGCCGCGGGCACGGTCTTCGCGGTCGGCGAGGAGGTGTGGCTGTTCCAGGTCGGCGACGATGTCTGCTACGCCGACGCGATCGACCGCCCCGCCACCAACGCCCAGTTCCGCGCGGTCGACGAACGCATCGCCGCCACCATCGGCTTCGCCCGCGGCCATGGGCGCCGACCACGTCATCGACCACCACAAGCCCCTGGGTCCGCAGCTCGCCGAGGTCGCCCCGCGGGGCCTCGACTTCGTCCTCAGCACCACCGGCACGCACCGCAACCTCGCGGCCTACGCCGAGGCGCTCAGTCCCTTCGGGTGGATCGTCGCCATCGACGACTTCGACTCCCTGCCGATCGGTTCCGGGCCCCCGACCAGGGCGGCCGGCACCACATCCTCGGCCAGATAGCTCGCCTGGTCGGCGCCGGTCTCCTCGACACCACCGCCAACCGGGATCTGGGCCCGTCAACGCCGCCAACCTCCGCGAGGCCCACCGCCTCCTCGAGTCCGGCACCACCACCGTCGGCAAGAACACCCTCACCGGGTTCTGAGTCCCCGCCACGACCCCGCCACAGCCTCCGCGCACGGCGGTGCCACGGGATACTCCCCCATGACTGGCGGGGCCACCCGACCGGTCACACGTGTTCGGGGCTCCGCGGATCACCCCATGACACATCATCACAGGCATCCGACTCGTTGGGACATGTGTTCCTTGAGTACTCTCAGAAACACATCGCCCGCGCGACGGCACGTTTCCCCGTGGTTGCCTCGCACGCACGGCTCACCGTGGGTGCTTCGCACATCCCGGCCGCGCGGGCGGCCGTCGGCGGTGCGGAGGGTTCCGGGCCGGACGGCACCCGGTGAGCGGCGGGGCGGGCGGACCGCCCCGCCACGACGCGGGTGCCGTCCCGCCCGGACTCCGAACCGGGGCGGACCGGGCAGCACACTGAGGAGGATCGGCCGTGGCACGCACGACACTGACCGTTGACCGGGACGGCAGCGGTGAGTACCCGACGATCGCGTCGGCCCTGGCGCGGGCCCGCGCGGGATCGGTGATCAGGGTGCGGCCGGGTGTGTATCCCGAGAACCTGTCCATCCGCGCCCAGGTCACCATCGTCGCTGACGGGCCGCGTGGCTCGGTGGAGATAGCCCCGCGCACGGGCACCGCCATCACGCTCGCCGCGGATGCCGTGCTCCTGACCGACCTGGTGCTGACCGGCGGTGAGGACGACCTCCCGGTGGTCGACGCGGTACGCGGGCAGGTGGCCCTGGACGGCTGCCGGATCGTCGGCACCGGGTGGACGGCGCTGCTCAGCCGGAACACGGGATCACTGGCCATGAGGGGCTGCCAGGTGACCAACCCGGCCGGTGCGGGGGTGGTGGAGACCGGCTCGGCCGGCAGTGTGCTGGAAGACTGCGTCATCGAGCACCTGGCCACCTCCGCCGTCGTCATCAGCGAGGACGGCCGTGCCGACGTCCGCTCGAGCGTCCTGCGCGACGCCCGCGGCAACGGCGTACTGGCCAACGGCCGGTCCGCCGGATCGGTCGAGGACTGCGAGATCTCGGACACCGACAAGCCCGCCGTGGCGCTGGAGGGCTCCACCACCGTCGCCGTGCGGCGCACCACTGTGCACAGCTGTGCCCTCGGCGTCTACGTGGCCAGCTCCGCCGCCACGTCATTGACGGACGTGCGGGTGCGCGACACCACCGGGCACGGCTTCGCGGTCACGGACCGCTCCGACCCCCAGCTGACGGGTTGCGCCACGGAACGCACCGGCGGCAGCGGCCTGTTGGTCACCGACCGGGCCCGGGGGCGCTACGCGGACTGTGTCTTCACCGACGCCGCCCTGCCGGCCGTACAGGTCGGGCAGTCCTGCGCCCCGGCACTGACCGGGGTCCGGATCTCCGGCGGCCGGGACATCGGCGTCCTGCTGACCGAGGAGTCGACCGCCGAGATCGACGGGCTGGACGTCTCGGGCACCGGCGGTCCGGGCATCGCGGTGCGGTCGGGCGCGCACCCGGTGCTGCGCCGCGGGCGCGTCCGGGACGTCCGCGGCACCGGCATCCTGGTCAGGGAGAAGGGCAAGGGGCGGTTCGAGGACTGCGAGGTCCGCGGCACCACCGGCCCCGCACTGCGCGTGGAGCACGCCGGCCGTCCGCAGTTCGCGGCCTGCGCCTTCCACTCCGCCGGCAAGGCGGGGGTGTCCGTGGCCGACGGTGGCGCCGTCGCGCTGCGCGACTGCGAGGTGAGCGCGAGCGCGGGCTCGGGTGTCGCGGTGGACAGCGGAGGCGAGGCCTCCCTGGTCCGGGTGCGGGTCACCGGTTCGAAGGCGCACGGGATCCTCGTCTCGGCAGGCGGCCGGGGCACCCTGGACGGCTGCGTGTGCACCGGCAACACCGGCGACGGCATCCGCCTGGACGGCACCGGCCCCATCAGCGTCAGCGGCTGCGCGGTCCACTCCAACCAGGGCGCCGGACTGCGCCACACCCGGCCCGGCCCCGCCCTGAAGGTCGACCGGCTGGACAGCTCGGACAACGGGCTCCCCGACTCCTGGCAGCCCGCCGCCCCCGCCACCGGGCCGTCGCGGCCGGGCGGCGCCGCCACCGAAGGCGGCACCGCGGAGCAGGCCCCGGCACTCGAGGGCCCGTTCGCGGACCTGGACGCGCTGGTCGGCCTGGGCGGTGTCAAACGGCAGGTCAGTACGCTCGTCAGCCTCGGGCGTCTGGCCCAGCGGCGCGTCCAGCTGGGCATACCGGCACCACCGATGAGCCGTCACCTCGTCTTCGCCGGCCCTCCCGGTACGGGCAAGACCACCGTGGCCCGGCTGTACGGCTCCATCCTCGCCAGTCTCGACATGCTGCCCTCCGGGCATCTCGTCGAGGTCTCCCGCTCGGACCTGGTCGCCCAGGTCATCGGCGGTACCGCGATCAAGACGACGGAGGCGTTCCGCAAGGCGCTCGGCGGGGTGCTGTTCATCGACGAGGCCTACACCCTGCTCTCCGACAGCAAGGGCTCGGGCGCCGACTTCGGCCAGGAGGCCATCGACACCCTCGTCAAGCTGATCGAGGACCACCGCGACGAGGCCGTGGTCATCGTCGCCGGCTACTCCAAGGAGATGGACGACTTCCTCTCCGCCAACCCGGGCCTGGCCTCCCGCTTCACCCGCACCATCGAGTTCGACAACTACTCGGTGGACGAACTCGTCACCATCACCGAGAACATGTGCGCCGACCACAGCTACGTACTCGCCCCCCTGACCCGCGAGGCGCTGCGCGTGCACTTCTCCCGGATGCGCCGGGACGCGACCTTCGGCAACGGACGTGCCGCGCGGCGGGTGTTCGAGGAGATGGTCGACCGGCAGTCGTTCCGGCTGGCGTCCCTGCCCGACGCGGGCGAGACCGACCTGACCCTGATGCTGCCGGAGGACGTCGGCGAGGACGAGGCCGCCCAGGCCCGGTCCGGGACCGAGGAGGCCGCCGAGAACTCCGACGCGCTCGCCCGGATCCGCGCCATGACCGGACTCGAGTCCGTCAAGCGGGAGGTCGGGGGCATCGTGGACCTGTTGTCCACCTACCGGCAGCGGGCCGCCGTCGGGCTGCCCACCCCGAGGGTCAGCCACCATCTGGTCTTCTCCGGACCGCCCGGCACCGGCAAGACCACGGTGGCCCGGCTCTACGCCGACCTCCTGCGCTCCTTCGGCATCCTGCCGCGCGGGCAGCTCGTCGAGGTGGCCCGCGCCGACCTGGTCGGACGCTACATAGGGCACACCGCGCAACTCACCACCGAGGCCTTCCAGAAGGCCATGGGCGGGGTTCTCTTCATCGACGAGGCGTACACCCTGACACCGGAGAACTCGCCGCAGGACTTCGGCCGCGAGGCCGTGGACACGCTGCTGAAGCTCATGGAGGACCACCGTGACGAGGCGGTCGTGATCGTCGCCGGCTACCCGGACGAGATGGGCCGCTTCCTCGACTCCAATCCGGGCCTGGCATCCCGCTTCACCCGCCGCATCGAATTCGAGAACTACTCGACGGACGAGCTGCTGACCATCATCGCGCAGCAGACGAGCACCGCGGGCTACGAATGCGCCCCGGAGACACTCGACGCGCTGCGCGTCCATCTCGACTCGCTGCCGCGCTCCCGCACGTTCGGCAACGCGCGGCTGGCCAGACAGCTGGTGGAGCTGATGATGACCCGCCAGGCCGGCCGACTGAGCGGGCTCACCAGCCCGGACCTCAAGACCCTGACGATGCTGCTGCCGGAGGACCTGCCGATCGGCGCCGCGCCGGTCACCGGGAGAGGCTGACCGGCCGGCCCGCCGGGGATGCCGGTTCGGCATCGGGTCATGACGAACGGGTCTTGGACACCAGGTGCCGACGGCTGATCGAATCACCCACACGTTGTTCGGAAATGAGGAAACCCGTGACTTCTCCCTCTGGTGCCATCACCACGCCCGTCCTGACAGACGCTGACACGCAGGACGCGGTCCTCTTCCTCGGGGGTCTGGTCCGCATGCGCGCGCGGGCCGGCGACACCGGCGGTACGTTCGCCCTGCTGGAACACTCCGGTGAGCGCGGCTACATGTCGCCGCTGCACCTGCACGAGTCCGACGAGGAAACCTTCCTCGTCCTCGACGGCACCCTGCGCGTCGAAGTGGGCGACGAGACCCGCAGCGTCGGTTCCGGCGGTCTGGCGCTCCTGCCCAGGGGGCTCGCCCACGGCTTCGTCGTCACCTCCCCCACCGCGCGGTTCCTCACCCTGCACACTCCCGGCGGCGGCTTCGACGCGTTCGTCGCCGACATCGGGACCCCCTTCGACGAGAGCCGGTCGGCCGACCCCGTCGCCGGCCCCGACCCGGCCGAACTCACCCGCCTCGCCGCCACCTACGGCATCCAGATCGTCGGCCCGCCGCTGCTGCCCTGACAGCGCTGCTCGCACAGAGCAGGGCAGCCGGGACCCAACCGGTCAGTTCACCGTGAACGTGGCGGTGATGACCGTGCGGGCGAGGGTGTGCGTCGACAGGTTGAACCCCAGGAACGCCGGCGAGGCGCTCTGGTCCCGGCCAAGGGTCTCCACGTCCACCGCGTGTACGGCGGAGAAAACACTGAGCCGGTGGTGGCCCCTGCCCTCACCGGCTCAGTCATGCGTACACCGCTCGGGAAACGCGGCGACGCGTCAGCATCCCGCCCATCGTCGGGCAATGTCCGCGAGGCTCGCCCAGTCACGGTCCGACCAGCCTGCCGCGTGTGCTTCCAGGAGGGCGTTCCGCACGACGCTGCCGGTGGGGCGCGAGTGCGGCGAGGCCGGTTCGCTGTCGAAGGGGTCTCCGGGAAGATCTCGACTCAGTGAAGCTCAGGTCGCCCGGCTGGAGCGTGAGTTGGAACGCGGTCCACTCGCTCACGGGTGGGCGGACCAACGGTGGACGCTGGCGCGGATCAAGACCATGATCGGTCGGCTGTTCCACGTCTCCTACACGGTCGAGGGCACCTGGCAGTTGCTGAAGCGGCACCGCTGGAGCTGGCAGCAGCCTGCCCGGCGGGCGATCGAGCGCGATGACGACGCGATTGAGGTCTGGAAGAAGGAGCTGGTTGCGGGTAAGAGCACCGCGGCGGAGTGCGGGGCCTGGATCGTCTTCGAGGACGAGGCCGGCAGTCGATGACTCCGTCGCGCGCCAGGACCTGGGGCCGGATCGGCCAGACGTCCGTCGTGCGGGTCAGGGGGCGGGGCTCGGGGCGGGTTTCAATGGCGGGCATGGCCTGCTGCAAACCAGGTCAGCGGTCCCGGCTCATCTACGCGATCCGTGAGTGCCGGGGCCGCAAGGACGAGCCGAAGGGCTTCGGCTGACAAGATTTCCGCAACCTGGTCATCCGCGCCCGCATCCAGCTCGGCGGACCGATCGTGTTGGTCTGGGACAACGTCCGCCTCCACCTGACCGCCGGCATGAGGGAGTTCATCGAAGCGAGCGCCGAGTGACTCACCGTGTTCCAGTTGCCTACCTACGCTCCCGATCTAAGCTTGTTCTTTATCGAGGCACGTATGCGGCTGGAGCCGACGCGGGCGCTGCGGGATTCGCGCGTTGCCGGACAGGCGCGGCAGTAATCCTGTCCTGTTGGCGTACGGCGCGCCATATCCGCAGGTCAGCGCGCCCTTCGTCGCGGCTTCAAGGGTGCGTTCGGCAGTTCCGGCGCGGGCAGTGGAGCCCCGTCGTAACCGTGCACCTCGCCGAAGCGGTCGCCCTTCATCCAGTCCTCGCGCGCCTGCACGATGTCATCGTGCGACCGTCCGATGAAGTTCCACCACATGACGATCTCCTCCTCGAAGGGCGGTCCGCCCAGGAGCAGCAGGCGGGCCGGGCCGGACGCCCGGTTGGTCAGGGTGAGGGCGGTGCGGCCGGGGGGTGCGTAGCCGAGTTCGGCCGGCTTCAGTGCCGTACCGGCGAGGAGGATGTCGCCGCTGTCGACGAGGACCCCGTGTTCGAAGCCGGGGTCCACGTCGAGGGTCACGCGGGCGCCCGGGTCCAGGGTGATCTCGGCGCCGAGCAGCGGGGTGAAGGTGCGCACCGGTGAGGTGTCACCGGCGAGCGTGCCCAGGAAGACGCGGGCCTCGCCGCCGTCCAGCGCGACCGGGGCGGGGACGTGGTGCTGGAAGTCGCGGGCCGTGTCGCGGTGTTCCGCGGGCAGTGCCACCCACAGCTGCGCGCCGTGCAGGATCCGGGTGTTCCGGGTGGAGACCTCGGAGTGGCTGATGCCGTGGCCGCCCGTCATGAGGTTCAGCTCGCCGGGCCGGACGAAGGCGTGGCTGCCGAGGCTGTCGCGGTGTTCGATCTCGCCGCTGAACAGCCAGCTCACCGTCTGCAGGCCGGTGTGCGGGTGCGGGGGTACGCGCATGCCGCCGGACTCGGTGATGTCGTCGGGGCCGTAGTGGTCGGCGAAGCACCAGGCTCCGATGAGGGTGCGTGCCCGCTGGGGCAGGGTCCGCCGTACCCGCATGGCACGGGGGCCGCCGAGGGGTACGTCCCTCGGGGTGAGGATCTCGATGCCCGGCGGGGGCGGTCCGTCGGCGTCCGCGCCGCAGACCGTCTCCGTCGGGTGGGTTTCCGTGTTGCTCATGCGCCGGCCCTCCACCACAGAAAAGTTCGGAATTCAACTTTAATGGGTCGATCATAGGACGGCTGTGCCAGGATCGCGCGCCGGACGCCGTGAGTCGTCGGCGGCGCGCCGCGGGGCGGCGGGCACCATCAGGGGGGTGCCGGTCTCCGGGTCGTCGATGATGCGGCAGGGCAGGCCGAACACGTCCTCCACCAGTTCGGCGGTCAGCACGGCCGACGGGTCCCCCACGACCGCGACGGTGCCGCCGGCCCGCATCACCACGAGGTGGGTGGCGTAGCGGCAGGCCTGGTTGAGGTCGTGCAGGACCGCGACGACGGTGTGCCCCTGGACCGCGTGCAGCTCGGCGCAGAGGTCGAGCACCTCGATCTGGTGCGCGATGTCCAGGAAGGTGGTGGGTTCGTCGAGCAGCAGGACGGGGGTCTGCTGGGCGAGCACCATGGCCAGCCAGACCCGCTGGCGCTGCCCGCCGGACAGGTCGTCGACGGGCCGGCCGGCGAGGTCGAGGACTCCGGTGCGGCGCATCGCCCCGGTCACGGCGGTCTCGTCCTCGGCGGACCACTGCCGCAGCAGCCGCTGGTGCGGGTAGCGGCCGCGGGCCACCAGGTCGCCCACCGTGATGCCGCCGGGCGCGGTCGACGACTGCGGCAGCAGCCCGAGCCGGCGGGCGACCTCGCGGGTGCGGTAGGAGGCGATGGCGGAGCCGTCCAGGTAGACCTCGCCCGCCTTGGGCCTGAGCATCCGGGCCAGTGCCTTGAGCAGGGTGGACTTGCCGCAGGCGTTCGGTCCGACGATCACCGTGAAGGAGTGGTCGGGGATGTCGACGCCGAGGCCGGTGGCCACGGTCCGCCGGTCGTAGGAGAGGGTCAGGTTCTCGGCCCGGAGCCGGGGCTCCGGCGGGTGCGTTCCTGTCATGCGCGGCTCTTTCGCGACTCGGTGACCAGCAGCCGGATGAGGTACAGCCCGCCGATGGTGCCGGTGGCCGCGCCCACCGGCAGGAGGGTGTCGGTGAACAGGCGCTGCACGGCGAGATCGCTCGCGGTGAGCAGGACGGCGCCCATGAGGGCGGTGGGCACCAGGGCGGGGGCGGAGGACCGGGTCAGGCGCCGGGCCACCTGGGGGGCTGCCAGGGCGACGAACCAGATGGGTCCGGCGACCGCGGTGGCGAACGCGGCCAGGGCGACGCAGACGACGAGCAGGACGGTGCGGGTGCGGGCCACGTCGACGCCGAGCGCCGTCGCCGTCACGTCGCCCATCTCCACCATCGACAGCCGGCGGGCGTACACGAAGGCGACCGGGAGGAGCACGAGGACCGCGAGTCCGATGGCGCCGGCCTGGGTCCAGCCGCGGTTGTTGAGGCTGCCGAGGAGCCACGCCTGCGCCTCCAGCGCCTCCTGGAAGGTGGCCCTGGTGATCAGGTACGAGTTGACGGCCAGCAGCAGCGCGCTCACCCCGATGCCGATGACGACGAGCCGGAACCCCTGAAGCCCCCGGCCGGCGAGGAGGAGGGTGACGGCGGCGGCGGTCGCGAGGCCGCCGAGCAGCGCGCCGAGTGCGATCTGGGTCATGCCGCCGTGCAGCACGATGATGACGGTCAGGGCGCCGACGGCCGCCCCGTTGGTGAAGCCGATGACGTCGGGGCTGCCGAGCGCGTTGCCGGTGAGGCTCTGCAGGATGCCGCCGCTCACGGCGAGGGCGGCGCCGACGCACACCGCGGTGAGCAGGCGGGGCAGGCGCAGGGTGTTGACGATGAAGTCGGCGCCCGGCGATCCGTTGCCGGTCAGGGCCTTGACGACCTCGGTGACGGAGAGTTCGAAGTCCCCGGTGGTCAGGCTGACGCCCATGACCACGACGAGCACGGCGAGCAGTACGGCGCCCACGGCCACGGACCGGCCCGGGATCCGCAGCGAGACCCCGCCTCCCCGGGCGCGCACGACCGTCCCGCTGATCACGGGCGCGGCGTCGGCGGGGGCTTCCGCCGGGTGGACGGGGTTCACAGCATGACCAGCTTCCGGCGACGGCACAGCGCGAGGAACAGCGGGGCGCCGAGGAACGCGGTGACGATGCCGACCTGGACCTCGCCCGGCGCGCCGATCACCCGGCCCAGTACGTCGGCGCCGATCAGCAGGACGGGGGCGAGCAGCATCGAGTACGCCATCACCCACCGCTGGTCGGGGCCGGCGACGAACCGGGCCACGTGCGGGACGGCGAGGCCGACGAAGCCGATCGGTCCGGCGGCGGCGGTCGCGGCACCGCACAGCAGCATCACCGCGACGGCCGCCAGCACCCGCGTGCGGACCACGTGGACGCCGAGGGCCCGCCCCAACTGGTCACCCATGGCGAGGGCGTTGAGCGCGGGGGCGAGCAGCAGTGCGAGCGCCGTGCCGACGGTGACGAACGGCAGGACGGCCTGGAGGACGTCGTAGGTACGTCCGGCGAGCGAGCCGGCGGTCCAGAAGCGGAACTGGTCGAAGGCGCGCGGACGCAGCAGCAGCACCGTCGAGTTGAAGGCGTACAGCACCGCCGTGACGGCCGCGCCGGCGACGACGAGGCGGTCGGGTGTGGCGACCGTCCGTCCGGCGGAGCCGAGCAGGTGGACCACCAGGGTCGCCACGACCGCGCCGAGGAGCGCGAACCACACCTGGCCCAGGACGGATCCCACCCCGAGGAACGCGATGCACACGACCACCCCGGTGGAGGCGCCCAGGTTCACGCCGAGCAGTCCCGGGTCGGCGAGCGGGTTGCGTGTCATCGCCTGCATCAGCGCGCCGGACAGCCCGAGGGCCGTGCCGACGGCGAGTCCGAGGAGCGTACGGGGGATGCGGTAGTCGTGGATGATGACCGCGGCCTCGGAACCGTCGGGCCGCCACAGCAGTGTCCAGGTCGAGGTGAACGGGATGCCCCGGGTTCCCACCCACACGCTGAGGAGTCCGACGAGGACGAGGGCGCCGAGCGCGAGGAGGAGACCGGACGCGCGGAGTGCGGTGGTCCCGCGCCGCGCTCCGGGCACGGCCGGGGCGGAGGTCTCCTCGGTGGACACCGCCCGGGTTTCGACCGTCAACGACAACTCCCCCTGGCGGTGGTTCGCGGGGCTCGCACGGGTGCGGGAAGGCAGGACACCGTGGCGAGTTCAGCTTAGGCGAGGCTAACCGAAGACGAAGCGGGTGGTCAACGACGGCTCCCACGAGGGGCGTTGGGCCTGGAGCACCGCACGTCGGCGCGCTCGGCGCACGCTGTCCGGACCGTCGCGTTCAGGGTAGCCTTGCCTAACTGTCCGATCATCGCGGAGGTACGGCACATGCCGGCTGGAGGACCGACCGGGGGGCACGTCCTCCGGGAAGCGATCAGGGGCCGGCGCCGCGGTGTCGTCGCGGCATCGCTCCTCGGCATGGGCCATCAGACGTGCGAGGCCCTGGTCCCGGTGATCGTGGGCGTCGTCATCGACGAGGCGGTGGCCAAGGGCTCGTCCGGCACGCTGCTGCGGCTGCTGGCACTGCTCGCCGTCGTCTTCGCCGCCTTGTCGACGTGTTACCGCGTGGGCGCCCGCATCACGGAGGCCGCGGGTGAACGGGCCACGCACCGGCTGCGCCTCGACCTCGCCGCCCGGGTGCTCGACCCGCGCGGCGGCGCCGACGCCGACCGGCTCCCGGGCGCGCTGACCAGCATCGCCACCAACGACGCCCGGCGCGTGGGCGCGGCGGTGACCGCCTTGTCGTACGGCGCCTCGGCGCTCGCCGCCCTCGCGGTCAGCGCGGTGGCCCTGCTGCGGATCTCGGTGCCGCTCGGCCTGCTCGTCCTGCTCGGCATCCCGCCCCTGTTGTGGCTGGGCCATCGCATCAGCGGGCCGCTGGAGCGGCGCAGCGAGACCGAGCAGGAACGCGCCGCCCACGCTTCGGGGGTCGCCGCCGACCTGGTCATGGGCCTGCGGGTGCTCAAGGGGATGGGGGCCGAGCCGGCGGCCGTGGCCCGCTACCGGCGGACCAGTCAGGACTCGCTGGCCGCCGCGCTGCGTGCCGCCCGCAGCCGGGCCGGGCACGAAGGGGCGGTGCTCGCGCTGACCGGCGTCTTCATCGCGGTCATCGCCCTGGTGGGCGCGTACCTGGCGATGCGCGGCAGCATCAGCGTCGGTGAACTCGTGGCGGCGGTGGGGCTGGCGCAGTTCCTGCTCGGGCCGTTCCAGCTGCTCACCTTCGTCAACGCCGAGTTCGCGCAGGGGCGCGCCTCGGCCCGCAGGATCGCCGAGGTGCTGGCGGCGCCCGCCGCGGTGGAACCGGGCGGGGCCGCGCTGCCCGGGGCCGTCGCCGGGCGGATCCGGCTGCGCGGTGTCACGCTCGGCGCGCTGCGGGGCGTCGACCTCGACCTCGGTCCGGGTCTCACCGGTGTGGTGACCGGGGATCCGGCGGCGGCGCGGGACCTGCTGCGCTGTCTGGCCCGGGAGTCGGACCCCGTCGGGGGTGTGGTCGAGCTCGACGGCGTGCCGCTGACCGGCCTGGATCCCGACGACGTACGCCGGGCCGTGCTGGTGGCGCCCCGTGACGCGGATCTGTTCGAGACGAGTCTGCTGGACAACGTGCGCGGCGGGGCGGACGCGGACACGGCCGCGGTGGAGGCGGCGCTCGCCGCCTCGGCGGCCGACGACGTCGCCCGGCTGCTGCCCGACGGCGCGGACACCGTCCTCGCCGAGCGCGGCCGTTCCCTCTCCGGCGGTCAGCGCCAGCGGGTCGCGCTGGCCCGGGCGCTGGCCGCCGGCCGGCCGGTGCTGGTCCTGCACGACCCGACCACCGCGGTGGACACGGTCACCGAGTCGCGGATCGCCGCCCGGCTGCGGGAGACGAGAGGGGACCGCACCACGGTCCTGGTCACCACCAGCCCCGCGCTGCTGGCGGTCACCGACCGGGTGGTGGTGCTCGACGGCGGCACGGTGACCGCCGACGGGCGGCACGCCGAACTCGTCGCCGCCGACGCCGCCTACCGTGCGGCGGTCCTGGCATGACCGACGCGAGCGGCACGGACCCGCGCACCGACGACGGACGGACCGAGGAGACGACGATCCGCACCGGCCCCGTGGACCGCGCCCTGCTGCCAACCGCGTCCGGCGCCGAGACCCTGGCCGCCCTCCGCTCCCTGCTGCGCGGCCACCGTGCGCTGACGGCGGCCGCGGTGGGCGTCCTGGTCGCCGGAACGGCCGTCGGCCTGCTGACGGCCCCCCTGCTCGGACACGTCGTCGACCTGGTGGTGGAACGGCGCGGCACGGACGCGCTGACCGTGCCCATGATCCTGCTCGTCACGGTGGCCGTGACGCGCGGCGCCGCCACCGCCCTCGGCAGCGCCCTCGTCGCCCGGCTGGGCGAAACCCTGCTCGCCGCCCTGCGCGAGCAATTCGTCGAGCGGGCGCTCGGGCTGCCGCTGGAGCGGGTCGAGGAGGCCGGCTCGGGCGACCTGGTCTCCCGGGTGACGGACGACGTCACCATGGTCGCCAAGTCGGTACGGCAGGCCCTGCCGGAGTTCTCCCGCTCCGCCTTCACCATCGTGCTGACCCTGGCCGGACTCGCCGTGCTGGACTGGCGGTTCCTGCTCGCCGCGCTGTGCGCCGTGCCCGTGCAGGTGCTGTCGGTGCGCTGGTATCTGCGCCGGGCCGCTCCCGTCTACGCCGGGCACCGGGTGGCCACCGGCGCGCTCCAGCACCAGCTGCTCGACAGCGTCGGGGGCGTCCGCACCGTACGGGCGTTCCGGCTGAACGGGCCGCATCTGGACCTCGTGGAGCGGCGGTCGCGTGCGGCCCTCGATCTGGCGCTGCGCGGCATCCACGTCGTGACCGGTTTCTTCTCCCGGCTCAACCTGGCCGAGTTCATCGGTCTGGCCTCGGTCCTGGTCACCGGCTTCGTGCTGGTGGACGACGGGTCGGTGAGCATCGGCACGGCGACCGCGGCCGCGCTGTACTTCCACAGCCTGTTCAACCCGGTCAACGCCGCGCTGTTCCTGCTGGACGACGTGCAGTCGGCGGGCGCGAGCCTCGCCCGTCTGGTCGGGGTGTCCGGCCTGGCCGCCGCGCCGGAGCCGGAACCGGACCGGCGGGCCGTTCCGGTGGACGGCTCGGTCAAGGTCTCCTCCCTCGATCACGCCTACGTGCCGGGCCACCCGGTGCTCCGGGACGTCGATCTGGAGGTGAGCGGCGGGGAGCGGGTCGCACTGGTCGGTTCGAGCGGGGCCGGCAAGACGACGCTGGCCAAGCTGATCGCGGGCGTGCACCGGCCGGAGCGGGGGTCGGTCGCGCTGGGCGGGGCCGACGCGGACGAGCTGGGTCCCGCGGGGGTCCGCCGGGCGGTGACGCTCATCAGCCAGGAGGTGCACGTCTTCGCCGGTCCGCTCGCCGAGGACCTGCGGCTGGCCCGGCCGGACGCCGACGACGACGACCTGCGGGCGGCCCTGGCGGCGGTGGGTGCCCTGGAGTGGGCCGAGGCGCTGCCCGACGGGCTGGACACGGTGGTCGGGGAGGGCGGGCACCGGCTGACGGTGACCCAGGCCCAGCATCTGGCGCTGGCCCGGCTGGTCCTCGCCGACCCGCCGATCGCCATCCTGGACGAGGCGACCGCCGACGCGGGCAGCGCGGGGGCGCGCGTCCTGGAGGCGGCCGCGCTGAAGGCCCTGGAGGGGCGTACGGGCCTGATGGTGGCGCACCGCCTGCCGCAGGCCGCGACCGCCGACCGGATCGTCGTCCTCGACGAGGGCCGGATCGTCGAGACCGGCACCCACGAGGAACTCCTCGCGGCCGGCGGCCGGTACGCCGAACTGTGGGCCGCCTGGTCCGACAGCCGCCCGGGGACGACCCGGCCGGCGGAGGAGGCCGGGGCCCAGCCGCACCGCCCCACCGAAGGGTGAACCTTACGGCGCCCCTTCGAGAAGACCCGGGACGCCGCCGGGGACCGCCCCCAGCGGGGAGCCCCGGCGGCGCTCGGCGACGGTAGGCGGCGCCCGGCGGCGGCGCGGGTCCGTGGCGGTGGCAGGTGACCGCGGGAAACCGGGCCGCCCCCTGGCGGCGTCGCCCGTGGGGTCCCGCGACGCCTCGTCCGTGCGTCGGTGTGGCCGGCGTGGCGGCCGGGTGGGTGGGGCGGGTCAGTGGTCGTGTGCGGCCAGGCTCGCGGGGCGCAGGTCGGTCCAGTGGGTCTCCACGTAGGCCAGGCAGGCTTCGCGGGTGTCCTCGCCGAAGGCGGTCCGCCAGCCGGCCGGCACCTGGGCGAAGGACGGCCACAGGGAGTGCTGGTTCTCGTCGTTGACCAGGACCAGGAAGCGGCCCTGCGGGTCCTCGAACGGGTTGGTCGTCATGCGTGGTCACTCCTTGTGGAGGGGGTGGTGATCAGTTCGGAGAGGGGTCGTCGCGGGTCGGCCGCCGCGTCGCGCAGCAGGGCGGTCAGGTCGTCGGCGAGCCGGTGTGCCGCGGCGGTGCCGAGGACGCCGGCCGCGTGGGTCAGCGCGCAGTGCACCGGGCCGGCGCCGCGCGGTTCGTGGAAGCCCAGGGTCAGCCCGGCCCGCACCGCGCCGGTGGGGGCGGCCCGCAGTGAGCCCAGGCCCCCTTCCAGCCGTGCCAGGTCGGCCTGTTCGTGGTGGACCACCATGACCCGGGGCCCCTCGGGGGGCAGTCCGGTCGCGCGGGCCACCTCGTCGTACGGCACGTCCTGCCGGTCCAGGGCGCCGAGCGTCGTCTCCCGCACCCGCGCCAGCAGGTCCGCGAAGGCGGGGTCGCCCGCCGTGTCGGTGCGCAGGACGAGCGTGTTGAGGAAGCAGCCGACGAGGTCGGCGAGCCGGTCGTCGGTACGGCCCGCGGTCATCGTGCCGATGGGCAGGTCGGTGCCCGCGCCGTGCGCGGTGAGCAGGGCCGCCAGGGCCGCGTGCAGCACCATGAACATGCTGGTGCCGGTGGTCCGGGCCAGCCGGTCCACGTCGGCGTGCAGCCGCTCGTCCAGCACGAAGGCGACCCGGCCGGGCGCGGCGGACCGCGACCGGTCCGCCGGCAGCGCGAGGGCGGGCGGTACGTCCTTCAGCGTCCGCCGCCAGTAGGCGAGCCGGCGCCCGCCCCGGCTGTCCGGGTCGGTGAGGTCGCCGAGCGCCTCCTGGGACCAGCGGGTGTGGTCGGCGTACGTCACCGGCAGCGGCCGCCAGCCGGGTTCCCGGCCCCGGGACCGGGCGGCGTACGCGGTGGTGAGGTCGCGGAGCAGGGGGACCACCGACCACTCGTCCACGGCGAGGTAGTGCGCGGTCAGCGAGACCGCCTGGCGGCCGTCGGGGGCGGTGAGCAGCCGCGCCCGCAGCGGCGCCTCCACCGTCAGGTCCGTCACCTGTCCGGCGAGTTCGGCCAGGCGCCCGTCGAGGTCGGCGCACTCCTCGACGGCCAGGGCGGGAGGCTCGACCGGGCGCGGGAACACCGTGCCGTCGCGTTCGGTGAACGCCGTGCGCAGCGGCTGGTGGCGGGCCGTCACGTCGGCCAGCGCGGCGGTGAGCGCGCCGGCGTCCAGTCCGCCCGGCGAGCGCAGTTCCAGGGCGTGGTCGAACCGGGGGTCGCGCCGGTGGGCGTGCCACTGGGCGCGCTGGACCGGCGCGACCGGCCGGCCGGGGTCCACCGCCGCGCCGTCCCCGGCCGGGCGCGGCGCGGGGCGGGCGGTGGCCGCCCCGTCGAGCAGGGCGGCGAGGCCGGTGACGGTCAGCGCGTCGAAGACGTCCCGGATGCCCAGTTCCGCGCCGAACTCGGTGCGGATCCGGCCCAGCAGCCGCATCGCGGCCATCGAGTGGCCGCCCAGCGCGAAGAAGTCGTCGTGGACGCCGACGCCGTCCAGCCGGAGGACCTCGCGGAACAGTCCGGCCAGCCGGGCCTGCGTCCGGGTGGCGGGGTGGGCGTCGCCGGTCATGGAGGACCAGTCCGGCGCGGGCAGCGCCCTGCGGTCCAGCTTGCCGTTGGGGGTCAGCGGCAGCGGACCGTCCAGCGGTACGACGAGGGCCGGGACCATGTACTCGGGCAGCAGCCCGGCGACATGGGCGCGCAGCGCCCGCGGGTCGAGGTCCGCGCCGCCGTCGGGCACGGCGTAACCGACGAGGCGCACGATGTCGCCGTCGCGGTCGGCGGTCACGGCCGCCTGGGCGACCGCCGGGTGGCCGGTGAGGGCCGCCTCGATCTCCCCGAGTTCGACGCGGAACCCGCGGATCTTCACCTGGGTGTCCACCCGGCCGAGGAAGTCGAGGTTGCCGTCCGTCCGCCAGCGGGCGCGGTCGCCCGTGCGGTACATGCGGCCGCCGGGCGGTCCGAACGGGTCGGCGACGAACCGTTCGGAGGTGAGCGCGGGCCTGCCGAGGTAGCCGCGGGCGAGACCGCGCCCGGCGACGTACAGTTCCCCCGCCACGCCGGGCGGGACCGGGCGGAGGTGTTCGTCCAGGACGTAGCAGCGGGTGTTGGGGTCGGGGCGGCCGATGGGGACCCGGCCGGGTGTGCGCGATCCGTGGGCGCGGGAGGGCCACAGGGTGGAGTTGACGGTCGCCTCGGTGAGCCCGTAGGCGCAGATCAGGTGGGCGGTGGTGCCGAAGCGTTCGAACAGGTCCGGCGGGACCGTCTCGGTGCCGACCAGGACGGTCGACCCCTCGGGCAGGGCGCAGCCGGGCGGCAGGGCGGAGACCAGGGACGGCGGCAGGATCATGTGGGTGACGTGCTGTTCGGCGAGGAAGTCGGTGAGCGCCTCCCCGGCGACCCGTGCCTCGTCGGGGATCAGGACGAGCCGGCCGCCGTGGCACAGGGCCATGGCCAGTTCGAAGACGAACACGTCGAAGCCGATGGAGGCGAACTGGAGCACCCTGCTGTCGGGGTGCAGGTCCATGCGGTCGACGGCGGTGGCGACCAGGCTGGAGACGCCCTCGTGGGAGACGACGACGCCCTTGGGCCGGCCCGTCGAACCGGAGGTGTAGATCACGTACGCGGCCCGGGCCGGCGGGACCGGGCGGGTGTCCAGGGGGGTGTCCGGCAGGCGGTCCAGGGCGGTGACGGTCGCGGGGGCGTCGAGCAGCACCACGGGGACGCCCGGCACCTCGGGGATCTTGCCGGCCACCGGTTCGCCGGCGACGACGAGGGCGGCGCCCGAGTCCTCGATCATGTAGGTGAGGCGGTCGCCCGGGTGTGCCAGGTCCAGCGGCAGGAAGGCGGCGCCCAGCTTCAGCGCGGCGAGCACGGTCGCGATCATGTCTGCCGAGCGGGGCACGGCCACCCCGACCACGCTCTCGGCGCCCACGCCGTGCGCGGCGAGGAGCCGTGCGATGCGGTCGGCCCGTGCGTCGAGCTGTGCGTACGTCACCGGGCGGGAGCGTTCGACGACGGCGACCGCGTCGGGCCGCTCGGCGAGCCGCCGGGCGAAGAGGGCGGGCAGGGACGCCTCCTCGACGTCCCGTCCGGTGTCGTTGAAGCGCTCCAGGACCTGGTGGCGCTCCTCGGCGGAGAGGATCTCCGCCCGGGAGACGGGCTGTCCTGGTGCGGCGACGACGGCGGCGGTGAGCCTGCGCAGCCGTTCGCCGATCCGCTCGGCGCTCTCGTGGTCGAACAGCTCGGTGGCGTACTCCAGACGGCAGCAAAGCGATCCCGGGTCGTGGTCGGTCCGTTGCCGCTCGGTGAAGCTGAACACGAGGTCGAACTTGGCCGATTCGGCCGGGAACGGCAGGTACTCGGCGGTCAGGCCGGGCAGTTCGAGCGCGTCGTCGGTACGGATGTGGTGGCCGACCATGACCTGGAACAGCGGGTTGCGGGCGAGCGACCGGGCCGGGTTGACCGCCTCCACCACCGCCTCGAACGGCACGTCCGCGTGGGAGAACGCGGCCAGGTCGGTCGCGCGGATCCGGGCGAGCAGCTCGGTGAAGCCGGGGTCGCCACCGAGGTCGGTCCGCAGGACGAGGGTGTTGACGAAGAAGCCGACGAGGTCGTCCAGTGCCTGGTCGCCGCGGCCCGCGATGGGCGCGCCGAGCGGGATGTCCGTTCCGGCGCCCATGCGGTGGAGCAGGGTGGCGACGGCCGCGTGGACGACCATGAACATGCTGGTGCCGGTGGACCGGGCGAGCCGTGCGAGCCCTTCGTGGACGGCGGTGTCGAACTCGATGTCGAGCGCGGCCCCGGAGAACGCGGGACGCGCGGGCCGGGGCCGGTCGGCGGGCAGGTCGAGTTCCTCGGGGGCTCCCGCCAGCGCCGTCCGCCAGTAGGCCAGTTGACGGGCGGCCGGGCTGCCGGGGTCGGACGGGTCGCCGAGCAGCCGCTGCTGCCAGAGGGCGTAGTCGGCGTACTGGACGGGCAGCGGCCGCCACGCGGGGGCGGTGCCCGCGAGGCGGGCGCGGTAGGCGGTGGCCAGGTCGCGCAGGAAGGGGCGGTCCGACCATTCGTCGGTGGTGATGTGGTGCAGCAGCAGTACGACGACGTGGTCCTCGGGGGTGATCTCCACGAGGGTGGCGCGCAGGGGCAGTTCGCGGGCGAGGTCGAACGGCCGGCGCACCGCGCCGGCCACGACGGCGGGCACCTCGGCCTCGGCGGCCCGGATGTGCTCCACCTGCGGGCGGGCCTCGTCGGCGGGCAGCACGTGCTGGAACACCCGGCCGTCCCGTTCGGTGAAGAGGGTGCGCAGCGCCTCGTGGCGGGCCGTCACATCGGCGAGGGCCGCGCTCCACGCCGTACGGTCGAGCGGTCCGCGCACCCGCAGCACCAGCGGGAAGTTGTACGCGGCGGAGGCGCACTCGATCTGCTGGACGACCCACAGCCGCTGCTGGGCGTGGGACAGCGGCAGCTCGGCGGGGCGCTCCCCGGCCGTGAGCGCGGGCCGGGCGGCGGCGTCGGAGCGGGCCGTGCGCCGCGCCAGTTCGGCGACGGTGGGCGCCTCGAACAGGTCGCGGATGGCGAGTTCGACGCCGAGGGCGGCGCGGGCCCGGCCGACCAGCCGGGTGGCGAGCAGGGAGTGCCCGCCCAGGTCGAAGAAGTCGCCGTCGACCCCGACACCGTCCTCGGGCAGGCCGAGCACATCGGCGAAGAGCGCGCACAGCGCCTCCTCGTGCGGGGTGCGGGGCGGCCGGCCGGTGCCCGCAGCCGTGAGGTCGGGGGCGGGCAGTGCCTTGACGTCGAGCTTGCCGTTGACGGTCAGCGGGAGGGTGTCCACGGGGACGAGGGCGGCCGGGACCATGTGGTCCGGCAGGCCGGCCCGCAGGTGGTCGCGGAGCCGCTTGGGCAGGTCCTCCCCCGGCTGCCCGCCCTCCTCCGGCACCACGTAGCCGACCAGGCGCTTCGTCCCGGCGGACGGCACCGCGACGACCGCCGCGCGGGCGACCTCGGGATGCGCGGACAAGGCGGCGGCGATCTCCGCCGGTTCGACGCGGTAGCCGCGGATCTTCACCTGGTCGTCGGTGCGGCCGAGGAAGTCGAGCAGGCCGTCCGGGCGCCGCCGGACCAGGTCGCCGGTGCGGTACATGCGCTCGCCCGGCTCCCCGAACGGGTCGGCGACGAAGCGTTCCGCGGTGAGTCCCGGCCGTTCGTGGTAACCGCGGGCGAGCCCGGTGCCGGCGATGTACAGCT
Source organism: Streptomyces sp. NPDC014676 (assembly GCF_043084105.1). Classification (NCBI taxonomy): domain Bacteria; kingdom Bacillati; phylum Actinomycetota; class Actinomycetes; order Kitasatosporales; family Streptomycetaceae; genus Streptomyces; species Streptomyces sp. NPDC014676. The sequence goes on along the minus strand of NZ_JBIBZI010000009.1, from coordinate 178,851 downwards.
CGCCGGGGCAGCCGGGCGGGACCGGGCGGAGCATGCTGTCGAGGACGTGGGCGCGGGTGCTCCGGATGGGCAGGCCGACGGTCGGGGTGGCGCTGTCCGTGGTGGAGCCGCCGAGGGTGTTGATCGTGTACTCGGTGGGCCCGTACAGGTTGTAGCCGTAGGTGCCCTCCGTGCGGCGCAGCCGGGTCCACACGGTGTCGGGGACGGCCTCGCCGCCGAGCAGGACCAGGGCGGGCCGGTGCCGGCCCGCGGCCGGGTCCTGTTCGAGCAGGCCCTCCTCGATCAGCACCTGGGCGTAGGTCGGGGTGACGTTGACGACGTCTACGGCGTGCCGGTCGCAGTAGGCCACCAGCGCCTCGGCGTCGCGGCGCAGTTCCTCGTCGCAGACGTGCACCTCGTGGCCCTCGACGAGCCACAGCAGTTCCTCCCAGGACATGTCGAACGCGAAGGAGACGGTGTGCGCGATCCGCAGCCGTCGTCCCCCGGCGGAGGCGACGGCCGGGCCGAAGATCTCCCGCTGGTGGTTGAGCTGCATGTTCGTCAGCCCCCGGTAGGGGGTGACGACACCTTTGGGGCGTCCGGTGGAGCCGGAGGTGTAGATGATGTACGCCGGGTGCTCCAGCCGGTCCGGCACACCGCGGGCGAACGCCGGCCGTTCGGCGTCGGTGATGCCGTCGTGCGGGAGTGCGGAGAGTTCGGCGGCCACGGACGGGGTGTCCAGGAGCAGTTCGGGCGCGAGGGGTCCCTCCTCACCCCGCAGGGCGGGGGCCACGGCCGTGGTGGAGACCAGGCACAGCGGGCCGGTGTCCGCCACCATCAGGCGCAGCCGGTCGGCGGGGTGGTCGAGGTCGAGCGGCAGATAGGCGGCCCCGGTGCGCAGGACGGCGAACAGCGCCGCGACCATGTCGAGGGAGCGGGGCAGGGCGAGCGCGACGGCCTTCTCCGGTCCCGCGCCCCGGGCCAGCAGCAGCCGGGCGAGACGGTTGATCCGGGCGTCCAGTTCGGCATAGGTCAGGGACTGTTCGCCGAAGACCAGGGCCACCGCGTCGGGGGTGCGGGCGGCCTGGTCGGCGAGCAGGTCGGCGACGGTGTCGTCGGGCACCGGTTCGCGGGACGCGGCCGGGGCGGTCCGCTCCCCGGGCAGCAGCAGGTCGAGGCCGGCGGTCCGGGCGCTGTCCGCCTCCGGTCCGGTGAGGACGTCGGCCAGTCGTTCCAGCACGGTCGTGAACCGGGTGAGGATCGCCGTGGCCGTGTCCGCGTCGAACAGGTCGGGCCGGGCGGCGAGGGTCACCCGCAGCCGGGTCTGTGGCGTGACGATCAGGGTGAGCGGGAAGTGGGTGCCGTCCACGTTGGAGATGCCGGTGATGCCGTGCCGCCGTCGGAGCGTGGCGGCCCGCTCCTCGCCGTCGGCCGAGCGCAGCACGAACAGGGTGTCGAACAGCCGCCGGTGGCCGGTCTCCCGCTGCAGCGTGCCGAGACCCACGTACTCGTACGGCATGACCGCCGCGCGCTCGGACTGCGTCCTGCGCACCAGGTCGAGCAGGGGTTCGCCGGGGTCGAGGGCGATGCGGGCCGGGACCGTGTTGAGGAACATGCCGATGATGCCGGCGGCGCCGGGGACGTCGGCGGGCCGTCCGGCCACCGCCGTGCCGAAGGCGACGTCCGTGCGGCCGGTCAGTGCCGAGAGCACCAGGGCCCAGGCCGTGTTCAGCAGGGTGTTCGGGGTGAGTCCGTGGCGCCGGGCGGCGGCGCGCAGCCGGTCGCCGGCCTCGCGGGTGAGCGTCGCGTCGAAGTCCACCGGTATCACCGGGCCGCCGTCGCGGCCGGCCGGGGCGACCAGGGTCGGCTCGTCGAACCCGGCGAGCGCCCGGCGCCACGCGGCCAGCGCGGTGGCGGTGTCCTGCCGGTCCAGCCAGGTCAGGTAGTCCCGGTAGGAGCCGGGGGCCGGCAGTCCGGTGGCGTCGCCGGCGCGCTCGTACAGGGCGAGGAGTTCCTCCAGGAACAGCCAGGCGGACCAGCCGTCCCAGAGGATCAGGTGGTGGGTGACGACCAGCCGGTCCCGGCCGTCGCCGAGGTGGAGCAGCAGCAGGCGGGCGAGGGGCGGGGCGGTCAGGTCGAAGCGGCGGCGGCGGTCGGCCGCGAGGAGTCCGTCCGCGCGGGCCCGCTGCTCGTCGGGCGGCAGTGCGGAGAGGTCGTGCTCGACGAGGGGGAACTCGGCGTGCTCCGCGATGAACTGCACCGGGCGGGGCAGACCGTCGCTGACGAACCCGGCGCGCAGGCCGGTGTTGCGTTCCAGGAGCGTGCGGCACGCGGCGCGCAGCCGGGTGGCGTCCAGGCGGTGGCCGAAGTCCAGTGTCTCCTGGGAGAGATAGACGTCGAGTGCGTCACCGGCGTCGTAGGTGGCGTGGAAGTACATGCCTTCCTGGAGCGGGGACAGGGGCCAGACGTCCGCGACCCGTGACGCGCCGGCGGCGGCCTCGACGCGGGCGGTCTCCTCGGCGGTGAGCAGGGGGGTCTCGGGTGTGTCGGCTGCCGTGGTGAGCCGGTCCAGCAGCGCCCGCAGGGCGGGATCGACCGCCGCGCCGGACTGCTCCTGCCCGGCCAGTACGGCCTTCAGGGCGGCGGCTGCCCGCCCTGCCTCGGTCACCGGGACCGTCACGTCGGAGGCGGTCGGATTCCGGGGGGTGTGCTCGCCGGCCGCGGCGGCGAGGGCGGCCGGGGTGCGGTGCTCGAAGACGTCGCGCGGGCCGATGGACAGTCCGTGCTCCCTGGCCCGGGTGGCGACGGTGATGGAGGTGAGGCTGTCGCCGCCGAGGGTGAAGAAGTCGTCGTCGGCGCCGATGCCGGGCACGCCGAGCACGGCGGTGAAGATGTCGCACAGGGTGCGCTCCCGCTCGTCGGCGGGTGCGCGGCCGCCGGCCCGGGGGGCGGCGGACGGCGCGGGCAGCGCGTTGACGTCGAGTTTGCCGTTCGGGGTCAGCGGCAGTTCGCCGATCAGCAGGACGGCACCCGGCACCAGGGGCGCGGGCAGCGCGTCCGCGAGCGCCGCGCGCAGGCTCCCGGCGTCCACCGGGCCGGCGTCGGGCGCGGGCACGGCGTACGCGGTCAGGGCGCCGTCGCGGGCGATCACGGCCGCCCGGTCCACGCCCGGCAGACCGCTCAGCACCGCTTCGATCTCGCCGGGTTCGACACGGTTGCCGCGGATCTTGACCTGCCGGTCGGTGCGCCCGAGGTACTCGACGACGCCGTCGGCGCGGCGCCGGACCAGGTCCCCGGTGCGGTACATGCGGGTGCCGGGCGCGCCGAACGGGTCGGCGACGAACCGCTCGGCGGTCTGTCCCGGCCGGCCGTGGTAGGCGCGCGCCAGCTGGACTCCGCTGAGGTAGAGCTCGCCGGGGACGCCGTCGGGCACCGGGCGCAGGAAGGCGTCCAGCACGTGCAGCCGGGTGTTCCACACCGGCCGGCCGATCGGCACGGTGGCCTGGTCGCCGCCGTCGTAGGGGAAGTACGTCACGTCCACGGCGGCCTCGGTGGGGCCGTAGAGGTTGTGCAGGGGGACGGGGCCGTGCCCGGAGCGGGCGGTGAGGTCCCGCCAGCGTGCGGCGTCCGCGCCGGGGAGCGCCTCGCCGCTGCAGAAGACCCGGCGCAGGCTCGCCGCCCACGGCCGGTCCCGCTCCGTCTCCGCGAACCGCAGGAAGGCGGCCAGCATCGACGGCACGAAGTGCAGGGTGGTGATCCGTTCGGTGCGGATCAGGCCGGCCAGGTAGGCGGGGTCGCGGTGGCCGCCGGGGCGGGCGAGGACGACGGTGGCGCCCTCCAGCAGGGGCCAGAAGAACTCCCACACGGACACGTCGAAACCGGACGGTGTCTTCTGGAGCACCCGGTCGTCGGCGGCGAGCCGGTACTCGGCCTGCATCCAGGCGAGCCGGTTGACGATCGCCCGGTGGGTGACCACGACGCCCTTGGGGCGCCCGGTGGAGCCGGAGGTGTGGATCAGGTAGGCGGGATGGTCCGGGGCGGCCGGCACCGGCCGGGTGCCGGGGACGTCCTCGTCGTCCTCGGCCATCAGGAGCCGCAGGCCGGGCACCTCGGGCAGCCCCGCGGCGGCCTCGGCGGTGGTCACGACGGTCCGTGCCCCGGAGTCGCCGAGCAGGTACGCGACCCGGTCCGCGGGGTGGTCGAGGTCGACGGGCAGGTAGGCGGCGCCCGCCTTGAGGACAGCCAGCAGCGCGACCACGAGCTCCGCCGACCGGGGCACGGCGACCGCGACGAACCGCTCGGGGCCCGCGCCGCGTGCCCGCAGGCGGCGCGCCAGGGCCTCGGCGCGCCGGTCGAGTTCCGCGTAGGTGAGGGTGGTGTCCTCGAAGACGAGCGCGGTGGCGTGCGGCGTGCGTGCCACCCGCTGTGCGAACAGCGACGCCAGGGTGGCGTCGGGCACCGGGTGCGCGGTGCCGTCGGGCCCGGCCGGGCGCCGCCGCTCCCGGGGGGTCAGCAGGCCGGTGCGGGCGACCGGGCGGCCGGGGTCGGACGTCAGGGTGCGCAGCAGGGTCACGAACCGGTCGGCGAGGCCGGCCACGGCCGGCCGGTCCAGCCGTGCGGCGTCGTATGTGAACCGCAGCCGCAGCCGGCCGTCCTCCGGCTCGACGATCAGCGCGAGGGGGTAGTGCACGGTGTCGAACACCTCGGAGCCGGTGACGCGGAGGGTGTCCGCGGCGTCGTCGGAGGCGGTCGGGTGGTTCTCGAACACGACGAGGGTGTCGAAGAGTTCGCCGCCGCCCGCGGTCCGCTGGATGTCGGCGAGGCCGAGGTGCTGGTGGTCCAGCAGGGCCGCGTGCTCGTCCTGGACGCGCCGCAGCAGACCGGTGAGGGACTCGTCGGGCATCAGGCGTACGCGGGCCGGGACGGTGTTGATGAAGAGGCCGACGGCACGCTCCAGGTCGCCGGTCCCGTGGCCCCGGCCGGACACCGTGGTGCCGAACACCACGTCCTGGGTGCCGGTCAGGCCGCCGAGGAGCAGGCCCCAGAGGCCGTGGACGACGGTGCTCAGGGTGATTCCGTGGGTGCGGGCGTACGCGGTGAGGCCGTCGTCGGGCAGCGGGACGTCCAGGCGGTCCGGCCGGGCGGGCGCCCGGTGCCCGTCCGCCGTCGTGAGGGATCCGGTGAGCAGGGTGGGCCCGGGAAGCCCCGACAGCGCCCGCCGCCACGCCTCGCGCGCCGCGTCGCGGTCCCGGCCGGCCAGCCAGGCCAGGTGGCGGTGCGGGTCGAAGGGCTCCGGCAGGTCCTCGCCCCGGTGGGCGGCGAGCAGTTCGCGCCGGAGGACGGCGAGCGACCAGCCGTCGGCGACGATGTGGTGCAGGGTGAGCAGCAGGCGGTGGTGCCGGCCGTCGCGGATCAGGGTGGCCCGCAGCAGCGGGGGCCGGGCGAGGTCGAAGCCTTCGGCCCGGTCCGCCTCCAGCAGGGCGTCCAGTCCGCCGCTCGCGTGGGTGCCGGTCTCCCGCCACGGCAGGACGGCGTGTTCCGCGAGCCGCTGGACGACGCGGCCGTCGGGCAGTTGGCGGAACGAGGCGCGCAGCAGCGGATGCCGGTCGAGGAGACGCTGCAGCGTCCGGCGCAGCCGGCCGGGGTCCACCGGGCCCGCGAGGTCGAGGAGTTGCTGCACGAGGTACGGGTCGGCGGCGCCGGTGTCGTACCGGGCGTGGAAGAAGAAGCCCTCCTGGAGCGGGGAGACCGGCAGGGCGTCCTCGTCCAGGTGCGCCGGGGTGTCGGGCTGTGCGGCGGGGCCTGCCTCGTCGGCGGCCCGCGCGAGCGCCGCCACGGTCCGCCGGCGGAACACGTCGCGGGGGGTGATCGCGAGCCCGGCCGCGCGGGCGAGGTTGACCAGCCGGATCGCGACGATGCTGTCACCGCCCAGTTCGAAGAAGCTGTCGTGGACGCCGGCCGACGGCATGCCGAGCACGTCGGCGAACAGGCCGGCGAGCGTGGTCTCGGCGGGGGTGGTGGGTGCGTCCGTCCCGCTCAGGGAGGTCCAGTGGGGAGCGGGGAGGGCGTGCCTGTCGAGCTTGCCGTTGGGGGTCAGCGGCAGGGGGCCGTCGATGACGACGACGGCGGACGGCACCATGAAGTCGGGCAGGACGTCGGCCACTTGTGCCCGTGCGGCCGTCACGGCGGCGTCGGTCTCCGCCACGAGGTAGGCGACCAGGCGGGTGACGCCCCGGTGGTCGTCCCGTGGCAGGACCGCGGCCTGGGAGATGCCGGGGCAGGCCATGAAGGCGCTCTCGATCTCGCCCGGCTCGATCCGGTGGCCGCGGATCTTGAGCTGGCCGTCGGCTCGGCCGAGGAACTCCAGGTTGCCGTCGGGGGCCCAGCGCACCCGGTCGCCGGTGCGGTACATGCGGGTGCCGGGCGCGCCGAACGGGTCGGCGACGAACCGCTCGGCGGTGAGCCCCGGCCGGCCGAGGTAGCCGCGGGCCAGGCCGCGGCCGGCGACGTACAGCTCTCCCTCGGCGCCCACCGGGACCGGGCGCAGCGCGGAGTCGAGCACGTAGGCGCGGGTGTTGGGGTCGGGCCGGCCGATGGGTGCGGGGCCCGGCCGGGCGGGGTCGGCGGGCCACAGGGTGGAGTTGACGCTCGCCTCGGTGAGCCCGTAGGCGACGACGACCTTCAGCCGTCCGGCCCAGCGGGCGATCAGCTCGCCCGGCACGGCTTCGGTGCCGACGACGAGGACGGCGCCGTCGGGCAGTTCGCAGTCCCGGGGCAGCGCGGAGACCAGCGACGGCGGCAGGATCATGTGGGTGGCGCGGTGCCCGGCGATGTACTCGGTGAGGGCGGGTCCGGCGACGCGGCGCCCGTCGGGGACGACGATGATCCGTCCGCCCACGCACAGCGACATGACCAGGTCCCAGACCGTGACGTCGAAGCCGACGGAGGCGAACTGCACGACCCGGCTGTCCGGGCCGACGCCGATGCGGTCGGTGGCGGTGGCGATGAGGCTGCCGACGCCGTCGTGGGTGACGACGACGCCCTTGGGGCGGCCGGTGGAGCCCGAGGTGTAGATGACGTACGCGGCCCGGTCGAGCGGGATCGGCAGGGAGAGGTCGGACGGGTCCTGTGCGGCGTACGCGGCGGCCGTGTCCGGGTCGTCGAGCAGGAGGTGGCCGGCGCCGGGTACGGCGGGGAGTTCCCCGGTCAGGTCGCGCACGGTGACGACGGTGCGGGCCCCCGCGTCGGACAGCATGTGGGCGATGCGGTCCTTCGGGTGGTCGGCGTCCAGCGGAAGGTAGGCGGCGCCGGTCTTCAGCACCGCGAGCAGGCAGATCACCAGCTCGGGCGAGCGGGGCAGGGCCACGGCGACGACGTCCTCGGCCCGTACGCCCCGGGAGGCCAGGAGCCGGGCGAGCCGGTTGGCGTGGGCGTTCAGTTCGCCGTACGTCAGTTCCCGGTCCTCGCAGACCAGGGCCACGGCGTCGGGCACCCTGCGGACCTGGTGTTCGAAGGCCGCGGGCCAGGTCAGCTCGGGCACCTCGCGCGGGGAGACGCCCAGTTCGCCGAGGAGCCGGCCGCGTTCCGCGCCGTCGGTGAGGTCGATGTGTCCGAGGGGCCGGTCCGGGTCGTCGGCCAGGGAGTCCAGCAGGGCGAGGAAGCGGCGTTCGTGGTCGCCCAGGGCGGCTTCGTCGCAGACGTCGGCGTCCGCGTCGAGGTGGAGGCGGACGCCCTGTCCGTCCCGTGCCCGGGAGAAGGTGAAGGCCAGGTCGTTCACCGGGCCGAGCCAGGCCGGGTGGAGTTCGGCCGGGTGGTCGCCGAAGGGCAGGCCGGCGGTGCCGGGGAGGATGTTGACCGTCGGTCCGACCAGTTCGGCCAGCCCGTCGGCGAGTTTCAGGTCCCGGGCCAGGTCCTCGGCCCGGTAGCGCCCGTGCTCGACGGCCTCGGCGACGATGTGCCCGATCTCCACTGCCAGTTCGGTTCCGGTGGTGCCCGGGCGGACCGGCACCCGCAGGGGGACGACGTTGGACACCATGCCGGGCACGGCCGCCGTCCCGTCGTCCCGGCGGGCGGTGACCGGCAGGCCGAGGACCAGGTCCTGTGCGCCGCCGGCCCGGTGCAGGTAGGCGGCCACGGCGGTGATCAGGAACCGGGAGAGCCGGACACCGGCGCCGCGGGCCGCGGCCTCCAGCCGGGCGGTGTCCCGCGCGCCGAGCAGCGTGGAGCGCCGTATCCGCCGCGTCATCGGCGCCGGTGCGCGCTCGACGAGGCGTACGGGTTCCGGGCGGCCGGACATCCGGTCGAGCCAGTAGGCGCGGTCGGCGCGGTGTCGTGCGGACGCGCGGTACTCGCGGTCGGCGGTGACCAGACGGGAGAGCGTCCCGTCGGTGGCGGCGGGTGCCCGCTCGCCCGCGGTGTAGAGCTCACCGGCCCTGCGGGTGATCAGGGCGGCGCCCATGCCGTCGACGACGATGTGGTGGTAGCGCTGGTACCAGAGCACATGGTCGTCGGTGAGCCGGAGCACCGCCTGGGCGAACAGCGGGCCGCCTGCGAGGTCGGCGGGCCGGTCGCGGTCGGCGTCCATCCAGGCGGCGGCCGCCCTGTCCGGGTCGCTCTCGCCCCGGAGGTCGAGGACGGGCACGTCGACGGGGGTCCGTACGACCGTCTGCCGCGGTTCGTCCCGGCCGGCGGTGACGCGGACGTGCAGGGCCTCGGCCTCCTCGACGGCCCGGCGGGCGGAGGCGGCGAGGCGGCCGGGGTCGACGGCGCCGCGCAGTTCGAGGACGAAGGCGAGGGTGTGGACCGAACTGTCCGGCTCGATCTGCTGGGCGAGCCAGATACCGGACTGCGCTCCGGTCAGGGGCCACAGGCCGGACCCGGTGGTCCGGTCCGACTCGGCGTCAGGCATCGTGAGAAGAACCCTTCCTTGATGTGCGTCGGTGAGCGGCCGTGAGGGTGTCGGACCGGTGCGGCGGGCGGCGGGCCCGTCGGCGCCCGCCGCCCGCCGGTCTCATGTGACGGCCGTGATCAGCGGGGTGATCTCCTCGATCGCGTACGGGATCGACAGGACCGTGTTGAAGGAGAACGCCGCGCCGATGTCCGGGTCCTGGTAGGGCACGAACAGGTCGCGCCCGTCCTGGCTGACCTTCAGCTTCCGGTACAGCGGCTCCGCCTTGATGCGGTCGTTGGCGTCGGTGCTGGAAGTGACCCAGACCAGGCGGTCGACGTCGAGGACGTTCAGCTTCTCGGCGCTGAGTTCGGCCACGTTCCAGCCCGGCTTGGCCAGCTTGTCGATCTCCGGCTTCAGCCGGAAGCCCAGTTCCCCGAAGAAGATGGCCTTGGGGTCGGTCTTGGTGAACGCCGAGTACTTGCCGGCCTCGAAGCTGTCGGCGACGGCCAGGGTCAGGTCCCCGAACTCCGGGTGTTCGTCACGGACTTGCTTGAACCGCGCGTCGATGTCCGAGATCAGCTTCTCGGCCCGGTCGTCCTTGCCGAGCGCCTTGCCGATCCGGCGGGTCATCTCCTGCCAGGGGGCTCCGTAGTCCGGGTGGTCCTCGGGCTGGGCGACGACCTTGGTGAACTTCGAGAGCGTGTCGTACTGCTCCTTCTTCATGCCCGAGTACTGGGCGATGACCAGGTCCGGCCGCAGCGCGGCGATCTTCTCCATGTTGTACTCGTCGCGCTCGCCGACGATCTCGGGGGTGTCGGAGCCCCAGAGTTCCTTGGTCCAGGGCCACTTGCCGTACGGCTTCTCCTTGAACCAGTCGACGGCGCCGACCGGTTTGACACCGAGCGCCAGCACCGCGTCCTGGTCCGACAGTCCGAGCGTGACGACCTTCTTCGGTTCCTCCTCGATGGTCGTACTGCCGTACTTGTGCTCGACCGTGACCGGGAACGCCGCGGACTGCGCGCCCGCACCGGCCGAGGACGAGGAGTCCTCGCCGGACGAGGAGTCGTCGGTCCCGCCCCCACAGGCGGTCAGGGCGAGCGCGGCGACGGCGGCCACGACCACCCTGGGGAGGAGTCCGGCGATCCGCGCCGGCGCGGGGCGTGTTCCAGTGGACACGTTGGTTCCTTTCACGGGGTTTCACAGGGGTGCCGCGCCTGCCGGGTACGACGACCGGGCAGTGCGCGGCGGTGTGTGGGGGTGGACCTCGGGCCGGCTAGCGGACGGTGCCGATCCCGTCGGTGAGGGGACGGGGCGCGTCGGGGGACGCGGGGGTCCGGTCGAGGATCGAGTCCAGGATCTCGCCGACCCGGATCGCGATGTTCGACAGCAGGGACGAGGTGATGCCGTGGGTGTGTTCGGTGCCGCCCTGCAGATAGATGCCGCAGCGCACTGCGGGGCGGGTCGCCACGCGGTAGTCCCGCTCGACGCGGACGCGGCCCTCGTCGTCGCGGTGGCAGAGCCCGGCCGTCTCGCCGAGGAGGGCCAGTCCGTCGGCGGGCAGGTATCCCGTGCCGTACACGACGACGTCGGCGTCGAGGTCGGTCCGCTCGCCGGTGACCAGGGAGACGACGGTGGCGCGGACCCGCTCCGGGGTCTCGACGACTTCGGTGAGCCGGGACACGTTGTGGAAGTGGAGCCGCTCGGTGCCGAGCACCTTCTCCTGGTACACGCGCCGGTACAGGTCCTCGATGAGGTCCGTGTCGACCACGGAGTAGTTGGTGTTCCCGTGGTAGTCCATCAGCTTGCGCTTGACGTCCTCGGGGGCGGTGAAGTACTCGTCCACCGCCCCGGGGTCGAAGATGCGGTTGGCGAAGTTGCTGTCGTCGGCGGGGCTGTAGCCGTAGCGGGAGAAGACGGCGTGGACCTCGGCGCGGGGGAAGCGGCGGTGCAGGTAGGCGACGTTCTCGGCGGCGCTCTGGCCGGCGCCGACCACGACGAACCGGGAGGGATCCGTGTCCTCCAGGGCGTCCACCTTGGCCAGCAGGTCGGAGTTGTGCCAGATGCGTTCGGAGCGTTCGACCCCCTCCGGCATCCGCGGGCGCAGCCCGGTGCCGATGACCAGGTTGCGGGCCCGGTGGACCACCAGCCCGTCCCGTGAGCGGGCCGTCACGTCCAGGTACTCGACCGTCCCGTCACGCAGGACGGGTTCGACGGCGACGACCTCGTGGCCGTAGGAGACCATGTCGTCGACCTTCGCCGCCGCCCATTCGAAGTAGTCGTGGAACTCCGTCCGCAACGGGAAGAAGTTCTTGTGGTTGACGAAGTCGATCAGGCGTCCCTTGCTCTGCAGATAGCTCAGGAAGGTGTAGGCGCTGGTCGGGTTGCGGAGGGTCACCAGGTCCTTGAGGAAGGACACCTGCATCGTCGCGTCGTCGATCAGCATGCCCCGGTGCCAGCCGAACGCCGGCTGCCGCTCGAAGAAGTGGGCGGTGACCGTCTCCTGTCTGCCGACACGCGCGTTGTGCTCGCTGAGCGCGATCGCCATGGCCACATTGGACGGGCCGAAGCCGATGCCGATGAGGTCGTGGACCGGAGGTGGGTCGCCAGGAAGAACCTGAGCCATGTCACTCCCATCGTGCGGGCGGCCGGTTGTCCGGCGTCGGGATTACGGGAGGAGGGGCACGCCGGGGAACAGCGGCCCGCAAAACTTAGGGAAGCCTAAGCTTATGTTGTGAAGCTGTCGACTGGACAAAAGGGACAGTTCACGAGTTCGATTTTCTGACTGTCCATCAACCCGCTTTTCCTCAGGCGCCGTTGCAAGCTTAGGTAAGCCTTGCTTTACTGACGGCGGCCATTCCCTGCCCGAGGAGGAACCGCATGCGGGTCGTCATGTTCGGCTATCAGACCTGGGGCCACCGCACCCTTCGGGCCCTGCTGGATTCCGGGCACGACGTGGTGACGGTGGTGACCCATCCCAGGAGCGAGCACGTCTACGAGCGGATCTGGAGCGACTCGGTCGCCGAGCTCGCCGAGGAACACGGCATCCCCGTCCTCGTCCGCGACCGCCCCGACGACGAGGAACTGTTCGCACGGCTCAAGGACGCCGACCCGGACATCATCGTCGCCAACAACTGGCGCACCTGGATCCCCCCGCACCTCTACGGCCTGCCCCGGCACGGCACGCTGAACGTCCACGACTCGCTGCTGCCGAAGTACGCCGGCTTCTCCCCCCTGATCTGGGCCCTCATCAACGGCGAGTCCGAGGTCGGCGTCACCGCGCACCTGATGGACGAGGAACTCGACGCCGGGGACATCGTCCTGCAGCGGGCGGTCCCGGTCGGACCGACGGACACGGCCACCGACCTGTTCCACAAGACCGTCGACCTGATCGCCCCCGTCACCACGGGCGCCCTCGCCCTGATCGCCTCCGGCCGGACCGAGTTCACCCGGCAGGACCGCTCGCAGGCCAGCTTCTTCCACAAGCGGTCCCTCGAGGACAGCCGGATCGACTGGAACTGGCCTGCCGAGGACCTGGAGCGCCTCGTACGCGCCCAGTCGGACCCGTACCCGAGCGCCTTCACCTTCCACAAGGGCCGGCGCCTCGAGGTCCTGGCCGCCGTGGTGTCCCGGGGACGCTACGGCGGGACACCCGGCCGGATCTTCTACCGCGAGGGCGACGGCGTGGTGATCGTCGCCGGCGCCGACGCCCGTACCGGCCGCAACCACGGTCTGGCCCTCACCCGCGTACGCACCGAGGACGGCCGGGAGCTCGGCGCGACCGAGTACTTCACCTCGATGGGCGGCTACCTCACCGGCCGTCCCTGAGGATCCACGGGTGAACCGTCCCCGGGAATCCGCAGGCGGACCGTCTGCGAGAATGGGCGCCGACCGCTCGTCGCACCACGGGAGCCCGCACGGTGTCACCCCAGCACGAATCCCCCGCGCCCCCTTCGGCCCCCGGGGGCCGCGAGGACCTGCGGGCCGACTGCGCCAACTGCTTCGGCCTGTGCTGTGTGGCCCTGCCCTTCGCCCGCTCCGCCGACTTCGCCGTCGACAAGGCCGCCGGGCAGGCCTGCTCCCATCTCCGGTCGGACTTCCGCTGCGGCATCCACGAGCGGCTGCGCGACCGGGGCTACCCCGGCTGCACCGTCTTCGACTGCTTCGGGGCCGGACAGAAGGTGTCGCAGGTCACCTTCGGCGGCACCGACTGGCGTCGGGCACCGGAGACGGCGCGCGCCATGTTCGAGGTCTTCCCCGTGATGCGGCAACTGCACGAGCTGCTCCGGTACGTCGCCGAGGCCCTCGGCCTCGCGGCGGCCCGGCCCGTCCACAGGGAGCTGCGGCGGGCGCTGGCACGGATCGACGGTCTGACCCGCGGCAGCGCCGAGGAGGTCACCGCGCTGGACGTGAACGCGCTGCGCGGCGAGGTCAACCCGTTGCTGCTGCGCGCCAGTGAACTCGTCCGGGCCCGCGTCCCGGGCCGCGGGAAGGACCACCGCGGAGCCGATCTGATCGGCGCGAAGCTGTCCGGCGCCGGCCTGAGGGGAGCGAGCCTGCGCGGGGCCCTCCTCGTCGCCGCGGACCTGAGCGGGGCGGATCTGCGCGACGCCGACCTGATCGGCGCCGACCTGCGCGACGCCGACCTCGGCGGCGCCGATCTCACCGGCGTCCTCTTCCTCACCCAGGCGCAGCTCGACGCGGCCCGGGGCGACGCGGCCACCGTGCTGCCTCCCGGGCTCAGCCGCCCCGCCCACTGGTAGGCGCGGGCGGCCCCGCCAGCCCGGCGAGCACCTTGTCCGGGGTCAGCGGGAGGTCACGGAAGCGGACACCGGTGGCGTGGTGGACGGCGTTGCCGAGGGCGGCCGCACTGCCCACGTTGCCGATCTCGCCGATCCCCTTGCCGCCCGTCGGGTTGAGGTGGCCGTCCCGCTCGTCGATCCAGTGCGCCTCGACGGCGGGCACGTCGGCGTGCGCGGGCACGTGGTAGGAGGCCAGGTCGGACTCGGTGAAGTCGCCGAACGCGGCGTCCATCGTGCTGCCCTCGGTCAGCGCCATGCCCAGTCCCATGACCATGCCGCCGATGAACTGGGAGCGTGCGGTACGGGCGTTGAGGATCCGTCCGGCGGCGAAGACGCCGAGCATCCGGCGTACCCGCACCTCGCCGGTGACGGAGTCGACGGTGACCTCGGCGAAGTGCGCCCCGAAGGCGTGGCGGGCGTAGGGGCTCTCGGCGTCCGCCCGGCCCGCCGTGTCGGCGCGGGCGGCGACGCCCTCGTCGGGCAGCCGGCCGGTGAGGCCGCCCAGCCGGCCCGTGAGCCTGGCGCAGGCGTCGTGCACGGCCCATCCCCAGGAGGCGGTTCCGGAGGATCCCCCGGCCAGGGACGCGGACGGCAGGTCGCTGTCGCCGATCTCGGTCCGTACCCGGTCCAGCGGCACGCGGAGGGCGTCCGCCGCCACCTGGGCGAGCACGGTGCGGGCCCCGGTGCCGATGTCGGTGGCGTTGACGCGGACCACGAAGGTCCCGTCCGGCAGTGCGCGTGCCTCCGCGGTGGACGGCCGGACGAGGACGGGGTAGGTGGCCGCGGCGACGCCCGTGCCGACGAGCAGCGGTCCCTCCGCCCGGGAACGGGGGCGGGGGTCCCTGCGGTCCCAGCCGAAGCGGCGGGCGCCCTCGCGCAGACACTCCGTGAGATGCCTGCTGCTGAAGGGTTTGCCGCTGTCCGGTTCCCGCTCGGGTTCGTTGAGGACGCGCAGCCGTACCGGGTCCATGCCGAGGGCTGTGGCGAGTTCGTCCACCGCCGACTCCAGGGCGTACATGCCGGGGCATTCACCGGGGGCGCGCATCCAGGACGGGGTCGGCACGTCGAGCCGGACCACGCGGTGGAGCGTACGGCTGCTCGGGGTGGCGTACATGACGCGTGCGGGGACCGCCGCCTGCTCCACGAACTCCTTGACGCGGGAGGTGTGGGTGACGATCTCGTGGGTCAGGCCGGTCAGCCGGCCGTCGTCGTCGGCGCCGAGGCGGAGCCGGTGCAGGGTGGGGGCCCGGTGGCCGACGAGGGCGGGCATGTCACGGCGGGGCAGGGCGACGGTGACGGGCCGGCCGGTCTCCCGGGCGGCCATGACGGCGAGCACGACGTCGGGGCGCGGGGTGCCCTTGGAGCCGAAGCCGCCGCCCACATGGCCGGTGTCGACGGTGATCCGGTCCTCGGGCAGCCCGAACAGCGCCGCGAGCGTGGCGCGCACCGCGGTGCCGCCCTGGCTGGAGGTGTGCACGACGAGGCGGTCGTCTTCCCACCGTGCCGTACTGGTGTGGGGCTCCATGGGGTGGTTGTGCAGCGGCGGCACGCGGTAGGAGACGTCGACCCGGACGGGGGCGGAGGCGAGGGCGCCGTCGGGATCCCCGTACTCACGGCGGGCCGGGTGGCCGGCGTTGGCGGTCTCCGGCTCGTACGCCTCGGGATGGTCCGCGGCGAGCGTCACGTCGTACTCCTCCGCGGCGTACTCGATCCGGACGGCCCTGGCGGCGGCACGGGCCTCCTCCGGGGAGCGGGCGACGACGAGCGCGACGACCCAGCCGCGGTGCGGCACTCCGGGTTCCTGGAGCACGGCGAGGGTGGGGTCGTCGGGCTCGGCGAGCCGGGGGGCGTTCTCGTGGGTGAGCACGGTCAGGAAGCCGGGCGACTCCAGGGCGGCCGTGGTGTCGACGGCCGTCACCCGGCCGCGGGCGACGGTCGCGGGGACGGGCCAGGCGTGGGCTCGGTCCGGCAGGGGGTGTTCGGCGGCGTAGCGGGCGCCGCCGGTGACCTTCTGGCGTCCCTCGCGGCGTTCGGCCGGAGCGCCCAGCGCGGTACCGGTGCCGGTCATGAGTCCTCCGTGAGGTGCCAGGGGTGCCGGGCGGGTGGCGCGAGCCGGGTCAGGACGTCCACGGCGAGACCGCGGGCGAGGGGCACCTTGTGGCCGTTGTCGCGCAGCGGCCGGGCCGCCTCGAGTTCGAGGTCCACGGCGCGGGCGAAGGAGTCCGGGGTCGCCGGGGCGCCGCGCAGTGCCGCCTCGGCGCGTTCGGCCCGCCACGGCTTGTGGGCGAGCGCGCCGAAAGCGAGCCCCACATGGGCGATCGTGCCGTCGTCCGCCGTGGCCAGGACGGCGGCGACCGACGCCAGGGCGAAGGCGTACGAGGCGCGGTCGCGGGCCTTGCGGTAGGCGGAGGGCAGCGCCGCCGTGGCGGGCGGGAGCACCACGCCGGTGATCAGCTCGCCGGGCCGGATCCCGGTGTCCCGCTCCGGGTGGTCGCCGGGGAGACGGTGGAACCGGTCCGCCGGGACGTCCCGGGCGCCCTCGTCGCCGTACAGCTCCACGCGTGCGTCCAGGGCGGCCAGGGCGACGGCCATGTCGGAGGGGTGGGTGGCGACGCAGTGCTCGGAGTGGCCGAGGACCGCGTGGTCGCGGTGGGTGCCTTCCCGGGCGCCGCAGCCGCTGCCGGGCGCACGCTTGTTGCAGGGTTTGGACAGGTCCTGGAAGTGGGGGCAGCGGGTGCGCTGGAGGAGATTGCCGCCGGTGGTGGCGGCGTTGCGCAGCTGTCCGGAGGCGCCGGCGAGGAGCGCCTGGGACAGCGCGGGGTAGCGGTCGCGGACCAGGGGGTGGGCCGCGAGGTCGCTGTTGCGGACGGTGGCGCCGGCGCGCACGGAGCCGTCGGGCAGTTCCTCCACCGTGTCCAGCGGCAGCCGGCTGACGTCGACGAGGACGTCGGGGCGTTCCACGCCCAGCTTCATCAGGTCGACCAGGTTGGTGCCGCCGGCGAGGCAGCGGGCGCCGGGATGTGCGGCGAGCGCCTCGGCCGCCTCCTCGACGGTGCCGGCCCGCACGTATCCGAAGGGCTTCACTCAGATCACGTCCTCGACGGCCTCGACGATGTGCGGGTAGGCGCCGCAGCGGCACAGGTTGCCGCTGAGCCGCTCGCGGATCTCGGCGGCGTCCAGCGCGACGGGCCGGCCGGAGGGGGCGGCGGGGTCGGTGACGTGGGAGGGATGGCCCGCCTCGGCCTCGGCGAGGGCGCCGACGGCGGAGCAGATCTGTCCCGGTGTGCAGTACCCGCACTGGAAGGCGTCCCGGTCGAGGAAGGCCTGTTGCAGGGGGTGCAGACCGTCGCCGCCGTCGGTGAGGCCCTCGACCGTGGTGACGTCGCGGCCGTCCAGGGACACGGCCAGCAGCAGGCAGCCGTTGACGCGGCGGCCGTCGACCAGGACCGTGCAGGCCCCGCACTGGCCGTGGTCGCAGCCCTTCTTGGCCCCGGTGAGGCCGAGGTCCTCGCGCAGGACGTCCAGCAGGACCCGCCGGTGGTCGAGGCGGAGGGTGTGCGGCGTGCCGTTGACCCTGAGCGCGGTGTCCGAGCGGTGCTCGTGGGCGGGCTCACTGCTCATGGCGGGGTGGCCTTCCGGACGGGGCGGACGGTCAGCCGGCGGCGTTGTCGACACGGAGCCGTACCTGTTCCTCCAGGCGCCGGAGGCTGGAGTCCAGGGCGTCGCCGACGGCCTTCTCGCCCGGGTCGTGGCTGTCGTCGAAGAAGGAGAGGTGCACCGTGACCTCGCTGGCCCCGCTGCCGATGCCGGCGACCTGCAGCCAGCCGGTGTAACTTCCCTGCTCACGTGTGCCCCATTCGAGCCGCATCTGGTCCCGCTGGGCGCGGAGCAGCGCGGAGGTGTCCTCGTCGGAGCGGTCCTCGTGCACGGTGACGGCGGGCAGCTCCTCGGCGTGCACGTGCAGGGCCTCGGGCAGCCAGTCGCCCATCTGCTCGATGTTGGCGGCCTGGTCGAAGACGTGCTCGGGTGATGCGGGCATCGTGTGTGAACGCTCGTACTCGGTCATCGCGGTACCGTCTCTCGTCTCGGTTGTCCGGCGGGACCGGGGGCCGCCGTGCGGGCAGCCCCCGGACACGGCGCTATGCGTTGCCGAAGACCGCCTTCTGCACCTCGTCGGGGCCGTCGAACCGCTTGGTTCCGGTCCGGCCCAGCTTCTTGACGAGGGTGTCGTCCGCGCCGTTGCTCTTCGCCACGGAGACGAGGTCGTCCTGGCCGGCGGGGTATTCGGCGCCCTTGAGGGCCTTCTGCAGGTCGATCGGGCTGAGGTCGGCCATGGCAGCCTCCCGTGGTGGAGCGGCGCGGCGTGTCCGCGCGGGGACGGGGCGGGTACCCAGGGCGCCCGGGGGTGATTCAGCCCTGGTTCCCGGCCGCGGACCGAGTAGGGGGTGCCGCCGGTCCGAGTACGCGTACTCAGGCGCGGGGAGTCCGTCGTGCCCGAAGCTGACCGGCAGGAACCCCGTCTGCCGGAAGGACGTCCCTTGCTCAGCCGTGCCGCCGCCGTCCTGCTGCCGTTGTTCGGGCGGCTCACCGTCACCCGTGAGACCGACGGGCCGTTCCCCGCGGGCAGTGTCTTCGTCGCCAACCACGACTCGATGGCCGATCCGGCGCTCGTGCTGGCCGCCCTGCGCGGGGTGGGCGTGACACCGGTCGTCCTGGCGACGGCGGGGCTGTGGCGGGTGCCGGTGCTGGGGCGCGCCCTGTCGAAGGGCGGACACGTTCCCGTGCACCGGGGGTCGGCCCGCGCGGCGGACGCGCTTCAGGCCGCGGCGGAGGCGGTGCGGTCGGGACGCCATGTGCTCGTCTACGCGGAAGGGGGCCTGCCGTCGCGCCGGGACGCGGGGTGCGCCGCGCCCCGGCCGTTCCGTACGGGTCTGGCGCGGCTGTCGGCCGCGACCGGCGCGCCGGTCGTCCCCGTGGGCCAGGTGGGGGCCCGGCGGCTGGCCTCCGGGCCGGTCGCGAAGCAACTGGCCGGTGTGCTCACCGCCCCGGTGCGCCGTCCGCGTCTCCATGTCCACATCGGGCGTCCCGTGCACCTGCCGCCCGGCACGGCGGCCGGGACGGCGGCGGCGCACCGGGCGGTGAGTGACGCCTGGCGGCGGGCCGCCCGGGCCGTGGGCGAGCCGGCCCGCGACGGCTGACCGGGCGGCTACCGGTCGCCCGTGTCGGTGCGGCCGGCCAGGCGTTCGTAGCGCTGCCGGGCGGCCTGCGGGCTGCCCAGGCCGAGGCCGAAGGCGATCTCCGGCCAGGTCATGCCGCGTCCGCGCGCCATCTCCAGGAGTCCGGCCTCCAGTTCGTCCATCTCCGCGCGGGCACGCGGTACGAGGCTCAGCGCGGCGGTGATGTCCGCGTGGTCCACCTCGGGCTCACCGTCCTCGGGCAGCGCGGCGCCGCTGAGCAGGAAGGCCACGAGCCGGACCGCCTCGTGCGGACCGATCACGCCGGGGTGGATCTGGCGGCGGCGCTGCGCGTCCGTGGCCGCGTGCCGCTCGGCGATGCGGAACAGGGAGGCGTGCACCCGTTGGACGCGCGCCGTGTCGGGACTCGGCGGGACGAAGGGGTCGTCGGGTTGTGCGGGGGTGGTCGGCTGCATGGAACGAGCATCACAGGATGAACGGATTGTTGTCAACGAAAAACACCTTCCGACGGCCGGTGACTTCGCACGCCCCCGCACGTCCGCACCTGCGCAAGGCCCGCCCACCGAGACGCGGGGCGGAAGGGACGGCATCATGAGCGCCGGGCGGACCACCACCGACAGCGGCTTCTCGTACGGTCCGACCCGCACGCCGGACGCCCCTGTGGACCGGGGGCGGCGGGCGTGGACCACTGCCGGCCGGTACGCCCGGGAGGCCCGAGCCGTCGGTGACGGCTGTGGAACCCGGTGAGGACGGCGGCCGGACGCGGATCGCGCTCCGCCGGACGTGCGACACGGCGGAGGAACGCGACGCGGCCGAGCAGGGCGGCACATGCTCCTCGGCAGCCCGACCGCCTTCCTGGCCGAGCGCGCCCGGGCGCTCCGCCGGGGACGGCGATGTGCCGTCGGCCGTCCGCGGCGCCGTCGTGGCCGGCCGCGCCCGCACGGCGGCAGCCGCGCGTCGGCACGGTCCCGCGCCCCTTCGGACCGCTGCGGCCTCCGCCGGCCCCGCTCGGGCCACGGACCGGACTCGCGTGGTCGGACTCGCGTGGTCGGACTCGCCCGCTGGTGCGAGTCTGGGGTGGACAGGTTCCGAGGACGAGAGCCCTGGAGGGAGACCGATGGGACGGGACGTCCCGGCGCTCACCTTCACCCGCGAGGACCGCCGCCGCTACCGGATCAAGATGCAGGAGTGCCTGGAGACGTTCGCGCAGATGCTGCGCGAGTCGCGCTTCGAGGCCGAGCGGCCCCAGGTGGGGCTGGAGATCGAGCTGAACCTGGTCGACGACCGGGCCGAGCCCGCGATGCGCAACACCGATGTGCTGGAGGCGATCGCGGACCCGGCCTGGGCCACGGAGCTGGGCCGGTTCAACCTGGAGATCAACATCCCGCCGCGACGGCTCACGGCGGGCGGCCCCGACTCCTGGGAGTCCGAGATCCGCGACGCGCTGAACCACGCGGAGCGGCGCGCCGGGTCGATCGGCACCCGTCTGATCATGACGGGCATCCTCCCCACCCTGCGCCAGGAGGACGTCGGTGAGGGGGCGCTGTCGGAGAACCCGCGCTACCGGCTGCTCAACGACCAGATCTTCGCCGCGCGCGGGGAGGACCTGCACATCGAGGTGACCGGCATCGACCGGCTGCGCACCTACGCGGACACGATCACCCCGGAGGCCGCCTGCACCAGCACGCAGTTCCACCTCCAGGTGTCCCCGGAGCAGTTCGCCGGCTACTGGAACGCGGCGCAGGCGATCGCCGGCGTCCAGGTCGCGCTCGCCGCCAACTCCCCTTTCCTGTTCGGCAAGGAGTTGTGGCACGAGACCCGGATCCCGCTGTTCGAGCAGGCCACGGACACCCGCCCGCAGGAGATCAAGGTGCAGGGGGTGCGGCCCCGGGTGTGGTTCGGGGAGCGCTGGATCACCAGCGTCTTCGACCTCTTCGAGGAGAACCTGCGCTACTTCCCGGCTCTGCTCCCGCTGTGCGACGAACAGAACCCGGCGGAGACGCTGGAGCGCGGCGACATCCCCGAACTCGGGGAGCTGACCCTGCACAACGGCACCATCTACCGCTGGAACCGCCCGGTCTACGCCGTCGCCCAGGACAGACCGCACGTGCGGGTGGAGAACCGGGTGCTGCCCGCGGGACCGACCGTGGCCGACACCCTCGCCAACGGCGCCTTCTACTACGGGCTGACCCGCGCCCTGGTGGAGGAGGACCGCCCGGTGTGGTCACGGATGTCCTTCTCCGCCGCCGAGGACAATCTGCGGACGGCGGCGCGGTACGGCATCGACGCCCGGCTGTACTGGCCCGGGATGGGCGAGGTGCCCGCCTCCGAACTGGTCCTGCGGCGGCTGCTGCCGCTGGCGCACCGCGGGCTTGAGCGCTCCGGCATGGACGACGCCTGGCGGGAGCCGCTGCTCGGCGTCATCGAGCAGCGCTGTGTCACCGGCCGCAACGGGGCGGTGTGGCAGAAGGAGATGTTCCACCACATCGAGGCCTCGGCGCACTGCGGCCGGCACGAGGCGCTGCGGCGCATGACGCAGCAGTACATCGACTACATGCACCTCAACGCCCCGGTTCACACCTGGCCCGTCGACTGATCCGGGCGGGCGTCCGGACCGGACCCGGACGCCCGCTCGTCAGCCCGGCCGGCGTCCGGTGCCGGAGTCACCGGGGTCGACCCCGGTGAAGGCGGCCTCGTCCCCGGTGCCGCCGGGGCGTGCGGAGCGGCCCCGGCGGCCCGTGCCCCGCTTGCCCGCCTCACCCCGGTCCGCGTACTCCTCACCCCACCGCGCGTCGCCGCGCACGACGTCCCCCGGGACGGAGGTGCGCTCCTCCTCGACGTGCTTGCGGCCCGCTCCGCGCGACGGCACGTACTCCTCCGCGTGGAAGGAGCGGCGGGCGCTCGGGTTCTCCTCCTGCCGTGTCTCGTCGACGTCCGGGGACCAGCCGTGGTGCCCGCTCCCCCGGTGACGGCCGGCCCTGCGGCCCCGTGACGGCCTCGGCGACTTGCGATCCTCGGACATGTGTCGGCCCACCTGTCCACTCTCGTGGGGACACGCCTCTCGGTGCCCCGGCACCAAAAGCCTCCCACTCATCGTATTTCAGTTCATATCGGGTCGTCCGGGGCCGGTCGTACGGTCTGCCCTGCGGGCGGAAGCGCCACCCGCGAAGGTGAGGGACGGGATTCATGCCGACGCCCGCGGGCCGGTGCGCCCGGCCATCGCGGTCAGCCGGACCGCACCGGGTCCCGTCGCCCCTCCGGAAGGGCCGCCGCCCTGTGCGTCCTGCTCCTCGCCGGCGTCAGCGGCCGGTGGTGCGGTCCAGGAGCGCGGTCACCTCACGGCGCACCTCGTCCCGCGCCTCGGCGGGCAGTGATCCCAGGTCCGTACGGTCCAGGGCCCGCAGCACCTCCTCGGCTCCGGTGTCGCAGGGCGTGGTCCCGCTGACCACCTCGTAGCCGTCCCGGACGGCGACGAAGAGGCGGTGGGCGCCGTCGCCGTCGGTGTGCACGGCGGTGGCGACGACGAGGGGCGGCGGCCCGCCCGCCTCACCGTCCGCCTTGTGGTATCCGCTGGCCACGGGGTCGCGCCAGCGGATACCGAGCAGCAGAGGGCGCTTGGCCACCACTTCGGCCAGGTCGGTCTCGTAGGTGCCGTCCCGGTCCAGTACGGTCGCCCGCGCGTCCAGGACCAGCGCCGCGGGCAGCAGACAGCGCAGGGTGCTGCCCACGATGTTGCCGCCGACGGTGGCCGTCCGGCGTACGGCGCCGGTGCCCACGGTGGAGGCCGCTCGGCGCAGCACGTCCGGCACCCGGTCGTCCACCTGGTGCAGCAGGACGGCGGCGCCCAGCGCCTCGCGTTCTACGAGGGTGGCCTGGGGGAGCTTGCGCAGGGACATGGCCTGCTCGGGGAAGCCGTCGCGTTGCCAGAGGGCCCATACGAGGGTGGCTCCGCCGACGGGCACCGCTCCTTCGGCCAGATACCGCTGGGCTTCGGACAGGGATGTGGGAAGACGCAACAGCACGACGGTCGACCTGCTTTCCTGAACGGGGCCGGGAAACCACGGCGTTTCACGGGGTGATCACGAGCACTGCATTGTCCGTACCCATGCGGGGGCGCATACAGGGCTCACGGGTTCGCCGAGTGCGCCCGCCGGCGGTCACTGGAGCCGGCGGATCTCCCCGCGCACCCGGTAGAAGCCGCCGGCCGCCGGGTGCAGCGCGTCCACGACGTAGCGTGCGCCGGGCACCCGTATCGCCCGCGGGAACTGCACGTTCCAGGACCCGTCGTAGCCGTCGGAGACGACGTGGACGCGCAGCCGGCCGTTGTTCTGGACGCATTCGACGACAACGGCACCGGTGGGGGCCTGGGCGACGGTCGCCACCGCGGTCGCGGCCGTGGCCGGCGCGTAGGTCGGCAGGGCCGCGGCGAGCTTGACGTCCCGCGCGACCGGCACCGTGCCCTGCTGCGCCGCGGAGACGGCGGCCTCGCTCGCGTCCACGCACACCAGGGAACCGTCCGTGGTCACCAGGTAGAGCCGCTCGTTCCGGTACTGCATGGACAGCGCCGATCCGCCTCCCGTGCCGAGCTTCCACAGGCGCGTGCCGTCCCGGTCGAAGCAGTAGACGGACGACGCGGCGTCACCGGCGAAGACGAACCGTCCGCCCGGGGAGGTGGCGCAGGAGTACACGGCGCTGTCACAGGCGTAGGTGGCCTCGATGGCGCCGGTCGCCTTCGACAGCCGCTGCACCACGCGGTGTGCCGTGCCGGCGTAGACGGTGTCGTCCTCCTGCCAGCCGAACAGCACCCCGCCGCGGGTGGGGGTGTGCCACAGCTCGCCGCCGCCGTCGGGCGCGTAGGCCGTGACGCCTCTGTGGTGACCGTGGTAGACGGCCCGGTCGTCGGCGCGGACCATCCAGGCGTGCTCGCCCTGGCTGCGGCGGGTCCACTGGTGCTCGTCCTCGTGGTCGATGACGGTGAGACGGCCGTCGCGGTCCGAGACGTTCAGCACGCCCTCGTGGATGTCCAGCCAGAAGATGTCGACGTCCGCGGCGATGTCGTAGGCGGCGAACGGCAGCTTCGAGGAGAGGTCGTAGACCCGGCCGTCGTCACAGCCCGCGTAGATCCAGAAGTCGTCCGCGACCAGGCACTTCACCCCGTCCGGCAGGCTGAAGCGGGCCAGCACCTCGCCCTCGTGGTCCAGGGTGAAGACGTCACCGGACTGGTTGCCGACCCAGCAGCGGTCGTCGTCGACGTGGATGCCGAACGCCGAGGAGCCGGTGCCGAACCGCCACAGCACGGGGGCCACGGCACGCGCGGTGGACGGGGCCGAGGCCACCTGACGGCGGGTCACCGCGCGCGGGGCCCGCTGCCCCCGCACCGCCGGCTCGTAGCCCTTGCGGACCTTCTCCCCCACCTTCTTCGCCGCGGCGGCCTGCGCCTTCGCGACCGTGGGGAACGTCGTCGTCTGGGTCTGCCCCGCCGCGCCGATCCTTCCGTAGCGCACCGTCACCGTCTGGCCGTCGACCGTCACTTCGTAGAACTTGTGCGCGGCGCCGTCCTCCTGCGACAGCTCCAGATACGTCGTCGACGCCGTGGAACCAGCGGACATGGCACACCCCTCCCCAGACGGAACCCGCGGCCGTTCCGCCGGGTCCTACTGATCGAACCGTAGGCGCAGCCACTGACAATGGGGTCGGTCATCGCCGCCGACCGGCCGCCCGCGCACGAACGAACGGACCCATGAACGCCGTAACGCTGCTGGACGTCCTGCTGGACGCCGCCCGCCGTGCCCCCGACCAGGTGATCGTCCATGTCCGGGGGGACGGCGCGGAAACGCCCATCACCTTCCGGCGGCTGCTGGAGGACTCCCTGCGGGTCGCGGGCGGTTACCGTGACGCGGGAGTCGCGCCGAACACCTGCGTGCCGGTGGTCGCGGACCGCGGTGAGGACTTCCAGCCCCTGTTCTGGGGCGCGCTCGCGGCCGGTCTGGTGCCGGTGCCGCTGGCACCCGACGTGCGGCGGGTCCGTCCCGTGTGGGAGCACCTCGGGCGCCCCCCGGTCGCGGTGGACGAGGCCTGCGCGGACGTGGCCGGCCAACTCCCGGACGATGCCCGGGTCCTGCGGCTGGAGGAGCTGCGGACGTCCCGCGCCGTCGGGTCGCCCGCCACCGCCGCCCCGGACGACCTGGCGTTCCTGCAGTTCTCCTCCGGCAGCACCGGGGCGCCCAAGGGCGTGGAGCTGACCCACGCCGCCGTGCTGGCCAACCTGCGCCAGCTGACCGGGGCCGCCGCGCTCACCGACCGGGACGTGGTGGTGAGCTGGATGCCGTACTTCCACGACATGGGGCTCATCGGCACCCATCTGGCGCCGCTCGCCGCACGGGCCAGGCAGGTGCGGATCGCCCCGCTGTCGTTCGCGAAGAACCCCCGGCTGTGGTTCGAGGTGGCCGCCGCGCACCGGGCCACCCTGCTGTCCGCCGCGAACTTCGCCCTGGCGCTGACCGTCCGCCGGGTCCCCGAGGAGGTGTTCGCCGGGCTCGATCTGAGCACGGTGCGGCTGCTCCTGGTGGGCGCCGAGCCGATCTCGCCGGCGGTGTGGCGGGACTTCACCGCCCGGACCCGGCCGTCCGGGCTCGACCCCCGGGCGGCGACGCCCGTGTACGGGCTGGCCGAGGCGACCCTGGCCGTCACGTTCCCGCCGCCGGGAGAGGTGGCCGTGCCCGTCGCCCTGGAGCGTGCCGCGCTCAGCCGCGGGCTGGCGGTGGAGCGGGAACCGGGCGTCGACGCGGTGGAGTTGATGGACGTGGGGCTGCCGGTGCAGGGCTGCTCGGTGCGTGTCACCGACGACCGGGGCCGTCCGCTGGGCGACCGGCGGGTGGGGCACGTCGAGGTGCGCGGTCCGCAGGTGGCCCGCGGGTATCACGGTCTGCCGGAGGCGACGTCGGCCGCCTTCGCCGACGGCTGGCTGCGCACCGGTGACCTCGGTTTCCTGCGGGACGGCCGGCTGTGTGTCAGCGGCCGGCACAAGGACGTGCTCTTCGTCAACGGCCGTACGTTCCACGCCCCGGACATGGAGGAGGTCGCGGCGGCCACACCCGGTGTGCCGCCGGGGACGACGGTGGTGGTCGGGTCGACCGACCCGGTGACCGGCGGGGAGCGGGTGGTGGTGTTCGTGGCCTGGGCCCGGCCGCCGCGTTCGGCGGCCGGGGTGCTGGACCGGGTCGCGGGGCGGGTGCGGGCGGTGCTGGGCCACGACGACGTGCGGGTGTTCGCGCTGCCGCCGTCCTCCTTCCCGCGCACGACCAGCGGCAAGGTGCGGAGGCGGCGGATGCGGTCGCGGTTCGAGGAGGGGGCGTACCGGCCCACGGCCGCCTCCGGGACGGTCCCGGCGGGCCGGGAGCCGCTGCGGCCGTCCGGCGGCCCGGCGCCGGCGCCCCGCTCCCGCGCTCAGATGCGGCGCGTGGTGCGGGAGGTCTGGGCGAGGGTGCTGGGCATACCGGAGCCGTCGTTCGGGGACCGGGACCGGTTCGCCGAGCTGGGCGGCGGCTCGCTCAAGGCGATGGAGGCGCTCGCCGAGCTGGAACGGGCACTGGACATGACGCTCGGGCCGGCCGTGATGCGTAACGACACGGTGGCCGCCCTCACCGACCACCTCCTGGACGCGGCGGGGCGACAGGATTCCGGGCGGCGGGAGACCGGAGTCGGTACGTCGTCCCGGGGCCCGGGGACCGCCGTGGTGGGGCTGGCCTGCCGGTTCCCCGGCGCGGATGCGCCGGAGGAGTTCTGGGAGCTGCTCACCGCCGGCCGCGACGCCGTGACGGAGGTGCCCGCGGGCCGCTGGGGCACGGCCGGGGCGGCGGAGGAGGAAGGGCGGTGGGGTGCCTTCCTGGACGACCCCGCCGCCTTCGACGCCGGGCACTTCGGGATCGGCACCGAGGAGGCGCGCGCGCTCGACCCGCAGGCGCGGATCTTCCTCGAACTCGCCCACGAGGCGCTGGAACGCGCCGGATACGCCGGGCCGCGCCGCCGCGGCCTGCGGATCGGCGTCTTCGCCGCCGTCGGCGACAGCGGCTACCGGCAGGTCCTCGCCGAGGCCGCCCCCGGCGGTGCGCCGCCGGACGGGGCCACCCTGACCGGCAACCTCCCGAACCTCGTCGCCGCCCGCGTGGCGCACTGCCTCGACCTGGACGGCCCGGCACTGGCCGTGGACACCGCCTGCTCCTCGGGCCTGGTGGCCCTGCACCTGGCCCGGCGCAGCCTCGCGGACGGCGAGTGCGACCTCGCGGTCGTCGGCGGCGTCAACCTGCACCTGACCCCGGCCGCGCACCGCTCCCTGGAAGCGGCGCAGGCCCTGTCGCCGACCGGGCGCGGCCGCGCCTTCGGCTCGGCGGCCGACGGGTTCGTACCGGGCGAGGGCGGGGCGGCGCTCGTCGTACGACGCCTGGCGGAGGCCCACCGTGACGGTGACACGGTGCTCGCCGTCGTCCGCGGCACCGCCGTCAACAACGACGGCACGTCGCTGAGCCTGATGGCGCCCAATCCGCTGCGCCAGCGGGAGGTGATCACCCGGGCGTACGAGGACTGCGGCGTCGACCCGGCGTCGGTGACCTACGTCGAGGCGCACGGCACGGGCACGGCCGTCGGCGACCCGGTCGAACTGCGGTCCCTGGCCCACGCCTTCCCGCCCCGCCCGGACGGCCGGCCCCGGCTGCTCGGCTCGGTGAAGACCAACATCGGGCATCTGCTGAACGCGGCGGCGCTGCCCTCGCTGGTGAAGGTCGTCCTGGCCCTCGGCCACGGCCGGCTGCCCGCCTCGCTGCACCACACCCCGCCCTCCCCCGCGCTGGAACGGTCCGGGTTCGCCCTCGTCACCGGGGAGACCGACTGGGTGTCGGACGGGCCCCGCAGGGCGGGCGTCAACGCCTTCGGTTTCGGCGGCACCAACGCGCACGCCGTCCTGGAGGAGGCCCCGCCCGCGCCGGTGCGCCCCGCGCGCCGGGCGGGCGACGTCCCTCGTCTGCTGACTCTTTCGGCGGGCAGCGCGCAAGGGCTGGAGGCGTGGGCGTCGCGGCTCGCGGAGCATCTGCGCGCGCATCCGGAGCTCGACGAGGCCGACGTCTGCGCGACGGCCGGTGCGGCGCGGGACGAGCGGCCCCACCGGCTCGCGCTCGTCGCCGACGGCGACCTGCCGGAACGGCTCGCCACGGGGCAGGACGCGGTGACCGGGACGGTGACGCACCGGCCCCGGACCGTCTTCGTCCTGCCCGGTCAGGGCGGCCTGCGGCCGGGTCCGGGCGCGGCGCTGTACGCCACGGCGCCGGCGTACCGCGCCACGCTCGACGAGGCGTCGGCGGTCGTCGGAAGGGTGTGCGGGCGGGAGCTGACGGACTGGTGCGTCGACACGGACGTGACCGAGGACGACCTGGCCACGACGGAGGTGGCGCAGCCGTTGCTGGTCGCGCACGGGGTCGCCCTCGCCCGGCAGTTGACCGCCTGGGGCGTACGGCCCGACGCGGTCGTCGGGCACAGCGTCGGCGAACTCGCGGCCGCCTGCGTGGGCGGGACGCTGTCCCTGCGCGAGGCGGTCACGTTCGCGGCGGAACGGGGCCGGCTCATGGGCGGGTCGACCGCACCGGGCGCCATGGCGGCCGTACTGGGCGCCGGGGAGCGGGAGGTGGCCGCCCTGGTGGACGCCTCCGGGGGTGAGCTGGCGGTCGCGGCGTACAACGGGCCGGGGCGGCTGGTGATCTCCGGCGTCCCCGGCGCGGTCCGCGAGGCGTCGCGGCGGCTCACCGAACAGGGCGCGGTCGTACGTCCGTTGCGGGTGTCGCGCGCCTTCCACTCCCCGCTGATGGAGCCGGTCGCCCAGGCCCTGGCGGACGCGGCGCGCGGGCTGACGCCGACGGCGCCCACGACGCCGGTGATGAGCACGCTCACCGCCGCGTGGCAGCCCCCGATGACCCCGGACCACCTGCGCGAACACGCCCTGCGCCCGGTGCGGTTCGGCCGGGCGGTGGCACGTCTGGTGGAGGAGGGCTACGACACGTTCGTGGACCTCGGTCCGACCCGGACGGTCGCGGCGGACGGCGATGTCTTCGTGATGTCCGCGGTCGGAGCGGCGGGCGGGGCACGGGAGTTGCTGGAGACCGTGGCGCGACTGTGGACCCGGGGCGTACCGGTGGACCGCACGGCACTCGACGCGGGGCACCGACGGGTCCCGCTCCCGCCGTACCCGTACCGGCGACGCGCCTACTGGCCCGGGCCCTCAATGCAGGGCTTGCTGTACGACGTCGTGTGGAACAGCACGCCCACCGCGGGCAGTCGTGCCGCTGGGGTGGCAGGGGTGGGCGCGACCGCGCCTCGCAAGCGCCGAGCAGCGCCCCCTGACCCCCGGCCCGCCCCGAGGCACCCCGCCGTCATGGTGACCGGTGCGGATCCGGCAGCGGTACGCCGACTGGCGGACCGACTCGCCGCCCGAGGAGCGGATGACGCCGAGACCCCGGACACCGTGGTCCTGCTCGCCGAAACGGCCCGACCGCGAACGGCGGCGGACCTGACCCGGCACCAGCACAAGGCGGTCACGGCGCTACGTGAAGCACTCGCGCTGCTCGACCGAACCGGCGCCCGCCGCCTGCTGGTGGTGACCCGGGACGCACACGTCACGGGTCACGGCCCGGAGGACCCGGACCCCGCCCAGGCGATCCTCGGCGGGCTCGCCCTGGCCGTGCCCCAGGAATCCACGGGGGTGATCGCGAACTGGATCGACCTCTCCTCCCTCGACGACGAGGAACAGCACCTGCGGGCGCTGCTCGCCGAGGCGTCGGCGCCGCAGGCGGAGGGAGCCGTCGCCTGGCGGGCCGGGCAGCGCTCGGTGCGGGCCGTCGTGCCGCGCACCGGGGAACACACGGCCCGTACGGCCCCGTTGCCCGTCAACGGCACCTACCTCATCACGGGCGGCGCCGGAGGCATCGGCTCCGCACTGGCCCGGCACCTCGCGGACCGGGCCCGCCCCGTCCTCGTACTGGCAGGACGCTCCCCCCACCCGCCCCAGGGCCTGCTGGAAGAACTCACCGCGCTCGGCGCCGACGCCCGCTACGTCAGGGCCGACCTCACCGTCCCCGACGACGTCGAACGGCTCGTCGCCGGGCTGCCTCCGCTGGACGCCGTCTTCCACGCGGCCGGAGTCGCCCGGCCCGGCAGTCTGCGCGGCACGGACGTGCGGGAGACGGTCGACGCGCTGGGCGCGAAGACACTCGGCACCGTCCTGCTGGCCGAGGCGCTGGACCGGCACGGGCAGCGCCCCGGGGTGTGCGTCGCGTTCTCGTCGGTGTCGTCGGTGCTGCCCGGCCTGGCCGGCGCCCTGGGCGCGTACGCGGCGGCGAACGCCTTCCTCGACTCCTTCGCCGGCGCCGAGCGGCGGGCGGGCCGCCCGTGGCTGTCGGTGAACCTCGGTCCGTTCGGCGAGACGGGCCTCGCCGCCGGGGGCGCCGGCGGTCTCACGACCGCCGCGGGCCGGCCGCTGGCGACGGCGCCCGCACTGGCGGCCCTGCGGTCGGCCTGCGGCACGGACGTGGCGCAGCTGGTGCTCGCCGATCTGACGCCCGTGGCGCCTCCCGCCGTGCCGGTGCCGCCGCCCACGGCCGACGGGGCGGGCGGGCGGACCCCGGCCTCCTCCGGTACGGCCGCCGTGCTGCGGGAGCTGCTGGCGCGGTCCCTCGAGGTCCCGCCGACGGCGGTCGACGACGACACGCCGTTCCTGACCCTCGGCCTGGACTCGCTGGGCGCCGTCGACCTCGTCAAGCGGCTGGAGCGGGAGCTGGGGCGGTCCCTGCCCACCACGCTCTTCTTCGAGCACCGGACGGTGCGCGAACTCGCCGCCCACCTCGACGGCCGGGCCCCGGACCGCCCGGACGGCGAGCCCTTCGCGCTGACGCCCGTCCAGCTCGCGCTGCACACCAGCAGCCTGCTCCACCCGGACGTCCCGGCGCGCGGTCATCTGCGGCTGACGGTCCGCGGCCCGCTCGACACCGGCCTCCTCGGCCGGGCGCTGGCGCACCTGGCGGAGCGGCACGGCATGCTGCGGCTGCGGGTGGACGCCTCGGGCGTACGGCCGGCGCAGCGGGTGGCGGCGCCGGTTCCGGTGGCGGACTGGTACGAGGTGCTCGACTGCGCCGCCGAGGACGTGGCCGACGTCGAGTCCGCCGTGTGCAACCGGCCCTTCGACCTGACGGCGGGCCCGCCGGTGCGTGCCGTACTGCTCCGCCAGGAGCCGGAACTCGCGCATCTGCTGCTGGTCGTGCACCACGCGGCCGCCGACGGGTACAGCCTCAACGTCCTCGCCGAGGAACTGTGGGCCTCGTACACCGCGCTGTGGCACGGGGAGCCCGCACCGCGGCCGGTGCCGCCGGCGCCGGACTTCGCGCGGTACGCGGCGAGCGTCCGGCACTCCGGTGTGCCGGACGCCGTCCGGCACTACTGGGCGGAGCGTCTCGCCGCGCGCGGCGCGCCCCTGCGACTGCCCTACGACGGTGATCCCGACGCACCCGCGACCGGCCCGATCGTGCAGCACCACGGCGCGTTCGACGCGGAGTCGAGTGCCGGTCTCGAACGGCTCGCCGCCGCGCACGGTGTGTCCCTGTTCCACCTGCTCCTCGCCGCGTACGTGCGCTGCCTCGCCCGGTGGACGGGGCGCCGGGACGTCGCCGTGAACGTGGCCAGGGCGGGCCGCGACGACCGCTTCGAGGGGGTGGAGCGGCTCGTCGGTCCGCTCGCCGACACCCTGCCGCTGCTGTGCGAGGTGGACGACGGGGAGCCGGTCGTGGCGCTGGCGGAGCGGCTGCGCCGCCGGTGGCTGGAGAGCGAGCGGCACGCCGGGGTGAGCAGCCTGGACCTGGCCGGCATGCTGCCCGGCGACGGTGCCGGACCCCGCACGGTGAGCCCGGCGGGCTTCAGCTTCGCCCGGTTCCCGGCCGCGGCGGCCCCCGGCTGCCCGGTGGAGGTGGAGGCGACCGCGGCCGGCACCGGGTCGGCGACGACCCGGCTGTCCCTGCTCTGCTGGGCGGACGGTCCGGTGCTGCGCGTGTCGTGGAACTTCCCGGCGCCGCTGTTCGAGCGGGCCACCGTGGCCCGTCTGGACCGGGAGTTCCGCGGGGAGCTGGCGGCCGCCTCGCGCACTCCCGCCGCACCGGTGCCGTCCCCCCGGCCAGACGGACACGTTCCCCTGGTCACCCGGCTGCTCGACCGGTTCCGTGCGCGCTCCGGCGCGACCGCCGTCGACGCCGGGGAGGCGTCCCTCACCTACGGGGCGCTCGACCGCGCCTCCGCCGCTCTCGCGGCACGGCTGCATGCCGACGGTGTCCGTCCCGGCGACCTGGTCGGGCTGCTCACCGAACAGGGCGCGGACACGGTGGTGGGTGTGGTGGGCATCCTGCGGGCCGGGGCCGGCTGGGTCCCGCTGGATCCGGAGCACCCCCGGGCGCGGCTGGCCGATCAGCTGACCCGTACGGGTGCCTCCACGGTGGTGTGCCACTCCCCCACCCTGGGCCTCGCCCAGGTCCTGACCGGCGTACGGACGGTGGCGGTCGACCCCTCGTCCGCCGACGGCCCGTCGGACGACGACGGCCGCCCCGTCGCCGTCGCGCCGGATCCCGGGGCGGTCGCGTACGTCATCTTCACCTCCGGGTCGACGGGGCGCCCGAAGGGGGTGCCGGTCACCCACCGGGCGATGGAGAACTACCTCGACTGGGCCGTCGGCACCTTCGGCTACGGCCCCGGCGACCGTCTCGCGCAGACCGCGTCGCCGTGTTTCGACGCCTCGGTGCGCCAGTTGCTCGCGCCGCTGATGGCGGGCGGCACCGTGGTGACCGTGCCCAGGCACCTGCTGCGCGATCCCGAGCTGCTGCTGGCGCACGTGGAGCAGGCGCGGGTGACCGTGTGGAGTTCCGTTCCGACGCTGTGGGAGCAGCTGCTGTCCGCCGCCGAGGTACGGGCGGCGCGGGGCGTGGCGCCCGTGGACCTGTCGGCGCTGCGCTGGGTGCACGTCGGCGGTGAGGCGCTGCCCGTGGAGCACGTGCGGCGCTGGTTCGACCTGTTCGGCAGCGGCACGCGCATCGCGAATCTGTACGGGCCGACCGAGGCGACCGTCAACGCCACCTGTCACATCATCGAGGCACGCCCGGACGACGAGGCACGGCGGCTGCCGATCGGGCGGCCCGCGGCCGGTGCCCTGCTGGAGGTGGTCGACGACGGCGGTGCCGTGTGCGGGCCGGGTGAGGCCGGGGAGCTGCTCATCGCGGGCACCGGTCTGACCTCCGGCTATCTGGACGAACCGGAGCTGACCGCCCGGGCGTTCACGATGCGCGGGGGGCGGCGCTGGTACCGCAGCGGGGACCGGGTGCGCCGGTCGGCGGACGGCGTCCTGGAGTTCCTGGGGCGGCTCGACGACCAGGTGAAGATCCGCGGGAACCGGGTGGAGCCGGGAGAGGTGGAGGCGGCGCTGCAGACCTGTCCCGGTGTCGGGCGGGCCGTGGTGCTCGCGCACGAGGGGCGGCTGCTCGCCTTCGTCACCCCCCGGACGGGGGCCGAACCGCCGGTCGCCGGTGAGGTGCGCCGGCATGTGGCCGGGCTGCTGCCCTCGTACATGGTCCCGGCGCGGATCACGTGCGTCGACGCGCTGCCGCTGACCGGAACCGGCAAGGTGGACCGGTCGGCGCTGTCGGCGGCGGACGCCGGTCCGGGCACGCCGTCCGGTGACGGGAGGACTCCCCCGGCCACGGCGACCGAGCGGCGGCTGGCGGCGATCTGGTGCGAGGTGCTGCGGGTGAGTGCCGTGTGCCGGGAGGACGACTTCTTCGAACGGGGCGGTGATTCGCTGCTCGTCCTCCAGGTGTTCGCGCGGCTCGCGGAGCGGACGGGGCCACTGCCCCGGCCGACCGTGATCTACCGTCACCGCACCCTCGCCGCCCTGGCGGAGGCCGTGGACGCCGCCGCGGGAGGGGACTCCGTGGCCGCGAACTCCGCCACGGAAGGGAACTCCGGGGCCGCGAACTCCGCCACGGAAGAGGACTCCGGGGCCGTGAACTCCACGCCCGTCCCGGCCGGTGACCAGGACCCCGGCCCGTTCCCGGTCACTCCCGGTCAGCGCGGGTTCCTCCTCGCCGAGGCGCTCTCGCCGGGCGGCGGAACGTGGCTGGCGCGGCTCCGGCTGTCCGGGCCGCTGGATCCGGACCTCTTCCAGCGGGCGGTGGACGTGCTGGTGGAGCGCCACGGCATGCTGCGCACCGTCTTTCCCGCCGGTGCCCGGCCGCCCGTTCAGCAGGAGCTGCCCCGGTCGCTGC
Source organism: Streptomyces sp. NPDC014676 (assembly GCF_043084105.1). Classification (NCBI taxonomy): domain Bacteria; kingdom Bacillati; phylum Actinomycetota; class Actinomycetes; order Kitasatosporales; family Streptomycetaceae; genus Streptomyces; species Streptomyces sp. NPDC014676. The sequence goes on along the minus strand of NZ_JBIBZI010000009.1, from coordinate 144,653 downwards.
GGCTGCCGGTCGACTACGAGACGGTCGCCGGGCCCGCCGAGGTGGACGAGCGGGCCGCGACCGAGGCGGAGCGACGCCTGGAACCCTGGGCGTGGCCGTTGATACGCCTGCGGGTGCTCACCCTGGCGCCGCGGGAACACGTCCTGCTGGTGCACGCGCACCATCTCATCGGCGACGGCTACAGCTCGGCCCTGCTGGTACGGGAACTCACCGAGGTGTACGACCGGTTGGCGGGAGGCGCCGTGCCCGGCCCGCCCGCGCCGCGGGCCGGCTTCCGCGACCACGTTCTGGTGGCGGCCGGGTCCGGCGCCGGCGCACCGGCCGCGGCGGAACGCCGGGCCCGGGCCGGCCGGCTGAGCGCCCCGTACCGGCCGCCGGTGCTGCGCACCGCCGCCGTGGGCGGCGACCACCGTTTCGAGTCGGCCGGGTTCACGCTCGACGCGACACTGACGGCCGCCCTGCGCGAGGTCGCCTCGGCCGCGCGGACCACGCTGTACGCCCCGCTGCTGACCGCCTACTACCAGGAGCTGACGGCGGTGACGGGCCGGCCGGATCTGGTCGTGGGCCTGGCGGTCAGCGGCCGGGACGGTGCGCTGCCCGACGCGCACCGGATCTTCGGGCCGTTCGCCGGCGCCGTACCCGTGCGGCCGGCCGGCGCGGCCGACGCGCCCCTGACGGAAGGGGAGTTCGGTGACGCGCTGCGCCGGATCGTGGCGGAGGCGGAGGAGGCGCGCGCCCACGAGGACGTCGTTCCCCGGCACGCCGACGGTCTGCCCGTGACGTCGCAGTTCTTCTTCACCCACCTCGACTTCGCCGCACTGGCCCCGCGGGGCGACGGTGTGCTGCGGGCGGAGTGGGAGGCGGCGGACAGTATGTTCCTGCCGCCGTCGTCGGCGACGGACCTGTTCATGGCGGTACGGCCGGACGGCGACGGGCTGCGGGTCACGGTACGGGGCAGCGCCGCCGCGTTCTCGCCGGACGCGCTCGACGGCTTCGTCCGCTCGGTGCGCGGCCGTCTGGTGCGGGCGGCCGGGAACCGCCGGGTCGTGGTGCCCCCGCCGGGGAAGCGGCGGGGGACGATGGACGCGGCTCTCGTCGGTTATCTGCCGGCGCCGGAGCACCTCGCGCGGCTGGCCGGCCTGCCCGAGGCGGCGCTGCCCCGGGCCGAGGTGCGCGCCCTGCTGTTCCCCGGCGGCGGGCCGAGGCTGCTGGAGACGGTGCGCACGCCGCTGGGCCGGTCGGGTTTCGTGTGCGTGCCGCTGTTCGCGGACGAACTCGGGCGGGGGGCCTCTCTGGTGGACCACACCGCTCGCGCGGTGTCGCTGGCCGCCTCCCTCGGCGCGCGCTGTGTGTCCCTCGCCGGGATGATCCCGTCGCTGACCGGATACGGCTTCGACGTGCTGCGGCACCGGCGGTACCCGGCGGCGGTGACGACGGGACACGCGGCGACGGTGGTGTCGGTGGTCAGGACGGTGCACGCGGCGCTGGACGCGACCGGCCGGGACCTCGCGGACCTGGACGTGGCGTTCGCCGGGCTGGGTTCGATCGGCGCGTCCTCGCTCGAACTGCTGCTGTCACTGGCCGCCCGCCCGCCCCGGCGTCTGCTGCTGTGCGACGTGCGCGGCAGCGGGCCACGGCTGCGGGAGCTCGGTCGGCGGCTGCGGGAGCGCGGGCTGGCCGGCGAGGTGGAGGCCGTCGAGGCACAGAGGATGCTGCCGGACGCCGTGCACGCCGCGGATCTGCTGGTGACAGCGGTGAGCGGAGCGACGGCGGTGCTCGACGTCGACCGGCTCCGGCCCGGTGCCGTCGTGGTCGACGATTCCTTCCCGCACTGCTTCGACACCGGACGGGCCCTGGCCCGTATGCGGGAACGGGGCGACGTCCTGGTCGTGGGCGGCGGGCTGCTGCACGTCGGCAGCACCGGCCGGGAGGTCGCCGACGACCTCCCGGCCGCGGCGGCGGCCGGCTACCTCGCCCAGCCCTGGATCGAGGGAACCCTGGCCTCCTGCCGCACCGAGTCCCTGCTGCGCGCCTCGGACGACCGGCTGCCGCTGGTGCACGGCCTGGTGGACGCGGCGGTGGCACGGGCCCACTGGGACGCCACGGAGGAGGCCGGGGTCACGGCGGCACCGCTGCACCTGCTCGGTCACACCGTCGCCCCGGCGCCGGGCGCCGGTCTGCCCGAGCCGCCGTCAGATACCGAACTCCGCAGGTGACAGGCCGAGGGCCGAGCAGGCGTCGCGCACGGCGTACTGCTCGGCCGGCTCGAAGCTGCCGTCGGCCCCGGCGACGACCATGCCGGTCTGGACGACGGCCCGGGCCTCGGCCGGCTTCTTCGCCGCCTTGGCGATGTCCTCCAGCGCCCGGGCCTTGCCCAGCTCGAAGTTGGCCGTGAGCCGGTCCACGTGCTCGTTGAACCGCTTGCGGAGCTGGTCCGCCGGGAAGTTCTGCAACACCTCGTTGGAGACGATCAGTTCCTCCACGCGCTGCCGCTCGGCCGGGTCGACGCGTCCGTCGGCCGCGGCGACCAGCGCGCACATCGCCATGCTGGCGTCCCGGTAGGCGCCGCTCTTGAGCTCCGCCTTGGCCGACGCGAGCTGGGACTTGAACAGCCCCATCAGCTGGGCCTTGGAGCCACCGCCCGAGGAGGAGGAGCCGTGCCCGTGCTGCTGTCCGCTCCCCGTCCGTGCGCCCTGGGACTGCTGGAGGGCCCTGGCCTGTTCCTTGAGCCGGTCGAACATCGCCACTTGGTGCCACCTCTTCTGTCGCTGTCACGGTCCGTCCGGTCAAACGGACGCGGCCGCGACCATGTTCCCGGACGGCAAAAGAAAAGCAAAGCAACCCCGGAAACCGACGGCACCGGGCATCCCGGTCAGCGGCCGAGCGGATCGCAGGTCTGGCCACCCGCGGGACGGGTGAGGCGCCCGGGATGTCGTCGCCCGGCATCCCCGCCGCCGTCCCCCGCGCCGAACAGGACGACACGTCCCGGCGGGCGCCTCGGCGTGACGCGTTCTTCGACAACGCCAAGTACCTGGCGATCGTACTGGTCGCGGTGGGACACGCCTGGGAACCGCTGTGCGACGGCAGCCGGGCCGTCAGCGCGCTGTACATGCTCGTCTACGCGTTCCACATGCCCGCGTTCATCGTTCTCGCGGGCTACCACTCGCGCGGCTTCGACGGCAGCCCGGAGCGCGTCAAGCGCCTGGTCACCGGCGTCGCCCTGCCGTACCTCGTGTTCGAGACGGCGTACACCTTCTTCACCCGGTGGACGGACGGCGTCCCCGACCGGCCGGTCACGCTGCTGGAGCCGCTGTACCTGACGTGGTTCCTGGCCGCGTCGTTCGTGTGGCGGCTCACCACGCCGTTGTGGAAGCTCGTGCGGTGGCCGGTCCCCGTCGCGCTCGTCGTCGCCGTGCCGGCGACGGCGTCCCCGTCGCTCGGCGAGGACCTCGATGTGCAGCGCACGCTGCGGTTCCTGCCGCACTTCGTGCTCGGTCCCCACCTCCGCGCCGAGCACTTCCGGGCGGTGCGCCACCGCCGGGTGCGGATGCCGGCCGTGCCGGTGTTCGCCGGCGCACTGGCCGTGGCGTACCGGGCGGTCCCCCGGGTGACGTCCGCCTGGCTCTACCACGGGGACAGCGCGCAGGAACTGTCCGCCCCCGCCTGGTACGGCCCCGCCGTGACCCTGCTCCTGTTCGGCTGCTCGCTGCTCCTCGTCGCCTGCTTCCTCGCCTGGGTGCCGGGGCGGCGGACCTGGTCCACGGGGCTGGGCGCGGCCACGCTGTACGGCTACCTGCTGCACGGTTTCGTCGCGCAGGTCAGCAAGTACTGGGGCTGGTACGACCCGGGCCGGCTGTACCGTCCGCTCGGCGAGGTCACGGTCACCCTGGTCGCCGCCGTGTTCGTGACGGCGCTGTGCGCACCGCCGGTGCGACGGGTCTTCCGATGGGCGGTGGAGCCGAGGAGCGCCTGGGCGTTCAGGCGCTGACCGGACCGGAGACCTCCTTTCCCTGATCGTTCACGGCTGCTCCCCCCGCGTTCATCCGCGCCGCCCAGGATGCGCCATGGGCATGCCCGCATCAGCCGGTGTGCCCTTCACCGTGCGGCGAACAGGGAGGGCTGCTGCTGATGCGGACAGGACAGCGGCGAAGACGGCAGGGCGGCGGAACCGGAGCGCGGCGGCTCACGGGAGCGGCGCTCGCGGCGCTGCTCCTGGCGGGCGGCACCACGGCGGCACAGGCGGCCCCGAAGCCGCCCGCGGAGCAGGCGGGTCCGGCGGCGGAGTCGAGCCTGCCGGACCTGGTCCCGCCTGACGGGACCTATCTGGAGGGCACCGAACACCTCGCGGCCACACCGACACTGACCGGTGACTCCGTGACGAGGCTGGCGGTCGACGGGAAGCAGGTCGACGCGGAGCGCACGGTCGGGGTGTCCCGGCTCACCTTCGACGTCGGCTCCAACTCGACGGAGGCCCGCTACCACAACCACATCGTGGTCAACGGCGGCTACCGGGCCGGCATCGGCGACCTCGTCAACGAGCGGGGCACGATCGAGATACCCAACGAGCACCTGGTCAAGGGCGAGAACACGATCGAGGTCGTCGCCGGGACCGTCGAGAGCTCCTGCGGCACCAACCACGACGACTTCGTGCTCTCGGACATCGCCCTGGAGCTGCTCGGCGAGCGGGCCGACGGCGAGGAGAACGAGTACACCTACTCCTTCGGCGACGGCAGCTGCGGCACCAACACCAGCCTGCGGACGAAGGCGACCCTCACCTTCTTCGCCCTGTCCGACCCACGGGGCACCACCGGGCTGCGCGCCGACCTGGACACCACGAAGCTCCGCAACGGCGCCCACGTCCTCAGCGCGACCACCGCGTCGGGCAAGACGGTCGAGAACGACGTGACCGTCAACAACGCGCCCGCGGGCGCGCCCCGGCTGCTGCCCGAGGACGGCACGCTGGTGGCCGGCCGGCGGACGGTGTCCGCGAGCCTTCCGGCCGGAACCGACGGCGGCGTCGGGTCGCTGACCGTGGACGGTGCGGCGCCCGTCACCGAGGCGCACCTCGGCAGCGGCGCGGCCGTCTTCTCCTTCGACGTCGGGTCGAACTCGATCGACGACAAGTACGACAACCACCTGCTGGTCAACGGCAAGCGGATCGACCTGGGCGGCACCTGGGTGAGCCAGCGGGTGGAGATCGCGGTCCCGGCCCGCCATCTGGTGCCCGGGGACAACATCATCAAGGTCGTCACCAGCGCCTACCGGGAGAGCTGCGGCGACAACCGCGACGACTTCGACATCGCGCACCTCGAACTCGCCCTGGACGGCGGCACCGTCACGGGCCGGGACATCGCGGACTCCTACGCCCTGGGCGACGGTTCCTGCGGCGACAGCGACACCCGCCTGCGGGAGGCCGAGCTGCACTACTCGGTCGACGCCCCGGCCGTGCACGTCAGCGACACCCTCGGCGCCGGGACCGCGACCCTCGGCTTCACCGTGGGCGGCAACTCGATCGAGGCCCGCTACGGCAACCACGTCCTGGTGAACGGCCGCAAGCAGGTGCTGGAGAGCGACTTCGTCGAAGGCCACGTCGACCTGGCCTTCCCCAACGAGTGGCTCGAACCCGGCTGGAACACCGTCGACTTCGTCGCCGGCACGTTCCCCACCTCGTGCGGGGACAACCGCGACGACTTCGCCGTCTCCGGCATCACCCTCACCCCGGCGAACGGCACCGCCACCGGACGGATGCTCAAGGGCTCGTACAGCCTGGGTGACGGGAACTGCGGGGACAACGTCAACCCGCTGACCGAGATCGACCTCGAGTTCTTCGTCGAGGGCCCGGCCCAGGGCCTGCGCGCCGACCTCGACACCCGGCGGATCGACGACGGCGCGCACACCCTGGCCGCGGTCTCCCGGTCCGGTGAGAAGGCCACGCGCAGGCTGGTCACCGACAACTCGGCGCCCCGGGTCGCCACCAGTGTCCCGGCCGCCGGGCAGCGGATCACCGCGTCGGTCGTGCTCGACGTCCGGCTGGAGGACGCGTCCGGCGTGGTCGAAGGACCGTCGGTGAAGCTCGACGGCAAGCCGGTCGAACCCGGCACGGCCATCGGTCCCGGACTGTCCGCCGGCGCCCACACCCTGTCGGTGTCCGGCACCGACAGCCTCGGCAACACCGGTACCCGCGAGGTGACGTTCACCTCCGCCGGCATCCCGGACACGCCCGAGGGCCTCACCCCGAAGGCCGGCACGACCGACGCGGGACGCAGTGTCCGGCTGTCGGCCGAGGTGGCCGAGCCCGACGGGGGCACGGTGAGCGCCACGTTCTCCGAGGCCGAGATCCTCACGCCGCGGCAGGTGCACGAGGGGACCGCGGACGCCGTCCCCACGACGCTGCGGGTGCCGGGCGAGCGCCGGGTGAAGGCCACCGGCCTCGCGCCCGCCGACGGCAGGACCCTCGACGCGCCCGCCGCCCAGGAGGTCACCTACCAGCGCTTCGACGTCCCGGTGAAGGGCCGTACCGACGCGCCGGTGCTGCGCTGGGAGGGTGTCATCGACCCCGAACGGCTCGCCGCGCTGCGCGTGTGGAACACCGCGGCGAAGCGGTGGGACGTGCTGACGAGCGCCCGGGGCGCCGCCGGCGGGAACACCGTGCTGACGGCGGTCGTCGACCGCGCGTACGTCGACCGGCAGCGGGTGCACGTCATGGTGACCGGGGAGGACCCGTTCGCCGACGACATCGAGGCCGGTGACCCGGACCGGTTCGCCGACCCGGACTCCTACGACTTCTCGATCGTCCACTTCACCGACACGCAGTACCTCTCCGAGGGCGCGGTGGAGCAGGAGACGGCCGCGGAACGCGCGGTGTGGGAGAAGGCGTACGGGGACGTCACGCGCTGGATCGCCGCCAACAAGGACGAGCGGAAGATCGCGTACGTGGCCCACACCGGCGACATCATCGAGAACAACATCCGCAAGCCCGCCGACGAGGCCACCCAGCGGCAGGTCGTGGGCGAGATGGAGGTGTCCTCCCGGCAGCAGAGGATCCTCGACGACGCCAACGTCCCGAACGGTGTGATCGCGGGCAACCACGACAACCAGTCGGGCACCGAGAACGGACCGGACGCCCTCTACAACCGGTACTACGGGCCGGACCGCTACCAGGCGCTGTCCGACGGCTGGCGGCACGCCGAGTACGGCGGCCCCTGGAAGCCGGGCGACAACCAGAACCACTACGACCTGTTCTCCGCCGGCGGTGTCGACTTCGTCGTCGTGGGCCTGTCGTACGGCGTCACCAAGGAGGAGGCCGCGTGGGCCGCCTCCGTCTTCGCCCGCCACCCCGACCGCAACGGCATCCTGCTCTCGCACGACTACCTCGCGCCGAGCGACAGCCCGAACGGACGCGGCGCCCGGTTCTCCGCGCCCGACGGGGCGATGCTGTACAAGACGGTGGTGCAGGACAACCCGAACGTGTTCCTGATCCTCGCCGGTCACGAACACGGTGTCGGCACCAACGTGAAGCCGAAGGTGGGCGAGGTGTCCCACGGGGTCGTCGAACTGCTCGCGGACTACCAGTTCTACACCGTGTCCGCCGACCGGCTCGGACTGACCGAAGTGGGCGGCTACCAGCCCGACGACCAACTGCGGTTCGGTTCGAGCTTCTTCCGGATGCTGCAGTTCGACGTCGACCGGTCGGAGCTGACGGTGGACACCTACTCGCCGCTGCTCGACGAGTTCGGCGCCACCGAGTACGACGCGGACCACCGCTACGACGGCACCGAGGACAACATGGTGCTGCCGGTGGACCTCAACACCCGCACCACGTCGTTCAGGACGGACTCGCTGGCGCTGTACGACCCGGTGCGCGTCATCGGCCGGGACAGGGTCGGCTCCGGTGGGACCGCCTCGGTGACCTGGAGGAACCTCAAGCCGGGCACGGCCCACGCGTGGTTCGTCACGGCGCGTTCGGCCGGCGGCGGCGTGACCGCGTCCGAGCCGAGCGTCTTCGTGACGAAGGACGCGGGCGGCCGGCCCGGCAGCTGGGGTCCCGGCGTACCCGGTTACCCGTGGTTCACGTCCGCCGGAACCCGGCGGTGACCGGCTGAGACACACCGCTGCCCCGGACCGGCCGGTCCGGGGCAGCGGTGTGTCCGGCACCGTCGGTTCAGCCGACGGTCCACTTCTGGTTGGCGGCGCCGGTGCAGGTCCAGATCTGCAGCCGGGTGGCGTTGGCGGAGCTGTTGCCGGTCACGTCCAGGCACTTGTCGGCCTGCGGGTTGACGATGTCGCGGGCGGCGGTGACGACCCATTTCTGGGCGGCGCTGCCGTTGCAGTCCCACAGCTGGACGGGCGTGCCGTCGGCCGTGCCGCCCGAGGCGACGTCCAGACACTTGCCGAGCGCGCGGATCGTACCGTCGGAGCCCACGGTCCAGTTCTGCGCGGAGGTGCCGTTGCAGTCGTAGAGCTGTACGGCCGTGCCGTTGCAGTCGTAGAGCTGTACGGCCGTGCCGTTGGCCGTGTTCGCCCCGGCGACGTCGACGCACTTGCCGGCCAGGCCGCGGATCGCGCCGCCGGTGGACGAGTCGCTGGTCGTCACCGACACGTGGTCCACGACGAGTTGCTGCGGGAAGACGGTGGAGCCGTCCGGGTCGCCGGGCCAGTAGCCGCCCACCGCCAGGTTGAGGATCAGGAAGTACGGCTTGTTGAACACCCACTGCTTCCCGCCGAGGTCGGCGGGGGTGCGCCGCTGGTAGACGTTGCCGTCCACGGACCAGGTGATCGAGTCCGGTGCCCAGTCGACGGCGAAGGTGTGGAAGGCGTCCGCGAAGGCCTGGCCGCCCGGCAGGGTGTAGCCGGCGCCGATGCCGCCGGAGCCCGAGTAGCCGGGGCCGTGGATCGTGCCGTGGATCGTGGAGGGTTCGAAGCCGACGTTCTCCATGATGTCGATCTCGCCCGAGTCCGGCCAGTTGACCGGTGTGCCCAGCATCCAGAACGCGGGCCACATGCCCTGCCCGCGCGGGACCTTCATCCGCGCCTCGACGTGCCCGTACTGCGCGGTGAACTTGCCGGAGGTGTTGAGCCGGGCCGAGGTGTACTGGCAGGTGCCGTACCAGCACTGGTAGTTGGCCGGGTTCTCCTTGCGGGCGGTGATCACCAGGTGGCCCTGGCCGTCCAGGGCGGCGTTCTTGTTGCCGGACGTGTAGTACTGCCGCTCGTGGTTGTTGACGTTGTCGCCGGTCTCGATCTGCCACTTCGAGGAGTCGACCGCGGCGCCGGCGGGACCGTCGAAGGTGTCCGAGAAGGTCACGGCGGCCGCGGCGCCGGCATCGGCCGGTTCGGCCGTCGCGGTGCCCGCCGCACCGGAGGCGACGAGCGCGGCCGACATCGCGGCGATCAGCCATCTGCGGAGTCTGCGCGGAGAGGACATGGCCCTCCCTTTCCGTACGGCGACCCGGAAGGAGGGGTGCGCCGACCGTGGTTGTGGGGGTGGAGGTACAACCACTTGATTTAAGAAGTGAGATAAGACGGCGTCAAGAGTCTGGTCCAGACCAGAAATCGGAGGCGCGCGGGAGACCGCCGCCGGGCCCCGTTCAGGCCGTCGTGCCCCACGAGGTCCGGTGCGCGCAGGCGGGGTCGTGCTCGGTCGCGCACGACGTCCACCAGCGTTCGCAGCAGGCGGCCTCCACCTCGGCCTGCGCGACCGCGGCGGCCACCGCGTCGCGCCACGCGGCCCGGCGCCCCTGCCGTTCCCGGAGGACGGCGACGGCGCGGCGCTCGTCGGCGATGACCGTCTCCCGCACGATCCCGATCACGGGGGCGAGGGAGGCGACCGCCATCGCGAGGGTGGTCCACAGGGGGACGGCGCCCCAGGTGCGCACGGTGCAGAAGGAGAGCCAGAGGGCGACGGCGACGTACAGGGCGGTGAGGGTGCGGCTGCCGTTGCTCATGGCCGGTTCTCCTTCACGGTCCGTCCGGTGGAACACCGGATGCCCCGGATGCGCGCGGATATGACTCCCTGACGACGACTTCCCTCAAGTGCCTTTCTGTGCAGTCGAGTTGCTACTCCGCCGCCCTGCCATGGGCCACACTGTTCACGTGGGGACCGGCCGTTGGGGAGCGAGGGCGGGGCATGATCGCGCACAGACCGGTTGTGGCCGTGGTGGCGGGGACGCTGATGCTGGTGGGATGCACCGGTGGACCCGACGGGGACACCGGCACCCGGAAGCCGTCGGGGGGAGGCGGAAGCACGACGGGTGAACCGGGTTCCGGCCCGTCCTCCTCCGATCCGTACACCGTGGTGGAGGACCGGGCGCCCGGGACACGGGCCGAGGCGGTCGACTTCGTCCGCGGACTCACCGTGCGGCCCGACCACTTCGGCGTCGGGTTCCGCAGGCACCGGCCGTACGAGAGCGACCCGACCGAGTGGGCGGTGCTGGGCGAGGACTGTCTGTGGCGCCGAGGGCCGCTGCCGGACCGGGTACTGGCCAGCCTCACGCGCACGTTCGTCCTGCCGGCGGAGAAGGGCAGGGAAGCCGTGTACGTCTCCCTCACCGTCACGGTGCACGAGGACACCACGGCCGCGCGCCGTGACATGGCGGTCTCCCTGGAGGAGGCGCTGCGCTGTCCGGAGCAGCGGCTGAACGCCACGCAGCGGGTGCGGGGGCTGTACTCGCAGGCCAACCCGTTCGGCGAGGAGCGCAACGCCATCGCCGACGACGACCTCGCGGAGACCGGGGAGTACCTGGTGGACGGGGAGAAGCAGGCGCGTCCCTTCGACTGGTACAAGTACCGGCTCGGCCCGGTCACCGTGGCCGCGACCGCCCGGATCGGCGCCGGACGCACCGAGGAGGAACGGAACACCGTCTCGTCGGACGTGGCCAAGGGGGTCGGCTTCGTCGCCGCCGAGATCGACCGGCTGGCCGGCGCCGGCGAGCCGAGCGGGAAGGCGGCGTCGCGATGAGTGAGCCGCTGCGGTCGTCCGGCCCCTCCCGCATCGCGGGCTTCCGGCTGCTGCGGCGCCTCGGCGCGGGCGGCATGGGCGTGGTCTACCTGGGCCGCACCGACTCCGGACAGCTCGCCGCGGTCAAGGTGATCCATGCCGAGAGCGCCGCGGAGGAGGAGTTCCGGGCCCGGTTCGCGCGGGAGACGGAGCTGGCCCGGCGGGTCGACAACCCCTGGGTCGTCCCCGTGCTCGACGCGGACGCCGACGCGCGGACACCGTGGCTGGCCACCGCCTTCGTCCCCGGTCCCTCGCTCGCCGAGGCCGTGGCCGCGCACGGTCCGCTGCCCGCCCCGGCCGCCCGTGTGCTGGGCGGGCTGCTGGCCGGCGCGCTGGCCGCCGTGCACGCGGCGGGCCTGGTGCACCGTGACGTCAAACCCGGGAACATCCTGCTGGCGCCGGACGGGCCGCGGCTCATCGACTTCGGTATCGCCCGTGCCGTCGACGACACCGCGCTGACCGCGTCGGGCCTGGTGGTCGGCACCCCCGGCTTCCTCGCCCCGGAGCAGGCGCGCGGCGAGCCGGCCACGTCCGCGAGCGATGTCTTCGCGCTGGGCTGCGTCCTGGCGTACGCGATGTCCGGCCGGCCGCCTTTCGGCACGGGTGAACCGGACGCCCTGCTGTACCGCACGGTCCACGACGATCCCGACCTCGGCGGGGTGGACAGCACGCTCCGGCCGCTGGTGGCCCGCTGTCTCGACAAGGACCCGCGGACGCGCCCCACGGCGGCGGAGGCGGCGGGACAGCTCGCCGAGGACGTCCCGGACGGCCCCGGCCGGCTCCCCGACCCGGTGGCCCGGATGGTCGCCGTACGCTCCGCCGGGAGTCTCGCGCTGCCCGGTGTCGAGCCGACGGTCGTGGACGAGGGAGCGGAAGCCGACGCGCCGGACGCCCCCGAGGACGCCGTCCGGCGCCCGGCCCGGCGCCGGCTGCTGCTGGCGGGGCGCTGCTGCTGGCGGCGGGCGGCGCGACCACGGCGGCGGTGCTCGCCTCCCGCGACGACGAACCGGACGGCTCCGGCACGAAACGCCTCGTGTACACGCTCGGTGTGCACTCCACCAGCGGCGCCGGGACCGCCCCGTTCGACCAGGCGTGCGAGCGCGCGGCACGTCTCGCGGTCGCCGAGCACAACGCCGACCCGGGCCGCGCCTACGACCTGGCGGTACGGGTGGCGCGGGACCGGGGGGACGCCGGGAGCGCCCGGGAGGTGGCCCGTTCCCTCACCGCCGACCGGGACGTCGTCGCCGTCCTCGGGCCGGTCACCGAAATCGCGATGCGGACCGCGGCGAACGTCTACGGCGAGGCCGGGCTCACCCATGTGTCCAGCACCACGGGTCAGCAGGACTTCTTCCTGACGTCCCCGAAGTCCTCGTTCCAGAGCGGCGCGCCCCATTCGGCGCTGGGCACCTGGATCGCGCTGCACGCCCTGGTGACCAAGCGACTGGGCAGGATCGGCGTGCTGATCGACCGCTCGGGCGGGACGACCGTCCAGGACCAGGGCACCCTGCTGATCAGACAGTGGCGGGACACCCTCGGCGCCGAGGCCGTGCCCAGGGTGGTGGCCGAGGAGACGGACGACGCGCCCGCGGCCGTGCGCTCCCTGCTGGCGGCGGGCGTCGAGGCCTTCGCCTACTTCGGTCCGCCGGACGCCACCGTCCGGGCCGCCCGCGAGCTGGCCACGGCCGGATTCGACGGGCCGCGCTGGATGCAGCACCAGCTGTACGGCTCGGCCTTCCCGCAGCGGGCGGGCGCCGCCGGTGAGGGCTGGTACGTGGTGACGGCGGCCGTGGACGCCGAGGCGCTGCGCACCGAGCGTGCCAAGGCCTTCACCAAGGCGAGGCGCGACCTCCACGGCTCCGCTCCGGGGCCCTATGCGGCCGAGGCGTACGACACCGTACGGATGCTGCTGTCGGAGTTCGCGCGGACGGTCCCGGCCCGCGGCGGGCGCCGTCCGGCGCGGGCCGCGCTCGGCGCACGGATGGCGAAGGCCACGTACACGGGCCTCTCCCGCACCTATGCCTTCGGCGACTTCCACGAGTACAAGAGCGACAACCAGGGCTGGCTGGCCAGCACGTTCGTCCACCAGGTGCACGACGGGCGGTTCGTGCAACGGGGTTCGCTCGGCGACCTGCGGCGGGCGACGGAGACCTAGGGATATGGAACGGCTGCGGCCGACCGATCCGTCGGCCGTCGGCCGTCGGCGGTCACCGGCTGGCGGCCCGGCTCGGCTCGGGCGGCATGGGCGTCGTCTACCTCGCGCGTTCCCCGCTCGGCGTCTGGTGCGCGCTCAAGGTCATCAGGGCCGAGCACGCCGGCGACCCGGGCTTCCGGGCCCGGTTCCGGCGTGAGGCGGAGCTGGCGGCGCGGCTGGGCGGGCGGTGGACCGTGCCGGTCGTCGCGGCCGACGCGGACGCCGCCTCCCCGTGGCTGGCCACCGCCTATGTGCCGGGCCCGTCGCTCGCCGACGCGATCGCCCGGCACGGCGTCTGGCTCGAGGAACAACTCCGTTCCCTGGCGGCCACGTTGGCGGAGGCCCTGGACGAGGTGCACACGGCCGGGCTGGTCCACCGGGACGTGAAACCGGCGAACGTGCTGCTCACCGCGGACGGTCCCCGGCTGATCGACTTCGGGATCGCCCGGGCGGTCGGGGCGACCGCGCTCACCGCCGACGGCTCCGTGGTGGGCTCGCCCGGCTATCTCTCACCGGAACAGGCCAGGGGCCGCACGGTGGGCCCGGCGAGCGACGTCTTCTCCCTCGGCTGCGTCCTCGCCCACGCGGCCACCGGCCGGGCCGTGTTCGGCACCGGCGGGGCGGCGGCGGTGCTGTACCGGACCGTGCACGAGCCACCGGACCTGGACGGCGTACCGCCCGGACTCGCCCCGATCGTGCGGCGGTGTCTGGAGAAGGATCCGGAGCGGCGCCCCGGCGTCGCCGAACTGCGGGCGTTCTTGGGTGAGTTCAAGGCGGACGGCTGGCTGCCGGAGGGGCTCCCGGCGCTGATCGCGGCGCAGGCCACGCGCGTCGTCGGCCTGCCCGTGCCCGAGCCCACCGTCGTCGGCGGTGAGCCCGCCGGTCCCGGCCCGGCCGGCTCCTCCCTCACCCGGCGGCGTCTGCTCGCCACCGGGTCGGCGCTCGGCGTCACCGCCGCGGCGGCGGGCGCCTGGTGGCTCAGGTCCCGCGGCGCCCCCGCACGCCCCGCGTCCGGGGACCGGCCCACGTACGTCGTCGGGCTGCTCGGACACCGGGCGGACGGTGCCTTCACGGCTCAGGAGCGCGGTGCGCGTCTCGCCGTCGACGAGCACAACCGCACCCCCGTACGGACGTTCGACCTGGTGCTGCGCACCGCCGACGACGGGGGCACCGCGGAGGGCTCCGCGCGGGGCGCGGCCGGGCTGGTCGCCGAGCGGGACCTCGCCGTGGTGGTCTGTGCCGGGACCAACGCGACCGTCCCCGCGGCCGTGGAGGCCCTCACCCGCGCACGGACCACCGCGCTGGTGACCCGGGCCGACACCAGCCGGCTGGACAGCGCCGACCTCACCACCGCGCTGCTGCTGCGTCCGACCAGGACGGCGGGGCCGCCGGCGATCCTGCGCCACCTCAACCGCGTGGCGAAGCCGGAGCGGACCGTGATCGTGCACGATCTCACCGACACGGCCGAGACCTCCTCGTCCGTGCGCATCGTCACCGTGTTCGGGAAACTCGACGCCCCGGCGGTGGTGGAGGAGGTGGCGGCGGACGAGGGCTTCACCGCCGTGGCCGGGCGGGTGGCCGGCCGCCCGCGGGATGCGGTGATGTTCGCCGGTCTGCGCCCGGAGCGTGCCGCCCTGCTGGCCCGCGCGCTGCGGGAGGCGGGGCACCGCGGGGCCCGGGTGGCGGAGGAACCGGTGCTCGGCGGCCGGTTCCTCGCCGAGGCGGAGGACTGGATGGTGGGCACCGCCTACGCCGACGCCGACGCGGACCCGCGCCTGCGGACCTTCACCGCCGCCCACCGCGAACGCCACGGCGGCTCCCCCGCGCCCTGGGCGGCCGAGGCCTACGACGCCGTGCGGTTCGCCGCCCACGACCTGGCCGACGCCGGCACCGACGGCCCCTCCGCCCTCCGCTCCGAACTGCTGCGCGCCCCCTGGCAGGGCATCACCCGCCGGTTCTCCTACGATCCCGGCGGCCAGTTCTACGACGCCGACCGGGACGGCGGCGCCTTCCTCTACCGGATCGGCGGCGGCGCCGCGCACTTCGTCGCCCGCGCCGACGACATCGGCGCCGGAGGATGACGGGGCAGCAGGTCAAGGCGCCGAACGGGTGCGCTACATTTTGCTCGCCCTTGACCGCGATCACTCACCCTACGGAGCCGGCAACCCCATGAGCGACATCGTCAACGGACTCGGCCGGGCCACCGCCTACGGCGCACTCGGACTGGTCCTGCTGGTCCTCGGCATCGTCCTGGTCGACGTGCTGACGCCCGGAAAGCTCGGCCGGCAGATCTGGCAGGAGCGCAACCGCAACGCCGCGCTGGTGCTGAGCTCCGCGCTGCTCGGCATCGGCGGCATCGTGTTCACGTCGATCTGGACCACGTACGAGGACTTCGGCAAAGGGCTGGCGTCGACCGCCGCGTTCGGTGTGCTGGGGCTGGTGATGATGGCCGTGGCGTTCCTGGTGGTGGACCTCATCACCCCGGGACGGCTGGGTGCCACGCTGGTCGAGCCCGAACCCCACCCGGCGGTCTGGGTGACGGCGTCCTGCAACCTCGCGGTGTCCGCCGTCATTTCGGCGTCCATCGCCTGACCGGGGCTCCTCCGTACCGCCCGGTCTCCGCGTCCCGGGACGCGGAGACCGGGCGGTGACGTCTCACGGACGGCCGCAGGTGAGCGCGGTCGGCGGCGTCGAGGAACCGCCGGTGACCGTGAAGCCGAAGGTGGTCGTGGAGCCCGGCGCGACGGAGCCGTTCCAGTCGGTGTCACGCACCGTGACCGCCCCGCCGGTCCCGGTGTTCCGGCCGTTCCAGCGGCTGCTGATGGACTGGCCGGACGCGAGCGTCATACCGACGGTCCAGCCGTCGAGGGCGGCGCTGCCGTCGTTGCGTACGGTCACCTCGCCCTGGTAGCCGCCGGACCAGCTGTTGACCGTGCGGTAGGCGGCGGTGCAGCAGCCGTCCGGTGTGCCCGGACCGCCGCCCGTGTCACCGCCGCCGCCGGTACCGCCTCCGCTCGTGCCGCCGTCGGCGAGGCTCGGGGTCTGCCAGTCCCGCCAGGCGGAGAGGTCACCGGACGTGGCCGGGGAGATCCTGAACACCCCCGAGGAGCTGCCGGACCCCAGCAGGAACTTCTGGATGTCCTGCCGCAGCGGCGTGCGCCATTCCGGCCGGGCCGCGCAGTGGGTGCCGTCCTGTACGTCGGACCAGTAGCTGATGTTGCCGCCCGCGCCCAGCGCCTTGTAGACCTCGGCGCCGCCCAGCGCCGCCACGCTGCCCGACCGGGCACCCAGCCAGTCGACGTGCGGGTTCTCCATGACGAGCAGCCCGCGCGGCGCTACCATGCCGACGATCTCGTGGGTGTCCACGGGGAGGGTGGCGGGGCTGTTCGTGAAGGAGCCGAAGACATCACCCAGCCAGGGCTGTTCCGAGTAGGCGCTGCTCAGCGGCTGCGCGCCGCTCTCACCCGGGATGCCGCGGAAGATGCCGGTGCCGGCACTGCCCGACTCGATCGGCATGGTGAGCGCGACGCGCTGGTCGAAGGCGCCGGCCACGAAGGCGCCCTTGCCGAACCGTGAGCATCCGGTGACGCCGGTGGCGTCCGCGCGGAGCACGCTGCCGTCGGACTGCTCGATGACGTCGATGACCAGGCTCACCCCCCATGACCAGGCCATGAGCAGGCCGGTGCTGCTGGAGGAGCCGTAGAGGCTGTAGAACGCGCCCTGTTTGTCGCCGCGGGGTGTGCCCTCCTTGCCGAGCGCGTACGGGTCGAGGGAGATGACGGCCGCGCCCGCGCCCTTGATGGTGGCGGTGTCCGCGCCCAGCCCTCCGAGCACCACGACGGCGGGGAACGGGCCGGTGCCGCCCGGCAGGTCGACGCTCGCGGAGAAGCTCGCGCTCCGGCCCTGGTGCGTCACCCGCACCGTGATGCCGGTGCGGGACACCGTGCCCGTGACGCTCTCGGGCCTGGCGGGCTTCTGTCCGTAGACGTGCCTCTCCGCCGGCTCCCGGATCTCCGCACGTCGGCAGCGCCAGCCGGACCGGGTGGAGACGCGCGTGCCGTCCGGTTTCCGGAAGGGGTCGGGGAGCCTGGAGACGGAGGTGAGAGGTCCGGTGCCGGGGACGGCGCAGTCGGCGCCGTCGTCCTCGACGCCGGGTTCCGCCACGACGGGAACGAGGGCGTCGGCGGCGCCCGGCCGCGGGAGGAGAGCGGCGACGGCCAGGCTCACGGCCACCGCGAGGACCGCGGCGGCCCAGGCCCAGGCCTGGTGTCGGGGGAAGCGCATCGGCACCTCCAGAGGGGTGGGAGCACTCCCAGACTGGAAATCCTTTCAGGAACATGACAACGACACCGACGGACTCGTTTCAGATTGACTCTTTCGGACCCCTGCCGGAAGCCGGAAGACACACGCGATCTGCCCTGATGGCGAAGACCTCACCCCACAACACCCTGTCGGCGCCGAGTGCGGTGAGCGAAATTTTCGCCTGACTTGCGACCGCGCTGTCGACTCGATCGACAACGGAGCACGCATTCGGCCACGGACGCACGCCCGCGGCACAGCCTGACCGGGGCGCGGCGGCCCCGCGCCCCGGTCAGGCGACGCGGGCGCGCTCCCGTACCGGGCGGGCCGGCTCGGGCCGGGTCCGGGCGGCGGGTTCGGCACGCGTGGCCGACTGGGCGCGGGTGGCGGTGCGGACGCGGTACGTCGTGCGGTTGGGGTCCACGACGGGCTCGCCGAGGGTGATCCGCCCGGCCGCGTGCAGCGCGTCGCATTCGGCGGTGGGCAGGGCGGCGTAGCAACCCCCGGTGCCGGTGGCCGAGTCGAGCGGGCGCCAGTAGCTGTACCTGCGGCGGCCGTTGGCGTACTCGGTGACGTACGTGGGAGTGCGGGGGTCGGAGATGATGCGCAGCACGTCGGTGCGGGGGGTGCCGGCCGGAGGGCGCGGGCGGGAAGGGACGGCCGGGAACTCGGTCGTTATCGGTCCGCCGCGACGCTGGTCCGGTCGGCGGCGCGTGGTCGGCAGGGCGACGAGGGTGTGGGGACGGTCGACGGTGGCGAGCATCAGCAGGACCTTTCCGGAGCCGGGATACGAGACCGTCTACCCAGCGCGGCGCCGGAGTTGATCTCCTTTTCCGATCATTGTGCAACCTCACACCGACAACGCGCAGGCGCCACGCCCAGTTCCCGGCCGGCGTGTTCGTCCCGGCAGGTCAGGCGCCCGGTCCCGGATCCGGACGGACCGCCGCGTCGATGCCGGCGCGCGCCGCTTCGAGCTGGGCCGCGAACGCGATGCCGAGGAAGAGGGCGACGGCGGTGAGGTATGCCCACAGCAGCAGCGCGATGAACGCGGTGAGCGGCCCGTACAGGGCGCCGAACGCCCCGCTGCCCTCGACGTACAGGGCGAGCAGCCACGTCGCCGCGACCCACAGCAGGAGGTGCACGGCCGAGCCGAAGGCCAGCCAGGTGTAGCCGGGCTGGGTACGCCGGGGTGACCAGCGGAAGATCACCGCCGAGGCGACCCACGCCAGCGCCAGCCCCACCGGCAGCCGCAGCACGGTCCACCACCCCGAGCCGCCGCCGGATCCCCCGGCCACCCGGACCACCGCGTCGCCCACCGCGTCACCGGCGACGAGTACGACGAACCCGAGCACCAGCGACAGGCCCGCGGTGAGCGCGAGGAGGACGGCCCTGCCGTACTTGCGGGGGAAGGGGCGGTCGCGTTCGATCCCGTAGATGCGGTTGGCGCCCCGCTCGATCTGGCCCATGGCGGAGGCGAGGTTCAACAGGGCGAAGCCCAGGCCGAGCCAGAGCGCCAGCGTGCTCCCGATGTCGTGGGCGCTGCGCCGGGTCCCCTCGAAGGCGTCCTCGACGATGTCGGCGCTGGCGCCGGGCACGATCCGGCCGAGGGTGAGCTCGATGACCCGGCCCACGCTCTCGGTGTGCACGGAGGTCGCCAGGCCGACCAGCGCCACGGTGAACGGCACCAGACCGAGGACGACCTGGAAGGCGAGCGCCCGCGCGTTGGAGAAGCCGTCCGCGTAGCGGAAGCGGGCGAAGGAGTCGGTCAGCAGCCGCAGGCCCCCGTAGTGCCGCAGCGCGGCGAACGCCTCGTCTCCGGAGAGTTCCTCTCCGATCATGTCCCGGGTCTGCGGAACGTGGACGACGGTTCCCATACGCGGACACTCCTCGTGTCGAGTGGCTCTGCTCCCTTCATGTGATGGCCCGTTTCCCCGACGTCACACCTGCGGGGCCCACATGCGGCCGGCGAGGGCCGGGCGGACCGCCTCCGTGATGTCGTGCCCGTCCCACGAGCCGACCCGCGCGACGTCCTCCCGTGGGTCCGCTCCCGGTCCCTCCGATGACGTGCGCCGTGCCGGTGCGTCGCGCCGCTGCCGCCGGCCGCCGTACGCGGCGGTGGTCGCCGTGGCGAGTGCGGTGAGGACAACACGGCGACGGTGAACGGTGGTTGTGTTCACCGGCCGACCCCGGCGGGACGGATCCCGCACGGTGTACGGCCCTCCAGGGAGGTCCGTGGGCGGTGGTGTCAGGACGCGTCGTCGAGCGGGTCGTGGCCCCAGTTCATCAGCGAGTGGCGCCAGCGCGTGTCGCGTACGTCGCCGGACGGGCGCTGGGCGAGGTGGCGGCGGATGTAGCCGACGACCTTGCGCATGTGCGCGTAGTCGTCGTCGGAGAGGTCCTTCCTCGCGGTGCGGAGGATGCCGACGATGCGGCGGCCGGACGCGTGACCGGTCGACTCGCCGCCGTCCGCGTGCCGGCCCGCGCTGCGGGACTCCTCCGTGCCGAGCCACTTCTCGAGGCCGGCCGGCTTCATGTTGACCAGCTCGCGGAACTCGTCCCAGGTCTCGTCCTCGCGGTCCTCCTCCACGGCGCTCACTTCTTCTTCCTGAGCGCGGAGGGCTTGTGGACCGCCGGCCTGCCCGATTTCTCGCTGCGCACCTCGTACTGCGGTTCCTCCTCGGAGGCGGCGACCGTGCGCCCGGCCGCCTCGGTGCGCTCGGTGATCTTCTTCTCGACCTTGCCCGTCGCCTCGCCGCCGTGGCTGCTCCAGGCGACCTCGTCGCCCTTGTGGAGATCCTTGCCGCGGCCGGTGCCCTTGCCCATGTCCAGCGCCTCCTTCGGTGGCGGTCGGCTCGCTTCCACCCTGGTGGCACGGCGGCCCGCCCGCATCTCGGGGCCGGCGCACGTCCGGGCCGGCCCCGGAGGGCCGGCCCGGATCAGCGGGGCGGGGGGATCAGACGAGGTCGAACCGGTCGAGGTTCATGACCTTGTCCCACGCCTTGACGAAGTCCCGCACGAACTTCTCCTTGGCGTCGTCGCTCGCGTAGACCTCCGCGAGCGCGCGCAGCTCGGAGTTCGATCCGAACACGAGGTCGGCACGGGTGCCGGTCCACTTGACCTCGCCGGTGGCCGCGTCGCGGCCCTCGAACACGGTCTGGTCCTCGGACGTCGACTTCCACGTGGTGCCCAGGTCGAGCAGGTTGACGAAGAAGTCGTTGGTCAGGGTGCCGGGGGCCGTGGTGAACACGCCGTGCGACGTCTGCCGGTGGTTGGCGCCCAGCACCCGCAGGCCGCCGACCAGGACGGTCATCTCGGGGGCGCTCAGCGTCAGCAGGTTGGCCTTGTCGAGCAGCAGGAACTCGGCGGGCAGGCGGTTGCCCTTGCCGAGGTAGTTGCGGAAGCCGTCGGCGGTCGGCTCGAGCGCGGCGAAGGACTCCGTGTCCGTCTGCTCCTGCGCGGCGTCCACGCGGCCCGGCGTGAACGGGACCTCGATGTCGACGCCGCCGTCCTTGGCGGCCTTCTCGACGCCCGCGGCACCGGCCAGCACGATCAGGTCGGCGAGCGAGACCCGCTTGCCGCCGGTCTGCTCGGCGTTGAAGGACTCCTGGACGCCCTCCAGGGTGCGCAGCACCGTCGCCAGCCGGTCGGGGTCGTTGGCCTCCCAGCCGCGCTGCGGCTCCAGGCGGACGCGCGCGCCGTTGGCGCCGCCGCGCTTGTCGCTGCCGCGGAAGGACGAGGCCGACGCCCACGCCGTCGACACCAGCTCGGACACCGGCAGGCCCGAGGCGAGGATCCGCTCCTTGAGGGCGGCGACGTCCGCGGCGTCGATCAGGTCGTACGTGCGCTCCGGCAGCGGGTCCTGCCACAGCAGGGTCTCGGCGGGCACCTCCGGGCCGAGGTACAGCGACTTGGGACCCATGTCGCGGTGGGTGAGCTTGTACCAGGCGCGGGCGAAGGCGTCCGCGAACTCGTCCGGGTTCTCCAGGAAGCGCCGGGAGATCGGGCCGTAGACCGGGTCGAAGCGGAGCGCGAGGTCCGTGGTCAGCATCGTCGGCTGGTGGCTCTTCGACGGGTCGTGGGCGTCCGGCACGGTGCCCGCCCCCGCGCCGTCCTTCGGCCGCCACTGGTGGGCGCCCGCGGGGCTCTTGAACAGCTCCCACTCGTAGCCGAAGAGGATCTCGAAGAAGCTGTTGTCCCAGGTCGTCGGCGTGTTGGTCCACGTCACCTCGAGACCGCTGGTGATCGTGTCACCGCCCTTGCCGGTGCCGAAGGTGCTCTTCCAGCCCAGGCCCTGCTCCTCGAGGCCGGCGGCCTCGGGGTCGGCGCCGACGTGGTCGGCGGGGCCCGCGCCGTGGGTCTTGCCGAAGGTGTGGCCGCCCGCGATCAGGGCGACGGTCTCCTCGTCGTTCATCGCCATCCGGCGGAACGTCTCGCGGATGTCACGGGCCGAGGCGATCGGGTCCGGGTTGCCGTTGGGACCCTCCGGGTTGACGTAGATGAGGCCCATCTGGACGGCGCCGAGCGGGCTCTCCAGCTCCCGGTCGCCGGTGTAGCGCTCGTCACCGAGCCAGGTGGACTCGGGGCCCCAGTAGACGTCCTCCTCGGGCTCCCAGACGTCCTCGCGGCCGCCGGCGAAGCCGAAGGGGGTGAAGCCCATCGACTCCAGGGCGACGTTGCCGGAGAGGATCAGCAGGTCGGCCCAGGACAGGCTCTTGCCGTACTTCTTCTTGACGGGCCACAGCAGGCGGCGGGCCTTGTCGAGGTTGGCGTTGTCGGGCCAGCTGTTGAGCGGGGCGAAGCGCTGCTGGCCGGCCCCGGCGCCGCCGCGGCCGTCGCTGATGCGGTAGGTGCCGGCGCTGTGCCAGGCCATGCGGACGATGAGGGGGCCGTAGTGGCCGAAGTCGGCGGGCCACCAGTCCTGGGAGGTGGTCAGCACCTGGGCGATGTCCCGCTTCACCGCCGGGAGGTCGAGGGCCTGGAACGCCTCGGTGTAGTCGAAGTCCTCGCCGAGCGGGTTCGCCACGGCCGGGTTCTTGGCGAGGATCTTCAGGTTGAGGCGCTCGGGCCACCACTGGCGGTTTCCGCCGCCCTGGGTGGGGTGCGGGGCGCGCCCGTGCGCGACCGGGCAGCCACCCGCCTCCTCCGTCTTGGGATCGGTGACGATCGCGTCATGGTTCTCTGTCATGGGAGTCCTTCCGGGCGAAGAGCTTCGCGCAGTTCAGGTACGGCGGGAGGTGGAACAGTCGGGGCACAGGCCCCAGAAGACGACCTCGGCCTCGTCGATCACGAAACCGTGACCGCCGGACGCGGTCAGACAGGGCGCGTCACCGACCGCGCAGTCGACGTCGGCGACGACACCGCAGGAACGGCACACCACGTGGTGGTGGTTGTCCCCGACCCGGCCCTCGTAGCGGGCCGGGCTGCCGGCCGGCTCGACACGGCGCACGAGCCCCGCCCCGGTGAGCGCGTTCAGCGCCTCGTACACCGCCTGCAGGGAGACGTGCCCCGTGCGCCGGCGCACTTCGGAGGCGATCGCCTCGACTCCGAGGTGGCCGCCCTGGCGGACGGTTTCGAGGAGGGCGACGCGGGCCGCCGTCGCACGGAGCCCCGCACCGCGGAGCTCCTCGGCTGCGGTCGACGGCCGGGATGCGGTCATGCGCCGAACCTATAGGCCCAGACACGAATAATTCCAGAGAACGAACTGGTCCAGTCTTGGGGCGTGTCCGGTAACTGCGGGTGGCTCCCGGGTTGCGTGAGCCGTCTACGCCGACGCGGCGGCGGTGTCGTCGTAGACGAGCAGCCCGTCGCCGCGCAGGCGTGCGCCCGGCGTGGGGCTGTGCCACGTGTGGCGTCCGTCGTGCATCAGGTGACGCACCGGCACCTGGCGGGCGAGAAGGGCGAAGTCGGCGATGAGCCGCCGATGGCACCGCCACCACACGGATTCGCCGCACATCACCGCGGTCGGCTCGCGGGCGGCCTGATCCAGCAGGGTGTCCATCGCGGTGACGAACCCGGGGGTGCGGGTGTGGGCGGCGTAGCCGCGGAAGGAGGCGTTGCGCCAGACGGTGTCGGGCGAGTCGGGCGGGGGCTTGCGGAAGCCGCCCAGGTCCCGTTCCCAGCGGTAGGCGATGCCGGCCTCGGGGAGCCATGCGGCCAGCCGGGTCCGTGCCAGGTCGGGGTCGCGACGGCTGCCGGGGCCGATCCGCACGTCCACGACGGCGGAGATCCCCGCGTCGCGCAGCAGTGCGGTCAGTGCTTCCCGGTCCGCGGTGCCGTGGCCGAAGGTCGACAACTCGCGCGGGGTCATGGGGCTCCTCCTGGCGGCCGGGTCAGGCGGCGGGCTCCAGGCGGACGCAGCACCGGCCCGGTTCCGGCGCCAGACGGGCCTCGAACCCCGTTTCACCGAGCCCTTCGAGGACTCCGCGCATCAGGTGCAGGTTCATGCCGCACACCGTCTGCGTGTGCGCGCGGGCCAGCGCGTGGAAGGGACAGTTGCCCAGGACGACGGACCCGCCGTCGTGACGCGGCTCGAAGCCGTATCGCTCCAGTACACGGAGGACCTCCCTCCCGTCGCCGTCCGTCCCCAGCCGTACACCCAGTTCCCGCGCCCTGCGGTGCAGTACGTCGCGCACGGGTTCCCCGCCGGCGGCGGATTCCTCCACGGCCTGGGCCAGCAGCCGGCCGGCGAGTTCGTAGCGCCGGTCCGGGAGGCTGACGGCGATCTGCGCGGCCGAGCGGCGGTAGAGCTTGGCCGGGCGGCCCGCGCCCGGACCGCTGCGTCCGCTGCGCCGGACGTGGAGCACGTCGAGCAGGTGCTCCGCGGCCAGCCGGTCCAGGTGGAAGGCCGCGGTCTGCCGGGCCAGTCCGAGCGCCTCGGCCGCCTCGTCCCGGCCGACCGGGTGGCGCCGGCCCACCACGTAGTCGTAGAGCCGCCGGCGGGTGGGCTCGTCGAGAGCGGCGATGGCCGAGATCGCCGCGATGCCCCTGTCGCGTACTTCTTCCGTGTCATCCACGAACACCAGTGTAAAAGCAACAGCCATTGACTAAAGAGAGGATCGGCGCTTCTATCGTTAATGAGAGTTGTCTTTAGAAGAAGGGTGCAGGCCATGACCTCCACAACCACGAGCGGCACGTCGGTCACGCCTCGGCGGGCCGCCCTCACCGACCCCGGCTACCAGGCGTTCGCCGTCCTGCGCACGGGCTTCGCCCTGGCGCCGGTCCTGTTCGGACTGGACAAGTTCGCGAACCTCCTCGTCGACTGGCCCGTCTACCTCGCGCCGTGGATCGACGGCATCGTCCCGGGCAGCGCGCAGGCGGCGATGTACGCGGTGGGGGTGATCGAGATCGTGGCCGGCGTCGTCGTGGCCGTCGCGCCGCGCTTCGGGGGCTGGCTGGTCGCCGGGTGGCTCGCGGGGATCATCGTCAACCTGCTCACGCTGTCCGGCTACTACGACGTCGCACTGCGCGACTTCGGACTGCTGCTCGGCGCCGTGGCGCTCGCTCGGCTGGCCCGGCGCTACCACGGCACCCGGTCCTGAGCGGCGGTCAGTACAGGACGCGCAGGGCTCCGGGCAGGACCCTGACCGTGACGGGGAGGACGGCGTCGACCTCCCCGTCGGCGCCGTAGGGGATCTCCCGGTCGGCCTCGATGCGGATCTCCCTCCCCCGCAGGATCCGCACCTGGGGCCAGCGGACGTGGGTGCCGGCCTCGAGTTCGTTCATCAGGGCGAAGAACAGCCGCCGGGGCGCCTGGCGGATCATGACGACGTCCAGCAGTCCGTCGTCCACGCGGGCGTCGGGGGCGATGACGCGCCCTGAGCCGTAGTGGCCGGAGTTGGCGGCCACCACCGTGTACCCGGTGTGCGGGTGCTCCTCGCCGTCGACGGTGACCCGGTAGCGGGCGGGCCTCCAGGTGGCGACGGCCCGCAGGCCGCCCGCGTAGTAGGACGCGGAGCCCCGCAGCAGCCTGGACCGGTTGGCGTGGCGGTTGGCGAGCGCGTCCACCCCGGCGTACACGCCGCCGAGGACGACGGTGCGGTCGTGGACGGCCGAGGTGACCTCGACCGTGTCGACCTGCCGCGGCTCCGCGTGGAGCAGGACGCGGGCCAGGGCCGCCGGGTCCCGGGGCAGTCCCAGCGCGCGGGCGAAGTCGTTGCCCCGGCCGGCCGGGACGAGGCCGAGGGTCGCGCCCGTTCCGCTGAGGGCGCCGCCGACACCTCCCGCGATGCCGTCCCCGCCGACGGCGAGGACGATCCGCCCCTGCCGTCCGGCCTCGCGGGCCAGTTCCCGCGCGTGGGCCAGGCTGTGGCTGTACTCGGTCCGCAGGTCGGCGCCCTCCTCACGGAGGTGCCGGGCCAGGGCGAGCAGGGCCGCCGCTCCGGTGGCCGCGCCCGCGGTGGGGTTGACGACGGCGGTGAACTGGCGCATCGGGGTGCCTCCGGGCGGGCCGACGGGACGGGGAAGGACGGTCAGGGGGGCGGGTCAGTCGGCGGGCAGCAGGACGCCGGGGTTGAGCAGCCCCGCCGGGTCCAGTCGCCGCTTCACGGCGCGCAGGGCGTCGACGCCGAGCGGGCCCGCCTCGCGGACGTACCAGTCCCGGTGGTCGGTGCCCACCCCGTGGTGGTGGCTGATCGTGCCGCCGGCGGCGAGGATCGCCTCATTGGCGGCGTGCTTGGCACGCGTCCAGTGCGCCACGGGGTCCTCGCCCCGGGCGCAGACCACGGTGAAGTAGAGCGAGGCGCCGTTCTCGTAGACGTGGGAGATGTGGCACATGACCAGCGGTGGGGTGCCGGCCCCGGTGAGGGTGGCGGTGAGCGCCTCGCGGACGGAGGTGTACAGCCCGGGGAGGCGGGACCAGAAGGCCGCCGTCTCCAGCGTCTCCGCGAAGGCCCCGGCGTCCAGGAGCGCGTCGCGCAGGTACGGGGCCGAGTAGCGGCCGTGCGCCCAGCGCCGGCCCGGCTCCTCGCCCAGGGGGGTGCCGCCGCACGCGCGCAGGACGGCCGCGGCGCGCTCCCTGCGGTACTCCGTGTCCTCCTCCGTGCCCTCGTACCCCGCGATCGCCGTGCAGCCGGTGGTCTGTGGCGCGCCGGAGCCGATCGCGTCGGGGTTCGCCAGGCCGATGAGCGTCTCGGTCTCGTCGGACAGGCGCAGCACGGTGGGCCGCGGTCCGTCCTGGGCGAGCCGGCGCAGGGCGGTGGTCCCCTCCTCGAACGTGGGGAAGTGCCAGCCCTCGTGGACGCGGGCCCGCGGGACGGGCCGGACGCGTACGGTCACGGAGGTGATGACGCCGAACGCGCCCTCCGAGCCGAGGACGAGCTGGCGCAGGTCGGGTCCGGCGGCCGAGCGCGGGGCGCGGCCGGTGTCGAGGGTGCCCTCGGGGGTGGCGAGGGTGAGGGAGAGCACCATCTCGTCGAAGCGGCCGTAGCCGGCGGACGCCTGGCCGCTGGAGCGGGTGGCCGCGAAGCCTCCGATGGTGGCCCACTCGTAGGACTGGGGGAAGTGGCCGAGGGTGAAGCCGTGTCCGGCGAGCAGTTCCTCGGCCCGCGGGGCACGGAGGCCGGGCCCCAGGGTGGCGGTGCGGGAGACCGGGTCGAGGGCGAGCAGGCCGTCCATGCGCCGCAGGTCCAGGGCGACGAAGGCGCCGCGCGGTTCGGGGGCGAGGCCGCCGACGACGGAGGTGCCGCCGCCGAACGGCACCAGCGGCAGGCCGTGTTCGGCGCACACCCGCAGGACGGCGAGCACCTCGTCGTGGCCGCCGGGCAGGAGTACGGCGGCCGGGACCGCGGCGAGGTCGCCCTCGCGGATACGCAGCAGGTCGGGGGTGGATTTGCCGCGGGTGTGCCGGATGCGCGTCCCGGCGTCGGTGCGGACGTGGGCCTCGCCGCCCAGGGCCGCGATCAGGGCGCGGCGTGCGGCCGGTGCCAGCGGGCTCTCCGGGACGGTCAGGTCCTCGATGGCCACGGGTCCGGTCTCGCGCGGCTTCACGCCGAGCAGATCGCGCAACAGCCCGATCACCGTGTCGGGCAGCGGCCTCGCCTCGGCCGGGTCCCCCCAGCCGCTCCACAGCATGTCCATGGCTGTCGTCCTCACCGGTCGGTCGGAATGAACGGGGCCGTCGAGGTCGCCCGACGGCCGCCGTGGCGTTACACTGTGACACATGACGCCTATTCGTCACAACGGTTCCGGTGGTCCGGACAACGACGCGGTGCTCGACGCGGTGCGGGACTGCGTCCTGGCCGTCGGGGTCCGCCGCACCACGCTCACCGACGTGGCCCGCCGCGCCGGGGTCTCCCGGATGACGCTGTACCGGCGGTGGCCCGATGTGCGGTCGCTGGTCGGTGACCTGATGACCCGGGAGTGGATCGCGGTGGCCACCGGGGCGATCCCCGAGCCCGAACCGGGGGTGCCCGCCCGCGACGTGATCACCGAGGGGCTGGTGGCGGCGGTCCGCGCCTTCGGCGCCCATCCGCTCTTCCGGAAGATCCTCGACGTGGACCCCGAGCTGCTCCTGCCCTATGTGCTGGACCGTCGCGGGGCGAGCCAGGAGGCCCTGCTGGAACTGCTGGCCGGCTTCCTGCGCGAGGGGCACGCCGACGGCTCGGTGCGCGCCGCCCACCCCGAACGGCAGGCGCGGTCGGTGCTGCTGATCGTGCAGTCCTTCACCCTGTCCCTGCGGACCATGACCGACGAGGACGACCCCGAGCTCGCCCCCGAGGCGTTCCTCGGCGAGCTGCGCGACATCCTGGAGAGGACCCTCACCCCGTGAACTCCCCCGGTGGCCCCGCCTCCGCCTCCTCCCTGTCCGCCGGCCGGCGCGCGCGTGAACTGGCCGGCTCCGTCGGCGGCCCCGTCGTCGACGTGCTGGTCGTCGGCCTCGGCGCCACGGGCGCCGGGGCGGCGCTGGACGCCGCGGCGCGCGGGCTGGTCGTGGTCGCCGTCGACGCCCACGACCTGGCCTTCGGCACGTCCCGGTTCAGCAGCAAACTCATCCACGGCGGGCTGCGCTACCTCGCCTCCGGACGGCTCGGCGTCGCCCGCGAGAGCGCGGTCGAACGCGGGGTGCTGATGGAGCGCACCGCGCCCCACCTCGTAGCGGCCCAGCCGTTCGTGCTGCCCCTCGCCCCGCTGGTCTCGCGCGGTCAGGCCGCCCTGGCACGGGCGGGGTTCCGGGCCGGCGACACGCTGCGTCTGGCCGCCCGCACGGCACGGGCCACCCTGCCCCCGCCGCGCCGGCTCTCCGCGGTGGAGACCCTGCACCTCGCGCCCGCGCTGCGGCGCGACGGTCTGCGCGGCGGCCTGCTGTCCTGGGACGGCCGGCTCACCGACGACGCCCGTCTGGTGACCGCCCTCGCCCGTACGGCCGCGGGGCGCGGGGCGCGGATCCTGACCCGGGTCCGGGCCCTGGAGCTGACCTCGACGGGCGCCCGCGTCCGTGACGAACTCACCGGCGAGGAGGGCGAGATCCGCGCCCGCGCGGTGATCAACGCGTCCGGTGTCTGGGCGGGCGGCCTCGTCGACGGCGTCCGGATCCGGCCCTCCCGGGGCACCCACCTCGTCCTGCGCCCCGAGAGTCTCGGCCCCCTGACCGCGGGGCTGCACGTCCCTGTCCCCGGGGAGAGCGACCGCTTCGTCCTCGTGCTGCCCCAGGACGACGGCCGGGTCTACGTCGGCCTCACCGACGAACCCGTGGACGGCGACATCCCCGACGTCCCCGGGGCGCCCGAGACGGACATCGGCTTCCTCCTCGACGTCCTGTGCTCCGTCCTGCACGTGCCGGTCCGCCGCGCCGACGTGGCCGGCGCCTTCGCCGGACTGCGCCCGCTGCTGGACACGGCGGCACACTCCGGTACGGCGCCGAGGACCGCCGACCTCTCACGGCGCCACGCGGTGCTCACCTCGTCCGAGGGCGTCGTCACCGTCGTCGGCGGCAAGCTCACCACCTACCGGCGGATGGCCGAGGACGCCGTCGACACCGCCGTCCGTGTCCGGGGCCTGCCGGCCGGCCCGTCCCCCACCGCGTCCCTGCCCCTGGTGGGCGCCGCGCCGCCGCACGTCCTCGCCGGACTGCCCGCGCCCCGCCGTCTCGTCCGGCGCTACGGCACCGAGGCACCGGCCGTGCACGCGCTCGGCGCGCGGGACGCCCGGCTGGGCGAGCCGGTGCTGCCCGGGTATCCGGTCACCGGCGCCGAAGTGCTCTGGTCCCTGCGCCACGAGGGGGCGCTCGACGAGGAGGACGTGCTCGACCGCCGTACCCGCATCGGGCTCGTCCCCGCCGACCGGGCCACGGCGCTCGACGCGGTGCGCGAGATCGTCGACGGGGCTTTCACGCAGGGCGGTTGAGCTTCGCGTCAGCGGCCGTGGACGCCGGCCTCGCGGAGCGAGTACCCCCACTCGGTCCCCCGGTCCAGGAACCGCACACGGAGGTGACGGGCCGGCGCGGGGGTGAACACGGCCGTGTCCAGGCCGCCGTCGCCGGAGGCGGTGGACCAGACGGTGCGCCAGTCCACGCCGTCGGTGGAGAGGTCGACGCGGTACGACGTGCCGTACGCGCGTTCCCAGTCCAGGGTGACGCGCCCGACCTGGCGGGTGGCGCCGAGGTCGAGGCGCAGCCACTGGTCGTCGCTCCAGTCACTGGCCCAGCGGGTGCCCCGGTCACCGTCCACGGCCCGGCCGGGCGCGTAGCTGGTGAACGGGTTCCACTCCGCAGAACTGGCCGTGGCCGTCGCGCCGTCGGCGAGGTTCTCCCCGGCCCGGTGCCGTTCGGAGGCGCCCCAGGTGTCGAGGTAGGACTCGGCGCCCTTGAAGAGGTCGTCCACCACGTGCTGCCCGCCGACGCGCCGGATGTCCTCGATCCAGTCGGGGACCAGGCCGTAGTGCGCGGCTCCGTCGGTGTTCAGGTCCCAGGTGCGTTCGCCGGTGGTCTGCCGGTCGAGCACGGAGCCGCCGTCGACGCTGCGGAAGGGGTAGGTGACCGCGTCGGGCGCGTCCGCCCCGCGCGGGGCCGGCCAGCCGCCGACGCCGTTCATGTCTGTGCCGTAGCCGTAGCCCACGCCGTACTCGTCGCGCAGCGCCTCGGTGCGGTCCGCCTCGTCGACGAAGCCCTCCGAGCCGTGCATGTACTGGGCGGCGAACCCGCCGAGGCCGTAGACCCGCTCGGTCCAGTCCAGGTCCATCCAGCTGTGCGACGAGATCACGCCGGGGTAGGACGCGGCCTCGAAGATGTCGAGCACCCGCCCGGTGGCCTTGACGCTCATGTGGTCGATCTCGAGCATCATGTTGCGTTCCATCATGCCGCGCACGGCGTACTCGCCGAGTTCGGTGAGCCCGCGGACGTTGCACCGCGCGTCCTCGTCGTACGACGGGACCTCGACGCCCGCGGGGAGCTCCTTCTCGGCGCCGGGCGCGGAGGCGAGCCCGATCGGGTTGTCGGCCTGCGGCCCGGTGCACTTCTCGGTCCGCCAGAAGGTGCCGGTGGACAGGAACTGCCCGACGTTGATGGCGGTGCCGAGCGCGCCCTCGTCGAAGCGCACGCCGCACAGCGCGTTGTCGAACTTGTGGCACAGGAACATGCTGCGCACGCCGAGCGCGTACAGCTCGTCCAGTCCGGCGTCGATGTCGGCCCTGTCGCACTGCGCGACGTCCAGGACCTGCTTGCAGCCGAACGGTTCGGAGGTCTCGACGCCGAGGACGACCGCGAGCTTGCCCTGCGCGACGACGTCGCGGGCCTGCGCGCTGTCGGTGACGATCCGGAACCAGCCCTTGCCCGGCCCGCCGTACATCCCGTCGACGTAGGCCTGCATGTCGTACGTCAGCTTCGCCTGGAGACGGATGGAGGTCATCTCGTCGCAGCCGCGGTCCTTGAAGAAGTACACGGAGCAGATCACGCCGTTGGTGACGAGGTCGTTGACCATGACGCGCTGTCCGCCGCGCCAGGCGCGTTCGATCCAGGCGTAGTAGTTCTGCTGGTGGGTCAGGGAGTCGTGCGCGGGCCAGTCCTCGAAGGTGGGCCAGCCGACCGGGTCGTGCCTGCCGTCGCCGCCGCCTGTGATGAAGTCGAAGATCGCCAGCGAGCCGTCGGGGTAGTGCTCGGGGCAGTCCTTGAGCGCGTCGGCGATCCCCTTCGTGGAGAAGGCCTTGCCGCAGATGAGCCGGCCGCCGAACGCCTCGTTGGCCATGATGTGGTTGTGCGCGTCGACGAACCCGCGTACCTCACCCGCGGCGTTCGTGCCCTTGAACGGCTCCCCGGCGACACCGGTCCCGGAGTCGGGCGCGGGCCGGGCGACCGGATCCCACCAGTCGCCGTCGGCGGCGGAACCGGGCGTGGGCGCGAGGGCCGCGGCCAGCACGAGGAGGAGCAGCGATACGACCCCGAGGTGTCGTCGGGTGCGGTACGTGGTCATTACGCACGTCCCTCCGTCGCGGAGTTGTCATGACCGGTGCAAAGCCATGGGGGGAGAATCGCTACTGGCGCGTACGGCGTCAAGTGCCCGCGCGTCACCCGTCCGCTCCGGGCCCTCGCGAGAAGCCGCGGCCCGCGGCGTCACCCCATGGCTCCCGGCCACTTCGCCCCGGGGCTACCCCTTGCCGCCCGTCTCGTAGTGCAGGGAGATGGAGCGCAGGACGTCGGCGGAGGAGACGTCGGTGCGGCCCTCGTCGTGGATCTCGGCGAGCTGGACGAAGGCGAAGGTGAGCGCGGAGGTGATCTGCACGATGGCGGGGCCCAGCTTCTCGGTGACGATCTCCGCCACCTCGCGCGCGCTCGCGTCGGCCGGCAGCTGGATCCGCGGCAGCATCTCCTCCAGGAGCTGGGCGACGGCTCCGCTCCCCGACACGTCGGCGTCCGGGTCCGCGCGGAGCCGCCGCCGCATCTCGAGGGCCTCGGTCAGGATCCCCACAGCCCGCTGCATGATCTCCCGCTGCTCCATGGGCACAGCCTAGACCCGTACTTCGCGGGTCGTTCTTCGCACGGCGCGACTGTCCTGGGGGTGTGCCGCCGGCCTCGCCGGCGCCGCCGGTGCGCGTGGAGGACCGGGCCCGCTGCCGGGCGGTGGACACGGCCGGCACCACCGGCGCGTCGCCGCGCCCCTCTTCCCGGGCACCGGGCGAACCACCGTTCAACCAGCGGTTTCGCGTGCGCAAGGGTGCGTTCACCGTGACGGTGGCGGAGTCGCCCGGAACCGGTTCCGGTTCCCCGACCCGACTGACAACCGGGCGGCGAATCGACAGACTGACGACTGTTGTCGATCACACGGAAGGCATGAGATGTCCGACAGCACAGCGACCGGGGACGGCGGGAAAAGACGCCCGGCCCGAGCAGGCACACTTCTGACGGCCCTCCTGGCGGTTCTGGCGGTGCTCTGGGGAGGAGCCGCCCTGGGCACGGGCTCGCGCACGACGCCCGTCGAAACGGTGCCGGCCGGCGCCGTGCCGGGCGGGCACGGAACGGTCTTCGCGTCGGGCGAGTCGGGTTACTCCTGCTTCCGCGCCCCCGCCGTGGTCCGCACCGGCAGCGGAAAGCTCCTGGCCTTCGCCGAGGCGCGCAACGACGACTGCGGCGACAGCGGCCGCATCGACCTCGTCCTGAAACATTCCACCGACGGCGGCGCGACCTGGGGTCCGCTGACCGTGGTGACCGCGAGCAGACAGGAGGCGAGCGGCCTGGCCTTCCCGCACAACGCGACCCCGATCGTGAACACCGGGAACGGCGACATCGTCCTGCTGTACACCGAGAGTTACCGGCGCGTCCAGGTACGGACGAGCACGGACGACGGCCTGAGCTGGGAAGCGGCGAGGGACATCACGTCCGCCGTGTGGAAGCCGGAGTGGGGGGCGCTCGGCGAGGGGCGACTCGGCGTCGGTCCCTCGCACGGCATCATGCTGACGCGGGGCGCGCATGCCGGACGCCTGGTGGCCGGCATGGGCTACCGGATCGCGCCGGGCCGGCACCTGCAGGATCCGAAGGGCGGCGCCCTGATCCACAGCGACGACGGGGGCCGCACCTGGCAGTCCGGCGCCTCCTCCCACGGCGCCGAACCCGAGCTCGGCGTCCAGGAGCTGAGCGTCTTCGAGCGTGCGGACGGAAGCCTGATGGCAGTGGCCCGCAACGAGGAGGGCACCGACACCGTGCGGGCCGCGTACGCGGTCTCCCGCGACCAGGGACTGACCTTCGAGGCGGACTTCGCACCGCTGGAACCCCTGCAACTGCCCCGCATGGGTGTGCAGGCCTCCACACTGGCCGTACGCGCCGAGGACCGGGACGGTTACGACCGGGTGCTGCTGGCCGCGCCCGCCGACACCGACGAGCGCAGGGGCCTGACCATCCGCTCCTCCTTCGACGGTGGCCTCACCTGGCAGACCCCCGCCCAGGGCGCGCTGGTGACGGACGGCATCTCCGCCTACTCCGACATGGCCGATCTGACCGGCGGGCGGTACGGCATCCTGTACGAAGGGGGAACCACCGCCCAGCACCAGTTCATCAAGTGGGCGGTTTTCACCGAGGCGGACCTCGACCGGCCGGACGGCGCCGGCACCCTGACCGCCGGCCAGTACACCGGGGCGCTCCCCACCGGCTCGCCCGACCAGCTCCACCTGTTCGCCCCCACCCCGACCGGCGGTCTCGGCCACTGGTTCGAGGAGGCCGACGGCACGGTCAAGCGCGGCACCTGGGGCTCCGGCGTCGCCGGTGAGGCGGTGGCGTTCCCGTACGGGACCCAGCAGCACACACTGGTGCGGGGCACCGACGGCAGCCTGCAGCACCGCTTCTGGGACACGGCCGCCAAAGCGGTGGTCCAGGAGGCCTGGCTGCCGGCCGGCACGGTGGCCGGGGCACCCACGGCCCTGGTGACCCCCGGTCAGCAGCATGCGTTCGTACGGGCCGTCGACGGCAGACTGCTGCACAGCTTCTGGGACGAGGGCAGCGGCGAACTGCGCCGGCAGACCTGGGCGGCCCCCGGCTCCCTGGCCGGTGACCCGGTCGCCGTGGTGTACGGCACCCAGCAGCACGTGTGGGCGGCCGGTACCGACGGCGCGCTCCACCACTGGTGGTGGACGAAGGGGCCCGGGGTGCGGCACGAGTCCTGGGGAGGCACCGTACGGGGCACACCGACGGCGTTCGTTCACGAGGGGCAGCAGCACGTGTTCGCCGGTGACGCCGACGGCAGGCTCGCGCACTGGTCACGGGGGGCCGCCGCGCAGGTCGTCGAGCGGGAGACGTGGTCCACGCCGGAGCCCCTGGGCGGCCGTCCGGTCGCCTTCGTCCACGGCTCCCAGCGGCATGTCTTCGCGCGGACCGCGAAAGACACCCTCGCCCACTGGTGGTGGGACCCGTCCTACAGCGTGCGGTACGCGGTGCTGGCCGGGACGGTGCGCTCCGACCCGGTGGCACACGTGGTCGACGACGTACAGCACGTGTACGGGGCGGCGGCCGACGGAACGCTCGAGCACTGGTGGTGGGAGAGGACGGAAGGCAACCGCAGGGAATCCTGGGGAGGCCAGGTGGCGGCCACGCCCCCCTGGTGACCACCGCCGGTCACGGCTCCCGGTGTGCCGCGGTCCCGCGAGCGGGTGTGCTCGCGGGACCGCGGTCCCCGGCGTTCAGAGGCCGGGCGACCGGAGAGGGTGATTCGCCCGCGGTTCGGGACGCGCCTCGTGCGGACGACGCGGCCGGCCGCGATTCCGCCCGCTGCTTCCGGGCCACCGCCCGGACCGGCCGGCTCACGCCGGCACTTCCGCGCGTCCTCGCCCTGGAGACAGCCGACCACCCGATCAGCGCCGACCTCACCGCGAACGGCGCCACCACCACCGTCGGCGGCGCCCGCTCCGTACTCGTCGGGATCCGTGTCACCGGCTGACCGGCACTCCCCGGACGCCCGGCACCCCGGCCGGACCACCGCGCGTCCCACCGTACTCGCCCGCTCCTCCCCCTCCGGCAGAGCAGAACAGGGACCGCCGTGTCCCTCCCGTGCCGCCGCGAAGAACAGGCGGCGAACGAATCCGGCCGTCGCACAGGCGACGGCCGGTACCCCCGCCGGCACCGGGGAGAAGCCCCGCGTCGCGAAGATCGAGACGGGTGACACGGAGCGTTCCCGCTCCGGCGCGCTCATCGAGGCGCGGTGGGTCGTCACGGCGGGCCCCGCTCCCCTGCCCCTGGGCCGATCCCGCACCGCGCCCACCGCCCCTCCGGCGCCCGGCCGCACAGGTGACGGGGTGTGACGAGCGCGGAGGAACCGCCACGTTCGCCGCGGGCGTGACGGCCTCTCCGGGCACGGACTGGCCCGGCCGAACCGCTTCTGACTATCATCCTTTACATATATAAATGAGAGCTTTGTCCATCGAGGGCGGCCACCACGCGTACGGGTGCCCTCGCCCGAGTGAGTGATCCATGTCCCGCACCGGCTCCACGGACGACGGCGACGAGCTTCTGGTCAGGCTCGGGACGCTGACGGCACAGGCGCGTGCGCAGGCGGAGGTGCAGCGCTCCCGGGTCGAGCTGGCCATCGCCCTGCAGCGCGGCATGCTGCCGAGAGGGCTGCCCGTCGCCGACGGTGTGCGGCTGGCCGTGCGGTACTCGCCCGCGTACCAGGGTCTCAACGTCGGCGGTGACTGGTACGACGCCTTCACCATGCCCGACGGCCGGATCGGTCTGTCGATCGGCGACGTCCAGGGGCACAACATCGAGGCGGCCGCCTTCATGGGACAGGTCCGGGTCGGGCTCCGGGCGCTCGCCTCCGTCGACAGCGAACCGGGCGAGCTCCTCGCCCGGACCAACGAACTGCTGCTGTCCCTCAGCTCGGACCTCTTCGCCACCTGCACCTTCATGCGGCTCGATCCGGTCACCCGGCTGCTGGAGAGCGCACGGGCCGGGCATCTGCCGTGCGTGTGGGCCACCGCGGACGGCCGGTCCGGTGTGACCGAGGACGAGGGAGGCCCCCCGCTGGGGATCCTGTCCAAGGCGGCCTATCCCGTCACCCGGTACCGGCTGGACACGGGCGGGGTGTTCGTGATGCTCACCGACGGGGTGGTGGAGGGACCCTCCATGCACCTCGACGAGGGGCTGGACCAAGTGGTGCGGCTGGCGGGCATCGCCGCGGTCGCGCGCATGGACACGGACGCGCTCGCCGCCGCCGTGATCAAGCAGGCGGAGCGGGTGGGGCACGACGACGACGCGGCCGTCATGGTGCTCGGGCACGACGGACCGGCCACTCGGCCATAGGGGCGCAGGCCCGCGCGTCTCGCCTCGCCGACGCGGCGGCCCCGGTGTCTGATGGCTTGTGTGGTGGCTCGCCAGGACCTTCGCACACCGGCTGTCTTCGTGCTCGAGACGCTGGTCGTCGCCGCCTGCTACTACGCGGGGGGACGGCTGGGGCTGCTGCGCGAACTCCACGTCGGCGGTGCGGTGGTCTCACCCATCTGGTCGCCGACGGGAGTGGCCGTCGCCTGCCTGCTGATCTTCGGGCTGCGCTGCTGGGTGGGCATCGCACTCGGCGCCCTGCTGATCCTCATGCACCTCACCTCGCTGCGGCTGTCCTCGCTGGGCGTCCTCGTCGGCAGCACCGCCGCGCCGGTGTGCGGGTACCTCCTGCTCCGCAGGGTGGGCTTCCGCAACGATCTCACCCGATTACGGGACTGTCTTTATCTGGTGTTCCTCGGCGCCTTCCCGGCGATGCTGATCAGCGCGACCGCCGGCGCCGCTCTTCTCGTGGCCACGGGCGACCTCCCGCTGCGGAACCTCTGGGTGGTGTGGCTGGCGTGGTGGGTGGGTGACGCGATGGGCGTACTGCTCGTCGCCCCGGTGCTGCTCACGCTGTACCGGGTGCGTGCGCCGGTGCACTGGTCGAGGTGGAAGGAGGCGGTGGGGCTGGCGGTGATCGCGGGCGTCCTCGTCCCGCTGGCGACGCGCAGCCCGGCCAGTCTGCTGTTCACCGTCTACCCACTGCTGATCTGGACGGCCCTGCGGTTCCAGCTCGGAGGCAGCATGGTGTGTGCCCTGTTCGCGTCCGTCATGGCCACCATCGCGGCGACCGATCGTGTCGGACCCTTCAAACAGTTGACCGAGGTGGAGGTTCTGGCCAACCTTCACGCATTCAACGGGGCATTGGCGCTGACCGCGCTGTTGCTGTCGGCGGTGATCACCGAGCAGCGCAATACGCGGCGCTCCGTGGAGCGGGCCTGTCAGGAGCTGGTCGAGGTGCTGGAGCATCTGACGGCGGGGGAAGCGGCGGCCCGGCCCCCGCGGGACGAGGACGGCCCGCCGTGGGGCGAGGGCTGACTTTCCTCGCCCCCGCCGCCCCTTCCCGTCCCGGAACCGGGGCTCCGCCCCGGCCCCGCTCCTCACACGCCGGAGGGGCTGGTTCTCAGCCCCTCCGGCGTGTGAGGAGCGGGGGCGAACACTATGAACGCAAACACCGATTCCATGGCCCTCCCGGACCGGAGTTCCTAGCATCCGGGCCCATGCGCAACAGATCACGTCACGTCACCCGCGTCCCCCGACCGCCCCGTTCCCGCCGAGGCCGCCGACGGGCGGTGGGCCTGGGACTCGCCGCCGCCGTCCTCGGCGCACTCGTCCAGGCACCGGCCGCCCGGGCCGAGAGCACCGGCCCGTCCCCCGTCACCTGCCCCACCGGTCTGGCGGAGAAGGCCACCTGCTACACCGGCCGGGACACGAACGGCGCGTACTACGCGATCGCGATCCCCGAGCACTGGAACAAGAAACTCGTCGTCCACGCCCACGGCGGCCCCGATCTGGGTGACGGGTCCGACCCCGGGCGCGGTGTCGGGGACCTGGAGCGCTGGCAGGTCATGGTGGACCAGGGCTACGCCTGGGCCGGTTCGTCGTACCGCCGGGGCGGTTACGGCACACGGATGGCCGCGACCGACACCGAGAACCTCCGCCGCCTGTTCACCGAGGAGTTCGGCCGGCCGCGGCGGACGTACCTCCACGGCCAGTCCTGGGGCGGCAACGTGGCCGCCAAGACCGTCGAGATGTACGGCGGCGCGAGCGGCCCCTACGACGGCGCGCTGCTCACCAACGGCGTCCTCGGCGGCGGCTCACGGGGCTACGACTACCGGGTCGACCTGCGCGTCGTCTACCAGTACTACTGCCAGAACCTGCCGCGGCCGAGCGAGCCGCAGTACCCGCTGTGGCAGGGCCTGCGCCCCACCTCGACGCTGACGACCACCGGGATGCGCGCCCGGCTGCAGGAGTGCACCGGATACGCGTCCCCGCCCGAGGAGCGCACCGCGCTCCAGCAGCGCAACCTGGACGACATCCTCGCCGTCACGAAGATCCCCGAGCGCACCCTGGAGTCGCATCTGCGGTTCTCGGTCTTCACGTTCCGGGACATCGTGCACAAGCGGCTGGGTGACCGCAACCCGTTCACCAACGAGGGCGTACGGTACTCCGGTTCGCACGACGACGTGGCGCTCAACGCGGGCGTGGAACGGTTCACCGCCGATCCGACGGCCGAGCGCGACCTGTCCTACGACAGCGACCTCACCGGCAAGGTGAGGATCCCGGTGCTCACCCTGCACGCCGTCGACGACCCCACCGCGTTCGTCGAGCACGAGGCGGCCTACCGTGACACGCTCGCCGGCGCCCACCGGGACCGGCACCTGGTGCAGACGTTCACCGACGAGCACGAGCACAGCGCGCTGAGCACGTCCGAGTACGCCAACTCCATCGCCGCCCTGGACCGTTGGGTACGCACCGGTGACCGGCCGACACCGCGGTCGGTCGCCGCGTCCTGCGCCGCGTTCGACCGTACGTATGACACCGGGTGCTTCTACGAGCCGGAGTACCGGCCGTCGTCGTACGCCTCGCGTGTCGAACCGCGCCCGGGCGGTACGGCGTGGCCGGCCATGACGGCCGCGCGGGAGAAGGCGTGGAGCCGTGTCGAAGGGGTCGGCATCGCGCCCTGACCCGCGCGGCCGGGCGGGCCGTTCACCGGCTCAGCGAGTCGGCGTCGCCCATGACGATCACCGGGTGCCGGTCCGGGTCGAGGGTGCGCAGGAGTTCCTCCATGTGGCGCTCCGAGAGGCTGACGCAGCCCTGGGTGGGCCCCTGGTGGTCGACGTGCAGCCAGATGCCGCCGCCCCGGTCGGCACCGAGCGGACGGGTCGGGTCCAGCGGGGACGTGCCCGGCTCGCGGTTGTAGTCGATGGCGATGACGTAGTCGAAGGAGCCCTCCAGCGGCTCGCCCTCGAAGCCGGTGCCGCCGACCGCGAACCCCTCCGACCGGTCGTACGGCAGCTCGGTGCCGGGATCGGGCAGCAGCCCCCCGGCGTCGGTGAGGGTGAACACGCCGATGGGTGAGCGGAGGTCGCCCGCCCAGTGGTCGTCGGTCCAGCCCTTGAGGGCGTTGTGCGCGGGCCATGCCGGGCCGCCCTCCCATCCGGAACCGGTGTGCTGGTACAGCACGACCCTCGAGCGGTTGGCGTCCTTGCCGCGGCCGGTGACGACGACCACCTGGCGGGCGGTCGCGGGGATCCACGCCCGGGTCCGGGGGCCGAGGCCGGGGATCCGGGCGGGCGGTCGTGTCCGCGCTGCGGCGCCGGGCCGGCCCTGTGCGGGGCCGGCGGAGCCCGGCGTGGCGTCGGGCCGGCCCGGCGTGGCGCCGGCGGTGCCGGGCGCGGTGCGGGCCGTGCCCGGTGCGCCGCCCGCGGGTGCGGTGGCCGCCGGGGTGTCCCGCGCCGTGGCCCCGGTGTCCGCCCCGCATCCGCTCAGAACCGCCAGCACGGCGAGGGCGACGGCCGCCGGCACCGCCCGGCCACGCACACGGACGAGGGCACGGTACGGAGCACGGTGACGCGGACGGGGCGGGCAGTCGATCGATGAAGCCATGTCCTCAGCCTGACTTCGACTTCCCGGAATCGCGTCAGCTCCCCGCGCGAGTCCGCCGAAGTCCCCCATCTGCGCTGCCCGGGAGGAGCGCGGGAGGGGGGCCGTCCGGGTGACGGGCCCGCACTCCGAGTGGAGTAGGGGCCCGCCGGACGGAGTGGCGCGCGGGGGTGGCGCTACCGGTTGATCACGAACTGCGAGCCGGGTTCGATCAGCACGTCCCCTTCGGCCGAACCGGTGATGGTGACGTCCGTCAGGGTGGCGCTGCCGCGGGCCCCGCTCATGGCGAGGATGCCGGACCCGTTGTTGGACCTGTCGATGGTGACGTCGGTGATCCGGGCGTCCGGCACCGCTCCCCCGCCGGTCTTGAACTGGATGCCGTCGTAGGTGGAGTCGTGGATGTCGGTGTCGCGGATGACCACGCCGGGGATGTCCGGCCCCTGGGCGAACAAGGTGATCGCCCCGAACTCCTGGTCCTCGTTCCAGAAGGCGCCGCCGGTGCGGTACAGGCCGTTGTCGGCGATGAGGGTCTGTCCGGAGAAGGGCAGCGGGTCGTGGTCGGTCGCCAGCATGATGCCGGGGTAGTTCATCGTGTCGTACACGAGGTTGCTCTCGATGGTGTTGCCATAGCCGCCGTAGACGGCGATGCCGTTGGCACGCCAGGGCAGTTGGACGGTGTTGTTGCGGAAGTGGTTGTCATGGCCGATGTCGACCGACGGGTCCTTGACGTACTTGCTGGCCCACACCGCGAGCGCGTCGTCTCCGGTGTTGCGGAATGACGAGTTCTCCACCTCGGAATTACGTGTTCCGTTGGCGAAGTTGATGCCGTCCGCGTAGGTGTTGCGGATCCGCATGCCGCTGAATCTCAGTCCGTCGGCCGGACCCCACAGCTCGGGGATGTTGCTGTGGTCGCGACCCACCCAGACACCGACGTTGGCGTGTTCGATCCACACATTACTGATCTTCGTGTCCTTGCCGAACCGGCCGTTGAGGCCGACCCCGCCCTCGGCTCCGCCGTCGCCGCCGCGGATGGTGCCCGAGCCGAAGATCGCGATGTCCGAGATCGTGGTGTTGTCGTCGATGTCGAAGCCGAAGTTGCCCTCGTGGGGGTGGTTGATGCCGCCCGCCTGGTGCGGGGGTGTCAGCGTGTGGAGCTGGGAGTGCCACATGCCGGCGCCCCTGATGGTGACGTCGCGGATGCCGACCTGGTTGTACTGGCCGCGGTTCTGCGGGTCGTCGGTGAGGATCTTCTGTTCCTGGCGCCACTGGCCCGGCGGGATCCAGACACAGCCGATCTGTCCGTTCTGGTCGGCGGTCACGGCGCGCTGGAGGGCGTCGGTGTCGTCGATGCCGTCGTTGGGCACGGCGCCGTACTCCGTGATGGGGACGCATCCGGCGGGCTTCTCGGCGGGTGGGGCCACCTGCTCCAGGTC
This sequence comes from Streptomyces sp. NPDC014676, assembly GCF_043084105.1. Classification (NCBI taxonomy): domain Bacteria; kingdom Bacillati; phylum Actinomycetota; class Actinomycetes; order Kitasatosporales; family Streptomycetaceae; genus Streptomyces; species Streptomyces sp. NPDC014676. Next base: position 102,900 of record NZ_JBIBZI010000009.1, on the reverse strand, counting down.
GACCAGGTCGACGACGTAGAAGGCGGCGGTGTCGCCGGCGTCGCGCTGGAGCCGGAAGACGGTGCCCGCCGGGTAGGTCGCGCCGAGCAGGGCGTGGGACTCGTCGAAGAGGCGGCGGGCGTCGCTCCGCGGGGTGTTGGTGAGCCCCTCGGGGTCGTCGGTGTCGCCGTACAGCCAGCTGTGCTTGGAGCTGAGGCCGATCTTCCGCACGAACTCGCCGTCGGCGTAGAGGCTGAGGGTGGCTTCGGTGCCGCCGCCCGCGGGGGCGTCGGGGATCGAGTTGCGTACGACGATCGAGTTGGCCGGGTTCGTGGAGCTGAACTGGACGTACTGGCCGGTGGAGTCGAGGCGGACCGACTCGCGTCCGGAGGACTCGGTGGCGAAGTTGGTGTGGCCGAAGGTCCGCTTGGCGTCGGCGGTGAGGAGGGTGCCCCGGTAGGTGCCGTCCTCGGCCTCGTACTCGGTGTACGGCACGGCGGCGCCGCGGCCGACCACGATCGAGCGGGTGAGGATGTTGTTGTTCTCGTCGGTCTCGTCGACGGTGTCCGTGGCGTCCGCGGTGGCGGTGAGGATGCTCGCGCCGCCGGTGGCGGTCCAGGTGCCGCTGATGCGGACCTCGGCGGTGGCGCCGGCGGCGATGGTGCCGGCGGTGCCGTCGAGGGCCCTGTCACCGACGGCGAGACGGGTCACGGAGCCGGCGGGGGCCGCGGAGGTACCCCGGTTGTGCACGGAGACGGTGAAGGAGACCGACGCGCCCGTGGCGGGGCTCGCCGGGTCGGTTCTGATGCCGGTCACCTCCAGATCGGGGCCCGGGCTCTGCGCGACGGCCAGTTCACCGGTGGCGGTACGGCTGTTGTTGGTGTCGTCCTGCTCGGGGACGGTGTCCGTGGGGTCGACCACGGCGGACACGGTGTAACTGCCCCGGGCGCGCCGGCCCACGTCCACGGAGACGGTCGTGGAGGCGCCCGCGGCGAGCGCGCCGACGGGGGCGCTGCCCGCGACGGTGCCCTCCAGGCTGACGTCGAGGGTGGCGGCGGCGGACGCGGCCGACCCGGCGTTGCGTACGGTCGCGCGCACGGTGACGGCGTCCGTCTCGGTGGGGGACGCCGGTGTCCAGGTGAGGTCGGAGACGACCAGGTCGGGGTGGGGTGCGGCGGTGCCCATGACCTGCAACTCGGCGACCTGGGCGCCGTATCCGGCGGAGTTGTGGGTGAAGTCCAGTCGTACGTCGGCGTAGCGGCCGGTGACCGGGATGGTGACGGTGTTGCCGCCGGTGCCGGGGTCGAAGGTGTAGTCGGCGCGGGCCTTCAGCGAGGTGAAGCCGTCCGACGCCTGTCGCCTGCCCAGGACTTCGATGCTCTGGGTCCGCTTCGCCCAGGCGGCGTCGGGGTTGAGCTTGACGACGACACCGCTGAGGTCCGCGTCGGCACCCAGTTCGACCGTGAGGGTGGCGGGGTGGCCGTTGGACTCCCAGTAGGTGCCCACCTGACCGTCGTTGGCGTTGGGCGCCACGAACGAGTGAATTGTGGAGGATGCTTCGATCGGCTTGCCGAGCGCCAGATCGGTGCCGTCGGCCGGTGGTTCCTCCGGATCGCCGCCGTCGTCGTCGCCGTAGACCTCGATCTCCGACAACTGTGCCGCGTTCCAGCCGGTGTTGGCGCTCACCCGGACGTGGACGTGGCGCACGTCGCGGGCGGGGAAGTCCACGGTGACCGTGTTGCCGCCGTCGGGGTCGAAGCGGTGGGCGGCGGAACCGGACAGCGCGGTGAAGGAGGAGCCGTCGGTGCTGCCCTCGACGGAGAGGGTCTGGGTACGGGCCTCCCAGCCGGTGGGCAGCTTGAGGACGACCTGCCCGGCCTTGACGGTGCCGCCCAGGTCAACGCGGATCCACTGCGGGAGGGCCCCCGTCGGGCCCTCCCAGTAGCTCAGCCGGCTGCCGTCGGTCACGTGGGCGGCGGGGTAGCCGGCGTGGGAGCCGCCGGCCGTGGCGCTCTTGCCGAGCGCCATGTTGGGGCCACGGGCCGCTGTCGACGCGGCGGCGGCCGTACCGGGTGGGAGGCCGACGGCGACCAGGCCGGCCAGGAGCAGGCCGGTGATCGTCCGCAGGCCGAAACGCTTCCGTCTCATGAGGTCCTCGTTCCGCGGCGGGTGCTGGGGCGGGTGGCCGACCAGGCAGTCGGCGCTCCTGCCATGGATTGCCATGGACAAGTACAGCTTTTGCGCTGGACAGTTGATTTCTTGCGGTATCCGGATTGAAGTTTCCGGCTCGCGCCCCTCTTGTCAATGGCGTGCGCACAACGTTCCTCGGGTCCGTGCCGTCCCTCGTGCCGCGTGAGAACGTCAACCGATGACCGCGCAGAAGAAACGGTCAACCGCGCTCGGCCGTACCATGGCTGGCCACCGAGGGAACCAACGGGCAGAAAGGGGCACCGCCATGTCCGAGAACTCGACCGCGGCCACCGACCTCACCTCGCAGTACTCCGCTCAGGTCGCGGGGGATCTGGAGCGCAACGTCAAGGAGCAGGAGCGGGTCACCGCGGAGATCGCCGCGCTGCAGGAGCGGTTGGCCGTGCTTCAGCACGACCACACCATCCTGGTGAACATGCAGCAGGCACTGGGGCTCGTCCAGGCGCCCGCCGAGGCCGTGGGCACGTCGCAGCCGGCGGACGCGCCGGAGGGCGTGGGCGCGCCGGAGGCCGACACGGTGCCGGACGGTGCGACCGTGCCGGCGCCGCGCAGGAAGGGTGGTGCCGAGTCCGGTACCGCGTCGCGGGCCACGTCGGTCACCGGGCCGGGCGCGAAGAAGCCGAAGCGGGCGAGGAGGACGGCCGCCGCGCGCACCGCGTCCGGGAAGTCCACCGCGTCGGGGGAGTCCACCACGTCCGGGAAGCCCGCCGCGTCCGGGAAGTCCACGCGCAAGCCGCCCGCCGCGAAGGCGGACGGGCCCAAGCTGGTCGAGCTCGTCCGCCGGCACCTGGAGGAGCAGAGCGAGCCCCGCTCGGCGGCGGAGGTCGCCGGCGCGCTCGAACAGGCCCACCCCGAGCGCTCCGTCAAGACCACGGTCGTGCGCAGCACCCTGGAGGGCCTGGTCGCCCGCAACCAGGCCCAGCGCACCAAGCAGGGTTCGTCGGTCTTCTACACCACGCCCGACAGCACCGAGCAGGCCCCGAAGAGCGACGACGACGCGCGGTCCTGACGTCGTCCCGGCTGCTCACCGCTCCGTGTGACGCACCTCCACCGGCTCGAAGGCGATCCGGGTACGGGCCGTGCCTCCGGCCCAGAGGACCTCGGCCGTCCCGCCGACCACCCGGACCTCCTCGACGGCCTCCGACAGGGGCGCGGCGTCCGGGTCCGCCGTGAGGGAGGCCAGAGCGATGTGCACGGAGGTGCCCGCACACCCGCCGGTGAGGCGCGGGACGTGGGCCCAGCGGGTCCAGGCCGTGCCCTGGGGGGCGCGGACCGGGGCGGGGGACGGGTCGTCCCAGCCGTACAGGCCGTACAGGGCGGAGGTCAGCGGCTCCTCGGGGCCGGTGGCCCAGCCGGTGTGGGTGACACGGGCTCCCTCCGGCGCCCCCACGACGCGGTGCACGCGCAGCTCGTGGCGGCCGCGCGCCACCGTCACGCTCTCCACCCGCAGGCCCGGGACCATCGGTGGACCGCCGGCGAACACGGGCCGGTGCCATGAGGCCGCCCAGCCCCAGTCGTCGCCGTGTCCCGCGCCCAGGGGGTGGATGCGGCGGCGCACACTGGACCGGCCGCCGGTCTCCACCGACAGGTGGTTGTCGGCGACGTTGCCGGGTGCGGTGGGGCCGGTGCGGGTGGAGTAGGCCTGGCGCCCGTAGTGCGGGTCGTCCCCGTCCGCCGTCTCGCCCTCGTGCGGGCGCACGTGGTCGCTGCCGTGGTTGTGCAGCCGTACGATCCCGTCGGCGCGGGTCGCCTGGACCAGCAGTCCCGGCGCCGGCAGCGCCAGCACGCGGTCGGACTCCTCCACCGGTGCCGGCTCCTCGCGGGCCGTCCAGAACGCGTGGCCGGCGGGGGCGAGCAGCGCGACGAACGCCTTCGAGGCCCAGTACGGTGACGCCGGGCCGGAGTAGCCCTGCAGACCGGCCTCGTGCGGGCCGTACCAGCCCAGGCTCAGCAGGCCGTCGGCGGTCAGCGCGCCCCGGTCCAGGAAGTGGCGCAGGCTGCCGCTGGCGATGCGCCGGGAGGCGCCCGGGGTCAGCGGGGTGTGGCCGGTGACGGCGCCCAGCGCGACGGCCGCCGAGGCGGCGAAGCGGTACGTCAGCGACCGGCCGAAGTGCAGCGGCGCCCCGTCCGCGCCGGACATCAGGGCGTAGCCCTCCAGATGGGCGCGCAGCCGTGCGCCGTGGTGGGCCGACGCCTCCTCGTCGCCCGCGAGACGGGCGTCGAGGACCGGGTACAGGTGCAGGGCCCAGCCGTTGTAGTGGTCGAAGGCGCGTCCGTCCCCGTCGGCGTACCAGCCGTCGCCCCGGTACCAGCTCTCCAGCAGGTCCAGCGCCCGCCGCCGGGCCGCAGCCGTCTCGGCGTCGCCGCGTCCGACGGACTCCAGGAACCCGGCGACCGTGTACGGGAAGAGGTACCAGTTGTTGGGCGCCGGGGTGTGCCGCAGCGCGCCCCGCAGCCATTCCTCCGCGCGGTCCTGCACACCGGGGTCGAGCCGCTTCCACAGCCAGGGCGCGGTGAGCCGCAGGCCGAGCGCGACGGACGCCGACTCGACCATGGGCTGGCCCTGCACGTCGTGGTCGAGGATCAGCGGCCAGGACTCGGTGTCGTCGCGGCCGGGGGTGCGGGTACCGGCGGCGAGTCCGCTCGCGTACCGCTCCAGCAGTCCGTGCGGGTCGTCCCCGTCCGCGCCCGCGACGCGGAAGGCGGCGGCGAGGAACGTCCTGGCGTAGCCCTCGAGTCCGTCGGAGCGCACTCCCGAGCGGGAGGGGCGTCCCGGCAGGTCCAGCAGCGCGCAGCCGGGGGTGCTCCAGCGCCAGGCCGCCGCGAGGAGCCCGTCGGCCACGGCCTCCCAGTGGGCGCGGGTGTAGCCGGTGCGGGGACTGACGTCGTGGTCGTCGGCGGGCAGTTCGAAGGGGATGCTCATGCCAGGAAGGCCAGCCTTTCGCGTCGTACGGGGTGGAGGAAGCCCTCGCCCGAGGTCCAGCGCGCGATCTCGGAGAGGGCGAGATCGGCCAGCCGGCGCCACTCGTTGCCCTGGGAGCCGGCGAGGTGGGGGGTGAGGAGGACGTTGTCGCACTCCCACAACGGGTGCTCGGGCGGCAGGACTTCGGGGTCGGTCACGTCGAGCACGGCGCGGACGCGGCCGGCCAGCGCGGCGTCGGCGAGCGCGTCCTGGTCGACGACCGCGCCGCGCGCGGTGTTGATCAGTACGGCGCCGGGGCGCATGGAGCCGATCAGTTCGCCGCTGACCAGTCCGCGGGTCTCGGGCAGCAGCGGGGTGTGCACGCTCACGGTGTCGCTGCGCCGGAACAGCTCGGTCAGGCCGACGCGTTCGACGCCGAGTTCCCTCGCCCCGGCCTCGTCGACGAACGGGTCGTACAGCAGCACGTCGACGTCGTGCGGGCGCAGCAGGCCGATGACCCGGCGGCCGATGAGGGAGGCGGACAGGATGCCGACGGTACGGCGGTGGTTGCCGACCGAGCGGGAGGTGCGCAGCCAGTCCGGCCGGGTGCGCGAGGCACGGTAGTCGCGCGCGCTCTCCAGGACCTGTTTCCCGGTGAGCAGGATCATGGCGAGGGTGTACTCGGCGACCGGGACGGCGTTGGCCGCGGCGGCGGAGGACACCTCGACGCCGCGGTCCCAGCAGGCGTCGGTGACATGGCCGCGTACGCTGCCCGCGGTGTGCACGACGGCCCGCAGCCGGGGCGCCGTCCGCAGCACGTCCGCGTCCAGGGGCGGACAGCCCCAGCCGGTGACCAGCAGGTCGACGCCTTCGAGCACGGTGCAGGCGCGGGGCGTGGTCAGGTCGTCCAGGACCGGGAGCGGTGCGAGGTCGCACAGCGCGGCGAGGGCCGCGAGCGACTCGTCGTCGAGGACCGCCGAGGCGACGTCCGGGGACATGGCCAGTGCGGCGCGGGGGCGGGGGCCGGGCGTGGACTCGGTCATGGTGGCGGTGGAACTCCTTGTGCGGGCGGAATCACTTCACGGCGCCGGCGGTCAGGCCGCTGCGCCAGAAGCGCTGGAGCAGGGTGAAGGCGAGGATGAGCGGCAGCACGGCGAGCAGGGACCCCATGATGACGACGGGGTAGTACTCCGGCGAGACGGACGCGGAGCTGTTCCACTGGTACAGGCCGAGGCTGACGGGGTACAGGTCCTGGTCGGACAGCATCACCATGGGCAGGAAGAAGTTGTTCCAGATCGCGGTGAGCTGGAAGAGGAAGACGGTGACCAGGCCGGGGCCGAGCATCCTGAGCGCCACCCGGACGTAGGTGGTCAGCTCGCCGGCGCCGTCCACCCGCGCGGCCTCCAGCACCTCGTCGGGCACGTAGCCCCGGCTGAAGATGCGGCCGAGATAGACGCCGAAAGGATTGAACAGCACCGGGACGAACACCGCCCAGAAGGTGTTGACCAGGCCGGTTTCGGAGGCCATCAGGTACAGCGGCAGCGCGAGCACCGTCTGCGGCACCATGACCGCCGCGAGGACCAGGCCGAACAGCTTCTCCTTGTGGCGGAAGCGGTACTTGTCGAAGGCGTAGCCGCAGGCGACGCTCACCAGCGCGCCGAGGGCGGCGCCGAGGACCGCGTACAGCAGGCTGTTGACGTACCAGCGGCCGTACAGCCCGCCGTCCATGGCGAACAGGTCCTTCAGGTTCCGCAGGAAGGAGAAGTCGCTCAGGGACAGCAGGTCGCTGCCGAACAGCGCGTCGCGGTTCTTCGAGGCGGCCAGCACCAGCCACAGCACCGGCAGCAGCGTGTAGAGCACGGAGACCGCGACGACCACGTTGACGGTGGCGCGGCCCAGCAGCCTCGGGCGGAGCGGGGAGCTGTCGGTGGCGCTCATCGGGCCTCCTCCGGGGCGTCGGCGCGGCTGGTGAAGCGGGTGACGCCGTAGGACAGGGCGATGGTGCAGACGAGCAGGACGACCGAGGCGGCCGCCGCGAGGCTGTAGTTGTTGCGGGTGAAGGCCGCGTCGTAGATGTACATGCTCGGTGAGAACCGGGCGCTGATCATCGGGGAGGACTGGCTGAGCAGCATGGGCTCGGTGAAGAGCTGGAGCGCCCAGATCAGGGTGAAGATCGCGACCATGACGATGGAGGCGCGTACCAGGGGCGTCTTGACCTGGAGCGCGGTGCGCACCGGTCCCGCGCCGTCCACCACGGAGGCCTCGATCACCTCGCGCGGCACGGCCTGCAACGCGGCGTAGAAGACCACCATGTTGTAGCCGAGGTTGCTCCACAGGGCGATGTTCACGATGGACGGGATCACCGTGTGCACGCCGAGGAAGTCGATCGTGATGTCGCCCTGGGCGAACAGTTCGATGACCGGGCTGATGCCGGGCGTGTAGAGGTACAGCCAGATCAGGGCCGCGATGATGCCGGGCACCGCGTGCGGCAGGAACAGGCCGAGCTGGGCGAAGGCGCGCAGCCTCACCACTCCGGAGTCCAGCAGCAGGGCGAGCGCGAGCGCGCCGACGACCATGAGCGGGATGTAGATCAGGCAGTACAGGGCGACCGTGCCGAGCCCGCCGAGGAAGGTCGGGTCGGTGAGCACGGCCGCGTAGGAGCGCAGCCCGACGAAGATCCGGCGCTCGGGGCCGAAGCCCAGGCCGGGCTGGTCGTCGCTGTAGAAGCTGAGGTATACGGCCGTGCCGACGGGGATCAGGAAGACGGTGACCAGCAGGGCGAAGAACGGCGTCATCAGGACGCCCGCGGCGGTCAGTTGACGGCGCCTGGCCGCTCTGCGGGCACGCGGGCCCGACGCGGAGGGGGCCGGGGCACCGGCGCGGGTGGCGCCGGCCGGCCCCCGGGTGCGGGTGGTCGTGGTCATGGGGTGTCACCTGCCTTTCGTCGGCTCAGGTGCTGTGCTGGGTGGTGGACAGGCCCAGGGCCCTGAGGTCGGGCATGGTGCCCTCCTGGGCGGTGCGCAGGGACTCGACGAGGGTGCCCTGACCGCCGCCGACGCGGGCGAAGGAGTCCTGCATGACCTTCTGCGTCGCGCTCATCCGCGGCCCCCAGAGCCAGTTCCCGCCGATCTTCCCGGCCTCCTGCTCGAACAGGGTGTAGATGTCCTGTCCGCCGTAGTACGAGCGGTCGAACGCGTCGCGGCCCACCGCGACCAGGCCGGGTGCGGCCGGGTACTGGCTGCTGGTGCCGCTGGACAGGCGGGCGCGCAGGGCGTCGGGGTGGGAGACCTGCCACTCGATGAACTCCATGGCGGCCTCGGGATGCCGGCTGTCCTTGGTGATCGCGAAGGTCGAGCCGCCGTGCGTGCCGACGGAGGGGCTGCCGGTGTCCCACTGTGGCAGCGGCGCGATCCGCCACTGCCCCTTCTGCCCTGGCCGCGCGTTCATCTGCGCGCCGGCGTCCCAGGCGCCGCTGAGCCGGGTGAGGACCAGGCCGCCTCCGATCTGGGCGTCGGACTGCCGGCTCTCGACGGCGTTCAGGAAGACGTCGTCGCGGTCGATGAGCCGCTGCCAGTAGGCGGCGACCTTCCGGGAGGGCGCGTCGGCGAGGGAGACGTTCCAGGCGCCGCCCGAGGTGTCGAACCACCGGGCGCCGGCCTGCCAGGCGTACGCGGCGAACTGGGTCATGCCGTCGGTGGGGAACAGCACCAGCCGCCGGCCGGGCGCCTTGCGGCGCACGGTGGCGGCCTGTTCGGCGAACTCGTCCCAGGTGCGGGCGGCCTTCAGTCCGTACCGGTCGAACAGGTCGGCGCGGTAGTGCATCACCATCGGCTCGACGTCCAGCGGCACGCTGAACACCCGGCCCTCGAAGGTGGTCAGCCCGAGCGCCTGCGGCAGCAGCCTGCGGCGCAGACCGTCACCGACCAGGTCGGTGATGTCGCGGGCCACGCCGTCGATGGCGTACCCGGGGACCTGCGGATACTCGATGGTGGCGATGTCGGGCGCGTTGCCGGCCCGGGCGGCGTTGCTGAGTTTGGCGTAGCCGCCCTGCCCGCCGGAGGGGATCTGCTGGAACTCCACCTGGACGGTCCGGTGGGTGCGGTTGAACGCGTCGACCACTTCCTGGCTGCCGCGCAGGGCGGACCAGAAGGTGATGCGCGTGGTGGATCCCGTGCGTGCCGGCGAGGCACCGTTGTCTCCGCTGCAGGCGCTCACGGCTCCTGTCAGGGGTACGGCGGCCATCGCGGCGAGCACGGACCGGCGGCTGGGTCGTCCGGGCATGGCGCCTCCCGCGGCTCCTGCGTGTCGGGGACACGCCTGTTCGGGACACGGGAATCCTCAACGCTTCACGACAAACGGTCAATAGACCGATCAGAAGAAAATGAAACGTTCAAACGCTCATCACGTTCACGCGTTCATCGCGTTCATCGCGCTCATCGCGCTCATCCGGTGACGCCGGTCCACGCCCGGGTGGAGCCGCGTACGCTCAGCGTCGGCAGCAGCTCCGTCCGTCGCACCGGTCCCCCGCCGCCGCGCGGGGTGCCGAGCCGCTGGAGCAGCAGCTCGGCCGCGGCCCGTCCGACCTCGGCCTTGGGCGGGGCGACGGCCGTCAGCGGTGTGGTCCCGAGTCCGGCCACCACGTCGTCGTACGCCACGACCGAGCAGTCCTCCGGCACCCGTACGCCGTTGTCCGCGAGCCGCTGGACGAGCATCAGCGCGTCCACGTCCCCGTGCAGCACCGCCGCCGTGGCCCCCACCTTGCGCAGCAGCGCGGACAGCTCCGCCGTCTCCTGTTCCGTGTACGGCCCGTCCTGGCCGGCCTCCGGGGCGCACAGCGTCCACGCCCACTCCTCCACCAGCGGATGCGCGTCGGCGATCCGGGCGCACGCGGAGCGCAGGGTGCGCGCGGTGGGGCTGTCGTCGCGGGTGGCGAACACGATCCGCCGGTGGCCGAGCCCCACCAGGTGCTGCACGGCGAGGTGGACACCGTAGGCGTGGTCGGAGCAGACCGAGTCCATCGCGTGCAGCGCGCCGCCCGGCCGGGGGCGCCGCTCCATCAGCACCGCGGGCACGTCCAGCGCGGCGAGCCAGCCGTAGTCGCCCTCCTCGTCGGCCCGGGTGCGCCAGCGCGGGGCGAGCAGCAGGCCCGTGGCGCCGTCCGCGAGGGCCCGCTCCACCAGCGGCCGTTCGGCGCCCGCCACCTGCGGCGCGATGTGCAGCGCGATCCGCTTCCCGGCCGCCTCCAGCACCGAGCGGGCGCCGTGCAGCGACTCGTACAGGTAGCTGTGCCGCTCCGGGACGACGACGGCCACCGCGTCGCCGTCCGGCACCGGGGCCGCCGGCAGGTCCTGGGCGGCGAGGGCGGAGCGCACGACACCGTGACCTCGCCGCAGCCGGCCCTCCCGCGCCAGCTCCTCCACGTCCCGCCGCACCGTCACCACCGACACCTGGAGTTCGGCGGCGAGGTCGCTCACCCGCGCCGAACCCCGGGACTCGACGGCCGCCAGGATCCGCTGCCTCCTGAGCTCGACCGGCTCCCGCATGAGGCCCCTCCCCGCACCTGAATGTTCGTTTGAACGATACGGGCATCATAACGATCGTCACAGGCGCGGGAACCCGCCGAGCCGCCCCGCGTCGGGCACGAGGACAGCGGCCCGTCGGATGTCCGGCCCGCGGGTGCCGCGGGCACTGCCGGGGCGGGACCTCGGACGGGAAGGGAGGACGGCCGTTCAGCCGAGGGCGGTCACCTCGACGGCGAGGTCGTTGTCGACGGTGTAGTAGGGGCGCACCGCGGACCCGCCCGTCGTGACCCGCGGGTACACGAACACCGCCTTGCGGTCCGCCACGTCGTCGAGGAGGCGGCCGACCCTGGTGAGCGGCGCGTCGGCGGCGGGGCGGAGGAAGACGTCCCAGATCCGGCTGTCGGAGGCCACGAGGTCCTCGCAGGCGACGGTGAAGGCGAAACCGCCGTCCTCGGCCGGCCGTACCGGGACGCCGTGCAGGGTGTCCTTGGTGCCCCGCAACCGCAGCACCGCCCGGGCCCCTTCGGAGAGTTCGGCTCCGTGCAGACGGGCACGGACCGTCATCGTCCCGTCGGTGATGTCCACGGGGCCCGCCTCCGCGTGGGCGGTGCGCAGCCAGGTCCGTATCGCGAGGAAGCCGTCCTTGGTGGTGTACGGCACCCGGACGGCCACCGGTGACGGCCACTGGCGCGAGCCGCCGTCGACGAGCGCCCGCAGGTCCCGCGGGCCGGGGCGCAGCCGCTCCCGTCCGGCGTCCTGACCGCTCAGCAGATATGTGTCCCAGCGGCCCTCCGCGAGCCGGGGCAGCGCCTCCAGCGCGGCCCGGAACTCGCCGTCGGCGCCGTGGGGTTCGAGGTCGAGGGTGCGGGTCGTCTCCTCGGGCCGGCCCTTTCCGGGGCGCAGCACCAGCAGCAGCCGGGGGCGCGCGGCCACCGGTGGCCGCAGGCGGAAGGTGATCCGGCCGTCGGCGTCGACGGAACAGTGAGTGCGCGGGGCCATGTTCATCGGCGTCCCTTCCGTACGGTGCGCAGCGCGTTCGACGCGGCGGCGCGGGCGAGGTCGCGGGCGGCGTGGCCCCGGCTGACGAGGGTGTGCTGTCTTCCGCCGTGCTCCGCCGTGCCGCGCCGTCCGCCGCCGCGGGCCTCGATCGCGTCCTGGAAGAGGCGCTCGGCGTGGGCGACGACCGGGCCGGGGGCGAACCGGTGCGCGTTGGCCACGGCCGCCTCGCCCATGCGGCGGCGGCGCTCGTCGTCGCGTACCAGGTCGAGGAGGGCCGCGGCGAAGGCCGCGCCGTCCCCGACCGGCACCAGCCGGCCGTCCTCGCCGTCCTTGATGATCTCGCCGGGCCCGTAGGGGCAGTCGGTGCTGACGAAGGGCAGTCCGCAGCGCATCGCCTCGACGAGGGTCATGCCGAACGGCTCGAAGTTCGAGGCGGCCACGCCGATCGAGCCCTTGACCCACTCGGCCTCCATGGGGATCGCCGCGCCCATCAGGAAGACGTTGTTCCACAGGCCGAGGCTCTCGATCAGGGCGCGCAGCCGGTCCTGTTCCTCGCCCTTCCCGTAGATGCGCAGCTGCCAGTCGGGGTGTTCGGCGGCCACCCGGGCGAACGCCTCGATGATCAGGTCGAACCGCTTGACGGGGACCAGCCGGCCGGCCGCCACCACGACCTTGGCGGTGCCGTCGGCGATGGGGAGCGCGGGGTCGGGGACGCTGTTGGGGAGGGCCTCCACCCGCACGCCGGGCAGCCGCATCTTGCGCCGGTAGGAGCCGGCGTCGGCCTCCGTGACGGTGGTGAGCACGTCGAGCCGGCGGTAGGCGCGGCGCAGCGCGGTGCGCAGCGCGGGCGGATGGTTGTCGAGGGTGAGGTGCTCCTGGCCGACGCGTACGACGTGCTCCGGGGCCTGGAGGGCGAGGTGCACGTTGAGTCCTGGCCGGGTGCCGACGACGACGTCGGCGTCGGTGTCCGCCAGGCACTCGGCGATCCGCTGGTCCGTCAGTTCGCTGTACTGGTGGTGGCGGTACTCGGCGGCGGGGAACACCTTGGCGGGTCTGCCGTGCAGCGGGTGGTCCTTCTCCCTCCGCAGATCCACCAGCGCCCGCAGCCGTATCCCGGGGTGCGGAGTGAGGTTGGGGTGCTCCCGGTGCCGTAACACCGAGACGATCTCCACGTCGTGCCGTTCGGCCAGCGCGGCCGCCAGGTTGAACGTGGTGGTGATCGTGCCTCCGATCCCATAGGCGTTGTGGATCAGAAAAGAGATCTTCATAGCGGTCCAGACCGCATGAGACGTTCAGGAGTTGTCTGCTGTTATCAGTTTGTTGCCTCGATGATCACTGTTGTTGAACTGCCGGATTCCCGCGCTGGATACGCATGCCGGGCCGGCGGCGGTGGACGGTGAGGTAGGTCAGCCCCTCGGGGCCGGCGGTGAGGCTTCGGGTGGACCCGTGCGGGAGCCAGGTCAGCGCGCCGGCGGAAAGGGTGAGGGGGCCGTCGGGGGCGGTGAGGGTGCCGTGGCCGGCGAGGACCAGCAGGAGGACGTCGAGGTCGGGCTCGCGGTGGGTGTCGACCCCGCGCCCGGGCGGGATGCGGACGACGTTGGCGTCGAGTTGGCGGCCCGGCTCGGCGAGCCGCCACAGGGCGCCGGCGGACGCGTCGTCGAGGGCGGCCAGGGCGGCCGTGTCGCACAGGACCCGCGGGAGCGGGAGGTCCTCGCCGGGGGTGTCGCTGCTGTCCGACGTCATGGGATGTCACCGTTCCGGGTGCGTGGACGCGCCGGCCGTCCCGGCCGCCCTTCAAATGCGAACCTAGCATGCGTATTTGGGTGGTGCCGGTCACGGCCCGCCGTCCACCGTCCACCCGAGCGGGTACGGCTGCGGCTCGGCGGCGGGGGGCTCGCCGCCGGCCTCGTTGAACGCGGTGAGGGCGCCGACCAGCGCCGCCCGCTGCGGCGGGGCCAGCCGCTCGACGATCGCGGCGATCTCGGCGCGGCGCCGTGCGGTGACGTCCTCGACCGTGCGCCGGCCCTCGCCGGTGAGCCGCAGCAGGGTCTCCCGGCGGTTGGCGGGGTTGGTCTGCCGGTCGGCCAGGCCGGCCGCGATCAGCCGGTCGACCATGCGCATCGTGGTCGACGGGGCGACGTGGAGCAGGTCGGCGAGCGTGACCAGTTTGGTGGCACCGCGGGTGGAGAGCACCATCAGCATCCGGAACTGCGGCAGCGTCACCCGGTCCTCGACCGCGGCAAGGGAGCGCGCGGACACCGCCACCAGCAGCCGTGAGGCGGTCAGCACCGCCCGGGTGACCGCCTCGACGTCGTCCCCGGCCCCGCCGGAGGGCTCGTCCCGATGCATGTGTCCTTTGTACCTCGCGGTGCTCACCGGCCGTTCACCCGGTGGGCGCGGGCTCCTCGTCCTGGTGGCGGTGGTGGCGCAGGAGGAGCATCGCGGCGTCGCCTCCGGGTGGTCCTCCCGCGTGCCGGACCGGGTCCTCGCGCAGGGCCTCCAGGGCGTGGTGCGCGTCGGGTTCCTTCCACCTTCGGACCATGCGAAGGCCGGCCGCTCTATGCTTCTCCCGGACGGACCCTTGTCCGACCGAGTCCGCACCCGGCCGCACCGTCTCAGCCATATGTTCGGTTCTGCGGGCCGCTGTTCCTTCGTTTTTGCGCTGTGCAATGATCCTGGCGGGATCTCCGAAAGGAATGAACGGACGTGACCGCGCAGAGGCCGGACGACGGCGGGACGCCGGAGGAGCGGGACGGTACGCCGGCGCTGCCCGAGGACGTCTGGCAGCGGTTCCTCACCGACAACGAGCGCGCCATCCGGGCCACCGCCCCCAGGGAGCCCTCCGCGCTGCAGCGGACCCGGCCGCACACCGGCGGCGCACCGCGGGAGGACGCCGGCGTCGAGGCGGTCGGTGATCTGTGGCAGCAGGACGATCCGTGGGACGGACCGTCCTGGCGGGAGATGGACGGGCGCGCCAGGCTGCGCCGCGTCGGCCACGTGGTGGGCACCGCCGCCGCGATCGCCCTGGCGCTGGGCGCGTGGTCGCAGCTGTCCACCGGTGCGGGCACACCGGCCGAGGCACCCGGCGACACCGTTCTGCAGCAGTCGGAGGAACTGCCTCAGGAACTGCCCACGGCGACGTCCCGGTCGCCGGAACTCACCTCCCCGGCCCCGTCCGCCCCCGGCGTCCGGACCGGCTGACGCGCCCCGGCCACCGTGGCGGGTGACCGGGGCGTGCCCGTCCGGGGTGCGGCTCAGTCGCTCAGTGCCGCGAGGACCACGGCCTTGGCCTCCTCCTGCACCCGGCGGAGGTGCTCGGGACCCTGGAACGACTCGGCGTAGATCTTGTACACGTCCTCGGTGCCGGAGGGGCGGGCGGCGAACCAGGCGCTGTCCGTGGCCACCTTGATGCCCCCGATGGACGCGCCGTTGCCCGGCGCCTCGGTGAGCACCGCGGTGACCGCCTCCCCGGCCAGGGTGTCCGCGGTGACCTGGGCGGGAGACAGCTTCGCCAGGCGGGCCTTCTCCTCACGGGTCGCCGGGGCGTCGATCCGCTCGTAGGCGGGCTCGCCGAAGCGGGAGGTGAGCGCGGCGTAGTGCGCGGAGGGCGTCTTCCCGGTGACGGCCGTGATCTCGGACGCGAGCAGCGCCAGGATGATGCCGTCCTTGTCGGTGGTCCACACCGAGCCGTCCCGGCGCAGGAAGGAGGCCCCGGCCGACTCCTCACCGCCGAAGCCGAGGGTGCCGCCGGCCAGTCCGTCCACGAACCACTTGAAACCGACGGGCACCTCGACGAGTTCGCGCTTCAGGTCGGCGGCGACCCGGTCGATCATCGCGGAGGAGACCAGGGTCTTGCCGACGCCGGCGGCGGACGGCCACTGCTCGCGGTGCGCGTAGAGGTAGCCGATCGCCGTGGCGAGGTAGTGGTTGGGGTTCATCAGCCCGGCGTCCGGGGTGACGATGCCGTGCCGGTCGGCGTCCGCGTCGTTGCCGGTGGCGATGTCGAAGCGGTCGCGCTGCCGGATGAGGGAGGCCATCGCGTGCGGCGAGGAGCAGTCCATCCGGATCTTCCCGTCCCAGTCCAGCGTCATGAACCGCCAGGTCGGGTCGGTGAGCGGGTTGACCACGGTGAGGTCGAGCCGGTGCTGTTCGGCGATCCGGCCCCAGTACGCGACGGACGCCCCGCCCAGCGGGTCGGCGCCGATCCGTACGCCGGCCGCGCGGATCGCGTCCAGGTCCAGCACGTTGGGCAGGTCCGCGACATAGGTGCCGAGGAAGTCGTACCGCCCGGTGCCGGGGGCGGCGAGGGCACGGGCGTACGGGATGCGGCGGACGTCCTTGAGGCCGCCGCGGATGATGTCGTTGGCCCGGTCCTGGATCCAGCCGGTGGCGTCCGAGCCCGCGGGGCCGCCGCTGGGCGGGTTGTACTTGAACCCGCCGTCGGCGGGCGGGTTGTGGGACGGGGTGACCACGACGCCGTCCGCGAGGCCCGTGGCGCGGCCCCGGTTGTGGGTGAGGATCGCGTGCGAGACCGCCGGGGTCGGGGTGTGGCCGTCGGCGCTGTCGATGAGCACCGTGACCCCGTTGGCCGCGAACACCTCCAGGGCGGTGACCCGGGCGGGCTCGGACAGCGCGTGGGTGTCGGCGCCGAGGAAGAGCGGCCCGTCGGTGCCCTGGCCGGCGCGGTACTCGCAGATGGCCTGGCTGGTCGCGGCGATGTGGTCCTCGTTGAACGCGGCCGTCAGGGACGAGCCGCGGTGCCCCGACGTTCCGAAGGCGACGCGCTGCCCCGGATCGTCGGGGTCGGGGTGCAGTGCGTAGTACGCCGTGACCAGCCGAGCGACGTCGACGAGATCCTCGGGGCCGGCCGGGCCGCCGGCTCGCTCGTGCTGCATGTGCCCACTCCTCCGCATGGGTCGATTCCTCGCTTGCGGAGACATCTTTCCTCTTCGGGGCCGCACCGCGCGAGTGGGACCCGGCTCCGCGCCGTCCCGCCCCGCCGCCCCGGTGTCAGATCCGGCCGCCGGTCATCCGGGTGAGGGGGCCGTGGGTGTGGCGTTCGGCGCGCCGGCCCACCGCGTAGGAGGCGGCGGTCAGCGCGGTCAGGCCGGCCGCGGCACCGGCGGCGACGAGCCTGCGGTTGGCTATCACCGTCCAGGCGGTCTTGGCGCCGGCGGCGACCTGGCCCGAGGTGGCGACGACCGCGCGGCGGCCCGCCTCGACCCCCTTGGCCGCGGTCTGCGCGGCGCCGCTCGCCGCCCGGGCCGCGCGCTCGGCGCCCGACGCGGCCGCTGACGCCGCGTCACCGGCCTTGCCCGCGGCGGGGGCGGTCGCCTTGCCCGCGGTCTCCCGGGCCTTGTCCGCGGTCTCCCGGGTCTTGGTCGCGGCGGACCGGGCGGACGTGGTCTTCTGATGCGCGTTCTTGTTCTGTTCACTCATGGACACCGACTTGCCGCTGGCTCCCGCGGCAAACACGTTCCCGCGTACGGGCCGCTACCCGGCCGGGGCCGGTATCCGTTCCAGCACACCGCCCGCGAACACGTCGTACAGCGGCAGCGTTTCGAGGTGGACGTAACCGATGTGGCAGTCGCAGGTGGTGAGGGGGCAGGGGCGGGGGCGCAGCGCCTCGCGGTAGCTGCCGTCGTAGAGGTTGCCGAGTTCGGCGCGGACGAAGTGGCAGCGGCGGACCGTGCCCTCGCCGTCGACCGAGATCACCGACTCCCCCGTGCGGCAGGGCAGGCCCGCGCTGGCGTGGGGGCGGCGGCTGTAGGGGAAGAGGGGGTCCAGCGCGGTCCACACGCCGGCCTCGGTGTCGTCGTAGGTGTGTCCCTCGGCGGCGTTGACCCACAGGTACACCTTCTCGGGCAGCTCGGAGCGCAGCCGCCGGGCCGCGTCGAGGTGCTCGGGCAGTCCGACGACGCCGACGCTGAACCGGACGCCGAGCCGGTCCAGTTCGCGGCACTTGGCCAGGAAGCGGTCGTAGGGGGTCTGGTCCGGGTGGTACGTGCACCACAGGGCGAGGGTGTCCAGGTCTGCGCCGGCGAGCCAGTCGGTGCGGCAGCTGAGGTTGGTCTGGATGGCGACGCGGCGGATGTGGGGTCGGTGGGACAGCCGGGTCAGGGTGCTGCGGTACCAGGAGCGGACCAGGCCCTCGCCCCAGGGGGTGAAGAGCAGGGAGAGGCGGTCGGTGGTCTGCGCCTCGGCCCAGCCGGCGAATCTCTCCAAGCGGGCGCGGTCGGTACGGAGTTGCTCGCGGCTGTCGCGCCGCTTGGCGAACGGGCAGTAGGGGCAGTCGTAGTCGCAGGAGGCCAGCGGGCCCCGGTAGAGGAGGGTCAGGTCCATCGGGCGGGTCTCACTTCCGCTCGTAGGCGGCCATGGCGGCCCGTACGGCCGGGGAGAACAGCTCCGGGCCGATGGCGTCGGAGTGGGCCAGCCCCTCGGGGGTCAGGCGCAGCAGCGTGGTGTCCTGCGTCAGCCAGCCGCGGCCGGCGAAGCGGGCGAGTTCCTCCGGGAAGTCGTCCGCCGGGGTGCGGCCGTCGAACCGGGCACGGTAGTCGGCGAGGCCGAGGCCGTCCGCCTGGAGCAGGGACTGCAGCAGATGCCGGCGGCGCGCCTCGTCGGTGTCGATGCGGCGGCCGTACTCGGCGTGGGCGAAGTCGGCGGCCGGGCGGGAGACGTAGTCGTCGACGATGCCGCGGATCTCGTGCATGCCGACGGCGTAGTCGAAGGAGTAGTGCAGGCCCGCGGTGTAGGAGCGGGCGCCGCAGCCGAGGCCGATCATGCCGTCGGTCTGGCAGGCGTAGTCGTCCGCGCCCTGCGGCGGGGCGTCCGCGCGGCGGAACATGCGCATGGACCGCTGCTCGTAGCCGTGGGCGAGGAGGTGGTCGCGGCCCAGGCGGTACAGGCGCAGCCGTTGTTCGTCCCAGGCCGGGTCCGCCTCGCCGGCGCGGCGGCCGAGGCCGGTGAGGGGGCGTATGTAGAGGGGGTAGAGGTAGAGCTCCTCGGGGTGCCAGGCGAGAGCGGCGTCCAGGGAGCGCAGCCAGGTGTGCTCCGTCTGGCCGTCGATGCCGTAGATGAGGTCGATGTTGAGGACGGGGATCCGGGCGTCGCGGACGCGGCCGAGGGCGGCTTCGACGTCGGCGCGGCGCTGGGGGCGTACGGCGGCGCGGGCCTCGGTGTCGTCGAAGCTCTGCACGCCCAGGCTGAGGCGGGTGGTGCCGCGCGCGGCCAGTACCTCGAGCCGGCCGGCGGTGGCCGTGGCGGGCGAGGCCTCCACGGACAGCGGGACCGCGCGCAGGTCGGCGCCCATGCGATGCTCCGCGATGTCGCACAGCCGCTCGAGTTCGGCGGCGGTGAGGAAGGTGGGGGTGCCGCCGCCGAAGGCCGCGGTGGCGAACCGTACGGGTGCCCGCTCCCCCAGGGCCTCGCGCACCGCCGTCGCCTGTCGTTCCAGGGCGTCCAGGTAGGCGCCGGTCAGGCCGTCGGGGGCGCCGATGCGGGTGAACAGGTTGCAGAAGCCGCAGCGGATTTCGCAGAACGGGATGTGCAGGTAGAGGGAGAGGGCGTCCTTGGGTTCGCCGGCCCACAGGGTGTCGAGGCGGGGGCGGTCGGCGAGCCGCCGGTAGGCGGTCTTGTGCGGGTAGGCGTAGACGTAGCTCTGGTACGGGCTCGCGGGCGTGTCGGTGCCGGCCGTCCGGGCGGGCGTGGCGGTGGTCATCGGGCGGCCTCGGCGGGGGTGGGGTCCAGGAGGAAGTGGGCGTAGGGCACGGTCCACACGGACTCGTGGCCGATGCGGTGGCCGGTGTAGCCGTCGTCGCCGTAGGCGGTGCCGTGGTCGGAGCAGACGACGGCGAAGCAGCGGCGCCGGCTGCTCGCGGCGGCGAACAGCCGGCCGATGTGGCGGTCCACGTACTCCAGGGCGGCGGCGTGGGTGGCGCGGGTGTCACCGTCCTCGCGGGTCGCGCCCGGCCGGTGGAACCAGTTGGGCTGGTGCAGTGCCGCGACGTTGACGAAGAGGAACAGGCGCTGTTCGTGGGGCAGTTCGCGGACGACGTGTTCCACGCGGGTCACCTGGGCCTCGAACGACGTGGGCGAGGCGACGCCGAACTCCGGCTCCCAGTGGGACTCCTGGAACAGGCCGGGCAGCACCGAGCCCAATGGACCCTGCCGGTTGAAGAAGCCGACGCCGCCGACGCACACCGTGCGGTAGCCCTCCTTCGCGAGGCCGGACACCAGGTCCGGGGTGTCGTACACGAAGGTGCGCGCGGCCGTGGTCTCGCTGCCGGCGAACCGGGCCGCGAACAGGCGCGGGTGCGGGCCGGGTGCGGCGGGTGTCGGCAGGAATCCGGCGAAGATCGCCTGGTGGGAGGCGTAGGTGAAGCTGCCGGGGGCGTGCCGCCGCTCCCAGCGGCCGCCGGGCAGGTGGCGGGCCAGGTTCGGGATGCGTCCCCCGGCGGCGAGTTCGGCGGCGACGTCGTAGCGGAGGGTGTCGAGGGTGACGAGGAGGATGTCGTGGCTGCCGACGATCTCGTTCATGTCCGGGTGGTCCGGTACGGCGGCCCCGTGGGGGCCGGGCACGGGCGTCGGTTCAGGCGCTGACATGGGTGGTTCCCGTTCTGTACTGGTGGTGCGGGCGGGACGGGCCGGTGGTGCGGCGCAGGACCGCCGCGACCTGGGCCGCGTAGGTGTCGAGGCCCTCCGCCCCGCTGCCCGGCAGTCCGGTGAGCCGGGGCAGCAGGTCGCCGAAGGCGTTGACCTCGCCGACGGCGAACCGGCGCCAGCCGACGGCCGGGAGCAGGTCGACGCCGACGCACAGGGTGCGCGGGAAGCAGGCCGCCGCACGCTCGCACACGGCGAGGACGTCCGGCCACCGGCCACCGGCCGTCCCGACGGCGTCGCGCACCGCGTCGAGGTCGCCGCGGGTGCCGCCGAGATGGAGGTTGGTCAGGGGGGTGGTGCTGGTGCGCACGACGGCGTGGGTGGCGCGGCCGGCCACCACCACGACCCGCAGATCGGCGGCGCGACCCCGCCGGGAGGCCTTGGGCAGCCAGCGCTCCAGGTGGAGGCCGTCGGGGGCGAGGGCGTCCACGACGGCGGCGATGTCCTGCTCCCGTTCGTAGCGGCGCACCGTCAGGGAGTTGAACAGCCTGCCTCCCCCGGTGAGTTCGACGGAGGTGGTGGCCCTGACGCGTCCGCTGCCCGACGCCTCGACGGCGAGCACCCCGGAGGCCGAGGAGCCGTGCGCGAGTTTGACGAAGAGTCTCGGCATGCGGTGCTCGCGCATGACGGTGCGTACGTCGTCCCAGCCGGTCACCCGTACGGCGTCCGGGCCGGAGGTGGGTGACCCGGGCACGGGGACGTCCGCCGCGTCGAGGACGGCGTGGCAGCGCCGTTTGTCGAACAGGACGGCCAGTTCGTCCACGTCGTCGAGGCGGACCCCGCCCCGCAGTCCTCGGACGGCCCCGGTGAACCGCTCGTACCAGCGTGCCGAGCCCTCCACGCGGGTGGGGTCGTCGACTCCCCTCAGCAACCGGTCGACCTCGGGATCCTCACCGGGCGAGTCGAGCCGGACGGTCTCGTCGGCCGCGAAGTCGGCTCCGCCCTCGCGCAGGACCCGCTCCCAGGGCACGACCCGCGGTGCGGGCAGTCCGGCGGCGCGGGCGGCGTCGGTGAAGAGGGCCGTCCTGCGGTTCTCGGGGTTGCCCACGAGGGCGAGGCGCACGGGTGCGCCGGCCCGCCCCGGGTCACTCCCCGACCGCGACATACCGGTCCTCCGGGCGGTGGGCCCTGCGGCGGGCGGGGGTGAGGCCGAGGGCCGGGATGTGCGGCCCCAGTGCTTCGCGGACCCGGCGGGTCATCTCCTCGCTCATGAAGTGGTGCCCGAGGTCGAGCGCCCGCAGATGGGTCAGCGGCTGCCCCGAGAGCAGCGCGGCTCCCCCGTCGTCGCTGAGCGTGCCCATGCTCAGGTCGAGGGAGTCCAGACCCGCGACCACGGGCGCGGCGGCCACGGCGGCGGCGATCTCGTCCTGGATGTCGCTGTTGCGCAGGGCCAGGTGCCGCAGCCGGGGCAGCCGGGCGCCGGAGAGGATCGGCTCCAGGTCGGCGGCCTCGGTGTCGGCGCCGTACCAGGAGGTGCCGAGCCACAGGTCGAGGTGTTCCAGCGCGGGCAGTTCACTGGCCCCGGCACCGCGGACGACGTCCACCGGGAGACCGCCGCTCTCCACGACCAGTTTCCGCAGCTTGTCGTGGCGCAGGGCGGGGAACGCCAGGCCCTGGCCCCCGCGCACACCGAACTCCTCCAGGTCCGGGAAGGCCGCCGGCAGGGGTGTCACGTCGGTCTGGGTGATCCAGGAGATCTCGCACTCCTCGAAGTGCATGTCCCCGAGGAACAGCGCCCGCAGGCCGGGCAGCCGGTCACGCGCCGCCACCAGCGCCTCGACGATGCCGGCGGAACTCCTCTCGTACGCGTCCTCCCAGGCGCCGACGACCAGGGCGCGGACCCGGGTGGTGTCGACCGCGGAGCAAAAACGGGCGAAGGCCTCGGTCCACTGCTCCTCGGCGTCGTAGGTGTCGGCGGTGATCCGCCAGGCCACGGCCTCGGGTCCGGGCAGCTCACGCGGTGTCTCGCCGGGCCCGGGAAAGGTGAAGGCGGGAAGGCCGTACAGCTCCTCGAGGTGGCCACCGATGGTCATACGGACTGCTCCTGTCGTGCGACGCGGGAAGGAAGGCGGTGCGTGGGCGAGGCCGTCACGGGGCACGGGGTGCGGGCCCTCCGGCGGTGCGTGCAGCAGTTCTACCAACAGGGACTGACAGCGCCCGGCGGAGGGTCCGGTGACGGTCCGTTGTCAGTCCCGGCCCCTACTGTCCGCACATGGACTCCGGAGCAGGGCGCGCCGGAGTGGAGGGGAGAGTCATGTACCGGCAGGGAGACGTGCTGATCGTGCCCGTCGCGGAGGAGGCCGTGCCGTCCCACGTCCCGGACGCGCCCAAGGAACCGCGTGACGCCAGGGGCCGGCTGGTGCTGGCGCTGGGGGAGGTCACCGGACACGCGCACGCGGTGCTCGGGAAGGGCGAACTCGTCCGTGAGCCGGGCCCGTCCGGTCCGTTCCTGCTGCACCTGCCCGAGGGCGGCCGGGTCGTCCACGAGGAACACGCGGCGATGACCCTGCCGAAGGGCTGGTACCGGGTGATCCGGCAGCGGGAGTACGTCCCCGGCTCGGTGCGGCTGGTGGCGGACTGACGGACACCGGCGACCGTACGGAACACCACACCACAGCAGGGAACAGGGGACGTTGACGATGACGATCGCGCAGGAGAGCGGGACGGCGGCCGTAGCCGAGGACTTCGCGGAGGAAACGGCGCGCTGGCGCGCGTGGGCCGCGGCCACCGGGCCCGCCGACCGGGCGGCGGCGGAGGAGGGTGTCCGGCTGGCCTACCGCAGCGCCGGGCTGGCCGAGCCGGAGCGCGTGATCTGGGCCGGATCACCGCGCGAGGGCGTGACGCTGGTCCGGGAGGGGACGGACTTCGGGGCGAGCGTGCGCGAGGCGGTGCGCAATGAACCGTGGGCGGCCGAACGCGCCCGGCTGTACGAGGAGTCGGGCGCCGCGGACTGGTCCCGGCGCTGGTCCCGGACCGGCGGCGCCCTGTGGGACACCACGCAGGCGCTGGTCGACCGGATCCGCACCGGAGTGCTCGACGAGCTCGCCCCCGGGGACTCCGCCGCGCGCACGGGGATACGGCTGGTCCTGCTGGACGCGCTGCTCGGGCAGCACGACGCGCCGTGGCTGGCGGCCCTGCACACCGAGGGGTCCGCGCTCGCCGGGCCGGCGCTGGTGTGCCGCAGCGCCGGCTGGTGGTGGCCGTTCGAGAAGGTGGCGGTGGTGTGCGAGCGTCCCGTCGCGCTGCACCGGGACGAGGCCGGCCGGCTCGACCACGGCGACGGTCCCGCGCTGGAGTTCCCCGACGGGTTCGCCCTGTGCGCCTGGCGCGGCATGCCGGTGACGCGCGCCTTCCTGGAGGAGCTGCGCACGCTCACCCCGGAGCGGATCCGGCAGGAGGAGAACGCCGAGCTGCGGCGGGTGATGCTCGAGTACTACGGCTACGACCGTTATCTCGCCGACTCGGGGGCGCGGCCCCTGCACCGGGACGGCACGGGCACGCTCTGGCGCGTCGAACTGGACGGCGACGAGCCGGTGGTCATGGTCGAGGTCCTCAACTCCACTCCCGAGCCGGACGGCACCCACCGCACGTACTGGCTCCGTGTGCCGCCGACGACCCGGACGGCCCGGGAGGGGGTGGCGTGGACGTTCGGCCTCGGAGCCGAGGCGTACCAGCCGCTGGAGGAGACGTGAGCCCGTCCGGCCGCCCGAGGGCTGACTCCGCCCGCAGGGGGTAGGCGGAGAACAGCAAGGACGAACCGGACCCGCGGAAGGGAGCACCCATGCCGAGCATGGTGGAGCGCATCAAACAGTTCGCCAGGAGCCCTCAGGGTCGGCGCACGGCCGAGCAGGTGCGGCGGGCGGCGGCCGACCCCCGGCGCCGGGCCCAGGCACAGCGTCTGCTGGGCCGGCTCCGCGGCGGCCACCGCTGAGCCGTTCCTCTTTCCGCTTCCGCGCGGTCCGGCACGTCCCCGTCCGGGCCGCGCGGCGACGATCTGGAAGGATCTCATGGACGAGTCGTCGGTCCGGACGGTGGGCTGGGCGCGCTCACTGCCGATGGACCACGAGGTGAAGGCGGCCCGCGAGTGGGCACGCGAGCACCTCGTCGCGCTGGGCTGGGACACGACCGCCCCCGAGACGGCGGACGACGTGCTGCTGACCGTTTCGGAACTGGTCACCAACGCGCACGTCCACGCCCGCAGCAGCGCGCAGCTGGTCATGTCGTGGGACGGCCGTTGTCTGCACATCTCGGTGCACGACAGGTCCGCGGCCCTGCCGACGCCCCGCGGACCGAGCGCCGAACGTGTCGGCGGACGCGGCATGCTGCTGGTCGACGCCCTGGCCGACACCTGGGAGGCCCGCCCCTGCCCCCACGGCAAGACCGTCACGGCCTGCTTCCGGCTGCCGGAGGGCACGGGGCACTGACCCGCCCCGTGCGCGGCGGGCGGCAGGCCCCGGGACCGGCCGGTCCGCCCGGAAGCGTGCCGGGAACCGGGGCGGGTCAAGAGCAGCGGTGGGAGGCCCGCCTCGGGGTACGCGGCCGCCCGGCGGGCACATCGTCACCCGGTCGGGTTGATTTCGGGGATACGGATGGGAGACCGTGGCAACGAATCCGGTTTCCCGGCAGAGAGGTGGTGGGGTGCGCACGACGCGTGCCTGCGCTTGTGATTCCTTCCCCCGGTTCACCCGCCCGCCCGCGTGACACGGACGTCCGTACCGGTCCGACGTGGAAGGACGCTCCCCACCCGGTCGTGGTCCTCGACGCGAAGGGCACGGTCGTGGACCTGAACCCGCCCGCCCGGCTGGTACTGACGGACCACCACGACGGAGACGGTCCACGGGACGTGGTGCCGTCCTGGCTGGCGGACGCGCACCGCCGTCTCGCCGACGAAGCGGACATCGCACCGGCGGCCCCGCCTGCCACCGGGGAGATCGGCGACCGGTTCTTCGAGGCGCGTCCCGGCCCGCTCGCGGACGGGGACGTCGTGTGGTGGCTGGTGGACCGCACCGGCCACCGCCGCGCGGAGGCGTCCCTGCGCAGCGCCCGGGAGCAGGCGGAGATCCGCGCCATGGTCGCCGGCACCCTGCTGGCGTCGTTGAACGTGCCGCGCTGCGCGGAGGTCGCGGCGCGACTGGCGGCCGAGCACCTCGCCGACGCCGCGCTGATCGTCCTGCCGCCCGTCGGCCGCCGCCACAGCGTCACCCACGCCCTGCGCGGCGGGCCCGCACAGCACGCTCCGCGCCAGTTCGACGCCCGTGACGTCCCGGGCCTGGACGAGGCCCTCCAGGGTTTCCCGCCGGTGCCCGCGCGCTGGATCGACCCCGGCGCCCTCCCCGAGTGGGTCGTCCCGGAGGGCTTCGGCGGGCCCGTCGGTTCCGTCATCGTCACGCCGCTTCCCGGGCACGGGGTGTCCGCCGGCGCGCTGGTCCTGCTCCGCGTCGGCACGGAGCGGGCCTTCACTCCGGACGAGGAGGCGTTCGCCCGGCTCTTCGCCGCACGCGCGGGCACCGCGCTGTCGGCCGCGCGCCTGTACAGCGAGCAGAGCTCGATCACCACCACGCTCATGCGGGAACTGCTGCCGCCGGTCCTGGAGAACCTGCACGGGGTGGACTACGCGGGGCGCTACCGCGCCGCCAGCGACCACGAACGGATCGGCGGTGACTTCTACGACGTCCACCCCGGGGCGGACGCCTCGCAGGAGACGTTCGTCGTGCTGGGCGACGTGGCCGGCAAGGGACTGGACGCGGCGGTCCTGACCGGGAAGATCCGCAACACGCTGCACGCGCTGCTGCCCCTGGCCTCCGACCACCAGCAGGTCCTCACCCTGCTCAACGGGGCCCTGCTCACCTCGCACCACACCCGCTTCGCCACCATGGCGCTGGCCTCCGTCGGACGCGAGGGCCGCCGGGTGCGTCTGAGGCTGACCAGCGCCGGGCACATGCCCCCGCTCATCGTCCGCGCCGACGGCCGGGTCGAGGAGGCGGCCACCCACGGCACCCTCGTCGGCGCGCTCCCCTCCGTCACGGTGCGGACGGCCGAGGAGGTGCTCGCGCCCGGGGAGACGTGCCTGCTCTACACCGACGGCATCACCGAGGCCCGCGGCGGACCGCTGGGGGACGAACTGTTCGGGGAACGCCGTCTGCGGCAGGCGCTGGTGGAATGCGCCGGCCTGCCGGGGGAAGCGGTCGTGGAGCGGGTGCAGATGCTGGCCGCCCAGTGGCTGGGCGGCGGCGGCCACGACGACATGGCCCTCCTCGCCATCAGCGCACCCCGCACGGCGCCGCCCACGGGCGTCGGCGAATCCCCGGGGAGGGACACGTGAGCACGAACCGCCCGTCGACCGCCGTCCTGCGCGACGCACTCTGGCGGGCGGTGCTCGAGGGCACCGAGTACGACGCCGTCGACGTGGTGCGCGCCGGGCTCGACGCGGGGTGGGAGGAGGAGACCCTGCTGCTCGACGTCGTCGCGGCGGTGCAGGAGAGGATCGGTGCCGAATGGGCCGCCGACCGCATCACCGTCGCCCAGGAGCACGCCGCCACGGCCGTCAACGAGCGCGTGATCGCCGCCCTCGTCCACCGTCCGGCGGCGGGCAGGCCCGTCCCCCCGCACCGCGGGCGGGTGACGGTCACCTGCGTCGACGGCGAGTGGCACGCCTTCCCGGCCCGGCTCGTCGCCGAGGTCCTGCGGCTGCGGGGCTGGCAGGTGGACTACCTGGGCGCCCAGACGCCCACGCCCCACCTCGTCGCCCACCAGCACCACACCGGCTCCGACGCCGTCCTGCTCTCCGGGTCGATCCCCACCCACCTGCCGGCCGCGCACGCGGCCATCACCGCCTGCCAGGCCGTCGGAGTGCCCGTGCTCGCCGGGGGCAGGGCCTTCGGCGAGGACGGCCGGTTCGCCCGGGCCCTGGGCGCCGACGGGTGGGCCCCGGACGCCCCCGGCGCGGCCGCCGCGCTGGAGGCCGGTCTGCCGCGCCCCACGGCGGTCCGGCAGGCGGTCGACGACCTGCCGCACCTGGCGGACCAGGAGTACACGATGGTGGTCCGGTCCCGCGGCCGGCTGGTCAAACAGGTGCTGACGGACCTGGAGAGCCGGTTCCCGGCCATGCGCGGGTACGACGACGCGGGGCGGGAGCGGACCGCGGAGGACCTGGTCCACATCCTCGACTTCCTGGCCACCGCCCTGTACATGGACGACGCGGGGGTGTTCACCGAATTCCTGGGGTGGACCTCCGAGGTGCTCGCGGCACGGAATGTTCCGGTGCACTCCCTGATCACCGGGCTGGACATCCTCGCGGAGCAGTTGCACGACTTCCCCCGCGGCCTGCGCATCGTCCGCGAGGGCGCGGCCGGTCTCCGCGACCGGTCCGCCGGGCCGGTGGTCCGCGGCACCCCCGTATGAGCGCGTCGCACCCCACCGGTGTCCCCCCCCCGGCGGACCCGCGGACCGCGACGCCGACCGTGCGCGTCGGGGCGAACTCGACGACGCCTGCGGTGCGGAGCCGACCGCCGTCGTGGTGGCGCACCTGACCGGGCCGGCCCCGCCGCGTGCCGTGCGGCTGGACTTCCGCGACCTGACGGGCATCGACCGGCCGGGCCCGGCCGCGCTGCTCATGGTCCGCCGGCACAGCAGTGCCGCCCGCGCCGTCCTGCACCTGGACAACCGGTCTCCCTTCCCGGAACGCCTGCCGCGGCAGACCGACGTCCTCGGACACCTCACCGCGGCGGGGACGGGAGCCGAGCGGTCCGGGCCCGGCCGCCGGTCCCCCGTCGGTCCGCGGGCCGCCGGCCCAGTGCGGCCAGGGACCGCAGCAGGGCGCCGCGTCCCCGGTCGGGCACCGTCCACAGGGTCTGTCCGCGTACCCCCCAGCGTTCCAGCAGGGCGTTGGCGGCGAGGAACCCGGTCGTCGCCGCGCGTTCCATCAGCGCGACGGGCAGGCCGGTGCGGACCAGGTCGCCGGCCATCGTCACGCCGGGCTCCGGGGTGCGTACCGTCGGCCGGCCGGTGTGGCCGTCCACGGGGAACAGGGGGCAGTCGGCCCGCCACTCGTGCCGGGCGTCGACGACCGTGGCCGCCCGGGTCTCCGGGTAGACGCGGTGCAGTTGTGCGATCAGCCGCTTCCGCTCGACGTCCCGGGACGCGTCCGGGTCCAGGGCGTACGCGTGGAGTTCGACCACGGAGCCCCCGGTGCGGGAGGCCCAGCGGGCCGCTTCGTCCTCGTAGCGGTCCAGCACGCTGATGTTGTCGAGGCCGGCGTATCCGCTCGTGCCCAGGAACGCGGGCCGGTCGGGTGCGACGGGCCGGTCCAGCCACAGCCGGCTGACCAGGAACGGCGGGGCGGTGCGCAGGCGGGCGATCCGTTCCCGCCACGGGCCGTCGCCCAGCCGGCCGGAGCGGGCGACCAGGGTGCGCAGCCCCGCGGCGTCGAGGGCGAGGACGACGGTGTCGTGACGGCTCTCCTCCCCGGTGGTGGCGACCTCGTAGCCGCCGTCGCCGGTGGGGGCGATGTGCTCGACGGCCGTGGCGGTGCGGATCCGGGCGCCGTGCCGGCGCAGGTAGCCGGCCAGGGGGTCCCACAGGGCGGCGGGGAAGGGCCCGTCGGGCACGTCGAACAGCAGCCCTTCGGCGGAGCCGAGGAAGTAGATGTGGAACATCAGGACCATCTCGGCGGCCGACAACTGCCGGGGGTCGGCGAAGAAGCTGCGGGAGAACACCTCGAAGGCCAGGTGGCGGGCGCTGTGCGGGAAGCGCACGGCGTCGAGGAAGTCGTGGGCGCTGACGCCGTCCAGGCGTTCGTACACCTCGGGCACGCGCACGTCGAGCAGGTCGAGGGCCGCGAGCGGTCTCATGCGGCGCAGGTCGCGTGCGCGGAAGGACGGGCTGAGGGCGACGAAGCCGAGCGCGCTCCACGGAGGGGTGCGCGGGACGTGGCGGAAGCCGTCCCGCAGTCCGTCGGCGTGCCGCAGCGGGTAGTCCGGCAGGCCGGTGAGCCGTTCCAGGCCGGGGTCGGTACGGCGCAGCAGGCCGCGCAGGTTGTAGTACTGGCGGAAGAAGGCGTGGAAGCCCCGGCTCATGGTCGCCGGGGTGCCGTCCGCCAGCCGGGTGGGCCAGCCGCCGACCCGTCCGCCCAGGAAGGGTTCGCGTTCGTAGAGCGTCACGGCCACGCCGCGCTCGGCCAGCGCGGTCGCCGCGGCCAGGCCGGCGATGCCGCCGCCGACGACGGCGGTCGTCGGGCGGGCGCCCTCGATCCGGCGTGTACCGGGCGGGGGCGTGAGCACCCGGGCGCGGCGGTCCCGGCCGTGCCGGGTGGCGTCCGGGCGGCGGGAGGGGGTCATCCCTCGGCCTCGCTCTCCGTGCGGGGCCGTCGGCCGACGAAGGTGTGGGTGATGCCCGTCTGCCATCCCGGCAGGGGCAGGGCGCGCACCGCTTCGAAGCCGGCCGCGCGCAGCCGGCCGGCGAAACGGCCGGCGGTGTCGAACTCCACGACGCTGCGCCGCAGGTGGCGGTAGAGCCCGGCGTCCCCGAGCACGCCGGCCGCCGGCTGGACGATGCCGCGGCACACCAGGTTCCAGACCACGCGGTCCGCGCGGCGTCCGCCGAGCGTGTACTCGTGCACGCCCAGTCTCCCCCCGGGGGCCAGCAGATCGCGCACGGTGGCGAGCACGGCGTCGGGATCGGAGACGTTGCGGAAGAGGTAGGCCGCGAACACCGCGTCGAACGGCCCTTTCACCCCGGCCTCCGCCAGCCCTTCCGCCGGTGCCCGGACGAAGCTCACCCCGTCCGGCCAGTTCTTGGCGGCGGCCCGTTCGAGCATGCCGGCGGAGGCGTCCACGCCGGTGATCCGCGCGCCCGGCAGCACGGTGGCGAGTGCGGCGGTCGACGCGCCGGTGCCGCAGCCGAGGTCCAGGACGCGCAGTCCCTCGCCCCGCCGCGGCAGTCCCAGCCGGCGTGCCGAGCGGCGGAGGTGGGCGTGGTAGCCGGGGTTGGCGGCCACCAGGGTGTCGTAGCCGCGGGCGGCGTGGTCGAACGCGGCGGCGAGCTTCTCGTCGCGCAGCAGGGTCATGCGGTCTCCTGGTGCAGAGGGGCCGGGTCAGGGGCCGTCGAAGGGGCGGCGGGGCAGGGCGGGCAGTTCCAGCGCCGAGCGGAGCATGGGGCCGATGGGGGCGCGCAGGCCGACGGCGAGGTCCTCGTGGAGCCGGGTGCGGCCGTCCAGGAAGCGCAGCAGGCGCCGCATGGGCACCCGGGTGAAGAGCCGGGAGAACAGCGCGGGCCCGTCGGCCCGGCCGCTGTCCAGGGCGCGCAGCAGGACGGCGTCCATGGCCCGGGAGCGGGCCGAATGGGCGGGGGGCGGCACGGGAACACGGCCCTGGCGGAGGGCGGCGGCGACCGCCCTGGTCTGCCGTTGGATCCCGGCGAAGGTGTAGCCGGTCGAGGGACGGGTGGCGCCGCCCGCGGCACCGATGCGGAAGACGGAGGCACCGACCCGGCGGGGGATCGGGGCGTCGGTCATCGGGATGACGCCCGTCTCGGTGGACAGGATCCGCAGTTCCCCCAGCCGGAGCACGTCCTCGGTGTACCGCCGTACCGCCGACTCGTAGCCGTCGGCGGTGAGGGGGCGCCGGGAGAACTCGGTGTACTCCACCAGCGCCTCGCGGGGGCCGACGGGCAG
The DNA here is from genome assembly GCF_043084105.1 of Streptomyces sp. NPDC014676. NCBI lineage: Bacteria > Bacillati > Actinomycetota > Actinomycetes > Kitasatosporales > Streptomycetaceae > Streptomyces > Streptomyces sp. NPDC014676. Next base: position 71,963 of record NZ_JBIBZI010000009.1, on the reverse strand, counting down.
GACGTAGCCGAAGGACAGCCCGTCGGCCGGCTGGGGGGTGCGGAAGTCCATCAGGTCGGCGGTCCGGGGGTCGAAGACCGGGCGGGCGGTGCGGACGTACCAGCCGTGGAAGTGCTGCAGCAGGGTGGTGCGGGCGGCCGGCAGGCTGCCCGGGGGGCGTGAGTCGAACACCCAGCGGACCCGCAGAGTGCGGGCGCCGGTGTCCCGCAGCCGGACCAGGGCTCCCCCGGGCACGTCCTCCACGGTCTCGACGGTCGCCTCCAGCCGGCGGACGGCCGGGCTGCCGGCCAGGTCGTGACCGACCAGGTGCTCGAAGTCGTCGGACCGGATCATCTTGTAGCGCAGCGGCGCGATGTCCCCCTCGGCCGCCCGGCCGGAAGGGGGACGCACCCGCAGGTGCCGCCAGGTCGCCGTGACGGCAGCGTCGAAACGGCCCGCGCCCGCTTCCCAGAAGCACCAGGTGCGGCGCGGGGGACGCAGCGGGCCGGGCGGGGCGTCCACCAGGACGACCGACGGTGCGCGGGTCCCCGGCACGGTCCGTGACAGGCGGTGGGCCAGGGACAGTCCGGCGGCTCCCGCCCCGACGATCGCCACGTCGGCGTCCAGCACGACGGCACGCTCCTCCCGCTCCTCGGCACACGTGTCCAGCATTCCTGCCTGTGTGCCCGATCGGATGCGGGTCACTCGAAGGTGTGAGGAACCGCTTCCGGTGAGACAGGGCGCGCAGGGGGAAGGCATGCGGCGGTGGTTAGCCGGACCGTTCCCTCCGTACCGCGTCCGCACGCGGTGCGCGGGCGGAAAGGCACCGGGCACGGAACGATCGGCGTTCAGGACGAGAGGAACCGGGATGGGCCGTACACAGGCGCAGGATCACGACCCGGCAGGGCCGCGGCTCGTCGGGGAACCGATGCCGGTGTCGGCACCCGGCCCGCCCGGCGGCGCGCCGTACGGCACGGAGCACACCCTGCCGCCGCCGGGCACCGAGGACGCGTCCGCCGTGGACCGGGACGTGTCCGGCGCGGTCGGCCGTGTGCTCGACCACGTGCTGGCCGACCGGGTGGCCCGCGCACGGGACGTGGACCCGCTGTTCGGCGACGACGTGGCCGGACGCGTCGCGCACTTCACCCGTACGGGCGGCAAGCGCACCCGTTCGCGTTTCCTGTGGTGGGCGCTGCGCGCCTGTGGCGGCGAGGACGCCGACACGGTCGGGGCGGCCCTGCGGATCGGCGCGGCGCTCGAACTCCTGCAGACCTGCGCGCTGGTCCACGACGACGTGATGGACGGCTCCGCGCTGCGCCGTGCGCGGCCCACGCTCCACGTCGACGTCGCCGCCCAGTACGCGGACGCGGCACCGGCGGGACGGGCCGAACGCCTCGGCGACGGGACCGCGATCCTCGCCGGCGATCTGGCGCTCGTGTGGGCCGACGACCTCCTGGCCGAGACGCCGCTCGAAGGGGACGGCGGGCGGGCGGTGCGCCGGCTCTGGAGCGACATGCGCGCGGAGATGGTGGCCGGCCAGTACCTGGACCTGCACGGCCAGGCGACGGGGTCGCGGTCCCTGCCGCGCGCGCTGCGCGCCGCCCGGATCAAGAGCGCCCTGTACTCGGTCGAACGGCCGATCGCCCTCGGTGCCGCGCTCGCGGGCGCGGACGACGGCACCGCGGCGGCCCTGTGCGCGGCCGGGCGCTGTGTGGGCACGGCGTTCCAGCTCCGCGACGATCTCGACGACGTCTTCGGTGATCCGCGGCGCACCGGCAAGCCGACGGGCGGGGACATCGGCGAGGGGAAGCAGACCTGTCTGGTGGCGGTCGCCCACGCGCGGGCCGAGGCGGCCGGCGACCGCCGCGCCCTGGACGTGCTGGACCGCTCGCTCGGCCGCGGCACGCTCACCGAGGAGGGGCTGGAGGAGGTGCGGGAGGTGCTGACGGGCACCGGGGCGCGGAGCGCGGTCGAGGCGATGATCGACCGGCTGGTGGCCCGGGGGCTGCGGCACGTCGACGGTGCCCTCCTCGATCCGCACGGCGGGGAGCGGCTGCGGCTGCTGCTGGCCTCCGCGGCGGGTGAGGGGCCCGCACGGGACGCACACCCCCGCGGCACCCGGCCGCGGCCCGCACGGGCGGCCGGCGGCGGGGAGGCCGGCCGGTGACGCGCACCGTGACGGGCCGCACGGATCATGTCGTCGTCGTGGGGGCCGGGCTGGCCGGGCTGTCGGCGGCACTGCACCTGCTGGGCGCGGGCCGGCGGGTCACCGTCGTCGAGCGGGACGCGCTGCCTGGCGGGCGGGCCGGGCGGACGGTGCTCGACGGGTACCGGATCGACACCGGTCCCACCGTGCTGACCATGCCCGACCTGGCCGACGAGCCGTTCGCCGCGGTCGGTGACAGCCTGCGCGAGCGGGTGGAGCTGGTTCCGCTGCACCCGGCGTACCGGGCCCGCTTCGCCGACGGCAGCAGCCTCGACGTGCACACCGGGGCCGAGGCGATGGCCGCGGAGGTCGAGCGGTTCGCCGGCGCCCGTGAGGCCGCCGGCTATCTGCGGCTGCGCGACTGGCTGGAGCGGCTGCACCGCGTCCAGACGCACCGCTTCATCGACGCCAACTTCGACTCGCCGCTCGGCCTGCTGGGCGCCGACCTCGTACGGCTGGCGGCACTGGGCGGCTTCGGGCGGCTGGACGCGCGGATCGGGCGGTTCCTGCGGGACGAGCGGCTGCGCCGGGTCTTCTCCTTCCAGGCCCTGTACGCGGGCGTCCCGCCGGCCCGGGCGCTGGCCGCGTACGCGGTCATCGCCTACATGGACACCGTCGCCGGCGTGTACTTCCCGCGCGGCGGGATGCACGCGCTGCCGCGCGCCATGGCGGACGCCGCCGCCGACGCGGGCGCCGGCCTGCGGTTCGGCCACCGGGTGACCCGGCTGGAACGCTCCGGCGGGCGGATCACCGCCGTCGTCACCGACCAGGGCCGCATCCCCTGCGACGCGGTGGTCCTCACTCCCGACCTGCCCGTCGCCTACGCGCTCCTCGGCCGCGCGCCGCGGCGCCCCGTACGGCTGCGGCACTCCCCCTCCGCGGTCGTGCTGCACCTCGGCACCGACCGGACCTGGCCGCACCTGGCGCACCACACCCTCTCCTTCGGCGCCGCCTGGCACACCACCTTCGACGAGCTCACCCGCACCGGCCGGCTGATGAGCGACCCGTCGCTGCTCATCACCCGGCCCACCGCGACCGACCCGTCCCTCGCCCCGCCGGGACGCCATCTGCACTACGTCCTCGCCCCGTGCCCCAACACCGACATCGGGCCGGGTCCGGCCGCCTGGACGGACCTGGCGCCGGATTACCGGGACGCGCTGCTGCGGGAGCTGGAGCGGCGCGGGCTGGCCGGGCTCGGGGCCGCCGTGGAGGCGGAGTGCGTGGTGACGCCCGCGGACTGGCACGCGCAGGGGCACGCGGCCGGCACGCCGTTCGCCACGGCCCACACCTTCGCCCAGACGGGACCGTTCCGGCCCCGCAACCTGGTCCGCGGCACCGAGAACGCCGTACTGGCCGGCTGCGGCACCACCCCCGGTGTCGGCGTGCCGACCGTGCTGCTGTCCGGGAAGCTGGCCGCGGCACGGATCACCGGCGGCCCGCGACCGCCGCGTCGCCCTCTCACCCCCACGCAGGAGGTCCCCGTATGACCGACCGTGAACTCGACGCGGCCGGCGTCACCGATCCGGTGCTGCGCGAGGCCTACCGCCACTGCCGCGCGCTCAACGCCCGGCACGGCAGGACGTACTTCCTCGCCACCCGGCTGCTGCCCGTCGAGCGGCGCCCCGCCGTGCACGCCCTGTACGGCTTCGCCCGCTGGGCCGACGACATCGTCGACGCGCTCGGCACGGGGGCGGACACCGAGCGCCGGGACGCCGGGCTCTCCGCGCTCCAGCGGGAACTGGACAAGGGCCTGCGGGACGGGAACAGCACCGAACCGGTGGTGCGGGCGGTCGCCGACACGGCGCTCCGGTACGGCATCGACCACGGGCACTTCGCCGACTTCATGACCGCCATGCGCTCCGACCTGGTGGTCACCGACTACGCCGACTACGCGGCCCTGCGCCGGTACACGCACGGTTCGGCGGCGGTCATCGGGCTGCAGATGCTGCCCGTTCTCGGCACGGTCGCCCCGCGCGAGGCGGCCGCGCCGCACGCCGCGGCCCTCGGGGTCGCCTTCCAGCTCACCAACTTCCTGCGGGACGTGGGCGAGGACCTCGACCGGGGGCGGGTGTACCTGCCCGCGGACCTGCTCGCCGCGCACGGCGCCCACCGGGCGCTGCTGCGCTGGTGCCGGGACACCGGCCGCCGCGACCGGCGGGTCACCGCCGCGCTGAGGGAGTTCGAGGCGCTGACGCGAGGCGTGTACCGGGAGGCGGCACCGGGGCTCGCGATGCTGGAACTGGTGTCCCGGCCGTGCGTCCGCGCGGCGTTCGTGCTGTACGGCGGGATCCTGGAGGCGGTGGCGCGGGACGGCTGGTCGGTGCTGCACCGGCGGGCGGTGGTGTCGCGCCGGCGCCGTGCCGTGGTGGCCGCGGACGGGCTCGCCCGGGTGGCCGCCGCCCGGCTGCGGGCCCGCGGCGGCGGCCGGCGCCCGGACGTCCGGCCGCTCACCCCGTGCCCGCCGGTTCCCGGGGAGGCCGTATGAGCACCGGATCCGGGAGGGAGTGCCGGCGCCTGCCGCTGTCCCTGCGCCGGCGCCCGGTGCCGTGGGAGCGGCAGCGTCCCACCTGGCGCGAGGCCCGGCCCGCCGTCATCGCCGGGGCGCTGAAGCGGGCGCAGGCGCGTCCGTCCGGCAACTGGTACGTCGTCGGCGCCTCCCGCGACGTGGGCGGTGGCCGTCCGCTGGCACGGACCGTGGCGGGGCAGGAGGTGGTGGTGTGGCGGGACGCGGCCGGCCGTCCGGTCGCCGGGCCCGGGATCTGCCCGCATCTGGGCGCTCCGCTGCGGGACAGTCCGGTGCGCTGCGGCACGCTGGTGTGCCACTGGCACGGACTCGCCCTGGACGGCGGGCCCTTCGCGGGCTGGGAGCCGTTCCCGGCGTACGACGACGGCGTCCTGCTGTGGGTCCGGCTGGACGCGGTGGGCGGCGAGGCGCCGCTGGACGCGCCGGTGGTGCCGCGGCGGCCGGACCCGGCGCGTGCCCTGACGGCGGTGTACACCGGTGTGGGGGTCTGTGAGCCCGAGGATGTCGTGGCCAACCGTCTGGATCCCTGGCACGGGGCCTGGTTCCACCCCTACTCGTTCGTCGACCTCACCGTGGCCGGCGCTCCGGACGGGAGCGGGGACGGGGACGGCTTCACCGTGGACGTGTCCTTCAAGGTGGCGGGGCGGCTGGTGGTCCCGGTGCGGGCGGTGTTCACCGCTCCCGAACCGCGCACGGTCGTCATGCGCATCACCGAGGGCGAGGGGGCGGGGTCGGTGGTCGAGTCGCACGCCACTCCCCTGGGGGCCGATGACCGGGGGCGGCCCCGTACGGCGGTCGTCGAGGCGGTGGTGGCGGCGTCCGGCCGTCCGGGGTTCGCCCTGGCGCGCGGTGCGGCGCCGCTGCTGCGTCCGCTCGTACGGGCCGCCGCCGGACGGCTGTGGCGCGACGACCTGGCCTACGCGGAGCGCCGCTGGTCGTTGCGTTCCTCGGGGCGTTTCCCCGGCTGAGCGGACGGCCCGGTCAGGGGCGCGTCCCGGCCGCGGTCCGGTCGGCCTCGCCGCCGGCGCCGAGGAGCCCGGTGTGCCGCATCGGGTCCTCGGCCTCCAGCCGGGCCAGTTCCCGGCGGGCCACCCGCAGCACGACCGGGGGCAGCGCGGCACGCGCCGCCTGGGCCAGACGCAGCCAGCGGGGCACGTAGACGGCCGTGCTGCGGTGTTCCACCGCGTCGGCGAGCCGGGCGGCGACCTGGTCCGCCGGGTACAGGCGCCGGGCCGGCGGCGGCATGTGGCCGCGCAGCTCCCGCAGCACGGGGTGGCGGTCCGCGTCGCGGATCATGTCGGTGTCGGTCCAGTTCACGTAGCCGATGCCGACGGCGACGCCGTGGTGCGCCACTTCGGCGCGCAGGGAGTGGGCGAAGGCCTCCACGCCCGCCTTGGAGGCGCAGTAGGCGCTCATCATCGGGGCGGCGCCGATCGAGGCCAGCGAGGCGACCTGGAGGTGGTAGCCCCTCGTCGCCAGCAGGTCCGGCAGGAAGGCGCGGGCGGTGGCCGCGCTGCCGGTGAGGTTGACGTCGATCACGCGGCGCCACAGGGCCGGGTCCGAGGTGACGAACGGGCCGCCCTCCGCGACACCGGCGTTGGCGACGACGGCGGAGGGGGTGCCGAGGTGTGTCCTGACCTGTTCTGCGGCCCGCTCCAGCGCGGCGTCGTCGGTGATGTCGAGCTCGCCCGCCCACGTCCGCGTGGGCAGGCTCTCCGCCACCGCCTCCAGCCCGGACCTCTCGTGGCCGAGCAGCGCGATCCGGGCGCCGCGTCCGGCGAGGTCGCGGGCCAGGGCGGCGCCGATCCCGCGTGCGGCGCCCGTGACCACGACGGTACGGCCGCGCAGCGGGCCACCGCCGCTCACCGGCCTTCCCCTTCGCCGGGCCGCGGGCCGGTGCCGGGGCGGGCGGTGTGGTCGGGGTGGCCGGCGGTCCGGCGGGCCTCTTTCATCTCGGCCTCGTAGAGGTGGTCCCGGCCCTCGGCCAGTTCCTCGACGGCGGCCTGCTCGAGCTCCTTGAACGGGCGGTAGTACGTGGCGTCGTAGGCCTCGACGACCTGGAACGTCCAGTGCCCGGGGATCACGTTGCGGCCCAGCACCTGGGTGCGCACCGTCTCCGCCCAGTCCGGGTGCCCGGCCTTGCGCAGCAGTTCGACCGCCCGGTCGAGTTCGAGGTCGGCGGTGCCGGTGAGCTGGTGGAAGCTGTAGAGGTGGCCGCGGGCCCGCTCGGTCGTCTCCAGTGCCTTCGACAGCGAGCCGAGCGCCTCCACCGTCTCGTCGCTCACGCCTTCGGGGCGCAGGTGGGCGCGGTCGGGGCCGTCGTCGTGTGAGGTCATCGTCCCGTCTCCGTCGGTCGTGGTCGTGGTCGTGGGGGTCGTGCGCGCCGGTCATCCACCGCCGCTGCCGCCCGCGCCGGGTTGCCGGCGGCCGGTGCGGTCGCGGCGGGCCAGCAGCCGCTGCGCCCCGGCCAGGACCGGCGCGAGGGACCGGCGCAGCGCGGCGCGTGCGGCGTTGGCGCCCGGCGCGCCGTGCACGCCGCCGCCCGGGTGGGCGCCGGCGGATGCCAGGTACAGGCCCTTGACGTGGGTCTCGGGGCGCCCGGTGCCAGGGGTCGGGCGGAAGAAGAGCTGCTGGTGCATGGCCGTGGTGCCGCCGTTGATGGCGCCGCCGTACAGGTTCCGGTCGAGGGCCTGGAGGGTGGGCGGGGCGAGGACGCGCCGGGCCCTGATCGTGGACCGGAAGCCGGGCGCGAAGCGTTCCACCTGGCGCTCCACGCGGTCGGCCATGAGCTCCTGCTCCTTGGTGTCCCAGGCTCCCGTGAGCGAGTCCCCGCCCGCGTCGCCGGTGACGTCGTGGGGCACATGGGTGTAGGCCCACGCGGACTCGGTGCCCCGCGGGGAGCGGGACGGGTCGGAGGTCGTCATCTGGCCGAACAGGCAGAAGGGGCGGTCGGGGACGCTGCCGGTGGCGAGCTGGGCGGCGAAGCGGGTGAGTTCGTCGATGCCGTCCGCGAGATGGACGGTGCCGGCGCCCGCGGCCTGCTCGCAGCTCCAGGGCACCGGGCCGTCCAGCGCCCAGTCGACCTTGAAGGTGGCGAAGTCCCACTGGAAGCGCCGCAGGTCGTCCAGTATCTGGGCGGGAACGTCCTCGGGGCCGAGGAGTTCGCGGTACAGGGCGGGCACGGCCACGTCCGCGAGGACGGCGCGGCCGGCCGCGAACGTCTCGCCGTCGGCCGTGCGCACCCCCGTCGCCCGGCCGTCGCGTACGAGGATCCGGTCGACGCGCCTGCCGCAGCGCAGCACCCCGCCGCGCGACTCGAGACGGCGTGCCAGGGCCTCGGTGAGGGCTCCGGCGCCGCCGGCCGGCACGGGGAAGCCGTAGGTCTGTCCGAGCATCGACATCAGCCAGCCGAAGCCGCCGCTGCCCGCGGCCTCCGGTGCCAGGTCGGCGTGGAGTGCGTTCCCGGCCAGCAGCAGCCCTCCGCCCTCTCCCCGGAACTCCTCCTCCGCCATCCGGCGCACCGGCAGGACCAGGGTGCGCGCCATGCGCAGCCCGCCCGTGCCGCGCAGCCGGACGGCCAGCCGGAGCCCGGAACGGACGGGCGGGAAGGGGGTGAACAGGGCGTCCAGGAGGTCCGGCCTAAGGCCCTCCCACATGTCGTGCAGACGGTGCCAGGCGGCCCCGTCGCCCGGCGCGAAGGCCTCCAGGGAGTCGGCGGTGACGTCGACGCGACGGTCGAGGACCGCGCACCGGCCGTCGCTCAGGGGGTGCGCGACCACGTGCGGGGCGTGGCTCCAGCGCAGCCCGTGACGCTCCAGGCGCAGTCCGGAGACGACCGGGGAGGCGGCGGCGAGCGGGTAGAAGGAGCTGCAGAGATCGCTGACGAACTCGGGGTCGGTGCCCCGGTCGTGGCGTACGGCTCCGCCGGGCTCCGGCTGCTCCTCCAGCACCTCGACGCTCCAGCCGGCGTCGGCGAGCAGGTTGGCCGCGACCAGTCCGTTGGGGCCGGCCCCGATCACCACGGCGTCAGGCACGGGCGCCTCCCTCGCCGGGGGCCGGTGACACCACCTGGCCGAGGGGCCGGCGCCGCTCGGTCTCGGCCGCGTCGGTCTCACAGATCTTCGCCAGTCTGGCGAGCATGGCGCGGTGGCGGATCTGGATCAGGGCCTCCACGGCCACGTTGTGCACCGTGCCGCCGGCGCCCCGCAAGGGGTGTTCGTCCACGATGACCAGGCAGTGGTCGCCCCAGGGGCGCAGTTCGATGGCGATGCGGGCGGTGCCGAGAGGGCCGGCCTCGGCCTCGAGTTCCAGTGCCTCGCCGGGCACACAGCGTCGGACGACGGTCTCGTTGGTCAGGCGCAGGGGGCCGAGGCGGACCTCGTAGCCGATCGCCGAGCCGAGTTGCGGCCACTGTCCGCGCACCGGTTTCGACGAGGAGGTTCCCACGACCCAGTCCGCGTACCGGGTGCCGTCCTCCAGGACGGCCCAGACGGACTGCGGGCTCGTCCTGATCAGATGATGGCGGACCGCCACTTCGGCCTCCCGTGTCCGTGAGCGATGTCGGTCAGCACTGAGTGCCCCTCCTCGGCGAGGTCAACCGGCGGCGTGGTCGGTACTTGCGGGGTGCCCCGTGCTGGTGGGCCGGGGGGCGGTCGCACGGTCCGGCGTTCACGGGTGCCCCGTGTCGGTGTGGGCCGGGGGGGCGGTCGCGCGGCCCGGCGCTTGCGGGGTGCCTCCCCCAGGGGGGCACCTCCAGCCCACCCGTGCCGCCCTGCGGCACGACTGCCCGCGGCCGGCGCCGTGGGCGTGTTCGGGGTCAGGGGGTCGTGTCGCGGGCCGGGGTCAGGGCCCAGCGGATGACCGCGGTGACGGTGGTGCCGAGGGGGCGTACGCAGACACCCTCGGCCGGGGGTATGCGGGGCAGCCACAGCGCGCGGGAGGCCCAGACGGGGAGCAGGGAGACCGAGTTGGCGGCGAGGGCGCCGTACGGCAGTCTGGCCAGCAGGGGGACGGGCGGGCGGAGCAGCAGGAAGCGGGCGGTGCTGCGGGCCTCGGGGGTGGCGCGCAGCTCGCCGCGGTAGGCGGCCAGCCGCTCGGCGAGTCCGGCGCGGTCGACCGGCGGGTCGGGCACGCCGAGCGCGGTGGCGATCCGCGCCATGTCGGCGACGTACGCGTCGCAGCCCTCCTCGTCCAGGGGACGGGCTCCGTAGCGCTGGTGGGCGCGCAGGAACATGTCGACCTCGGCGATGTGCACCCAGCACAGCAGGCGGGGGTCGGACGCCCGGTACTCCTCGCCGTCGGCGGTGGTGCCGCGCACCGTCTCGTGGACCGCCCGCACCCGGTCGACGGCCCGCTGGGCGCTGTCGGCGGTGCCGTACGTGGTGACGGCGAGGAAGGTGCTGGTCCGCTGGAGGCGCCCCCAGGGGTCGCCGCGGAACCCGGAGTGCCCTGCGACGGCGGCCATGGCCAGCGGGTGGAGCGACTGCAGCAGCAGGGCCGACAGCCCGCCGATGAACATCGACGCGTCCCCGTGCACCCTCCTGACCGGCCGGTCGGGGCCGAACCAGCGCGGGCCGGGCGTGTCGTGGATGCGTGCGCGGTTGTCCGGGCCGTCCGGTCCGGCGACCCGGGAGAAGATCGCGTGACCGATCCGGTCGCGCAGCAGCGAGCCGCCTTCCGTCAGCAGTCCCATGGCCCGCTCCGTCTCCTCGCGTCCAGGACGCCCCGGGTACCCGGCCGGGTGGTCAGGGAACGTCGCCCCTCCAGTCGTACACCCGGGCGCCGGTGTCGCGGGGCGCGTACACCGCGCGTCCGCCCGCGCCGTAGCGGCCCATCTCGGTGGGCAGGCCGACGCCGTGCCTCAGTTCCGTCTCGCTGCGGCCGGTGACGTCCAGCAGCAGACCGTCCAGCGGGCCCCCGGCCAGCTCCACGTACGACCTCCCGTCGCGCGGGCCCGGATCGTCGTGGTCCGCGCCGTAGACCCTGCCGCGCATGAACTCCAGTTCGTCCATACCGGCAGGATGGCATCCGGTACTGACAACAGCCGGGCCTACGCCTCGTACGCGCCCGCCGCCCAGGGTTCCGGCGCCCGTCCCCCGCTCCAGGCGAGCAGGGCGTCGCGGTTCACGCACACGATGCCGCACTGCTCGGCGTACTCGACGGCCGGCGCGGTGAAGTCGCTGGTGGTGACGACGAGGGCGACGTCCGCCTCGTGGACGGTGAAGCAGGTGCCGCCGAAGCGCTGGAGGTCCTGCGAGCCCACCTTGTTGTCGTCGCCGTAGCGCTTGCACTGGACGACGAGGCGGCGGCCGTCGGGGGTCAGGGCCGTCACGTCGGCGCCCAGGTCCCCCGCTCCCCCGACGACCTCCACCCGCGTACAGCCGTCCCGCGCGCACAGGCCGGCTATCGCCGCCTCGAACTCATCGGGGTCCAGGAGGCCGTAGTCGTACGTCTCCCCGGGGTCCGGGACGCCGTCGTCGTACGCGCGGGCCGGCGCCGGCGCCGGTGTGTCCAGGGCGTCGAGCGCCGTCGTCGTGGCCTGTTCCAGGGCCTCGCCCGCCCGGCGGGCGATCCTCGCCGCGGACAGCCGCCGTCGTCTGCGTCCGTGGGCCAGCAGGGTCGCGACGGCCACGCACAGCAGGACGACGACCCACACCGGGCGCCGCTGCACGGCCGGGGCCAGCGCGCGCGCCGCGAAGCCGGCGGCGATCAGGGCCGTGGCGAGCAGGCCGAAGAACACGGCCGTCGCCCGCAGGTCGAAGCGCCGCCCGCGGTGTGTCGGACGCGTACGGCGCTGGGACATGGTCACCGTGGTGGTTCCTCTCTCTGGCGGCCGGCACGGAGTGCGCCCGGGGTCCCGCGGACCCGCGAAGATCACGTACGCCGTCTGCCCCGGATCGGGCCGTTCACCGGCGTGCCGCGCATCGGCACGGGGTAGGGGCGGTGTGTGCTGACTGCGGGAACCAGGGAGGCGGACGGTGGACTGGCGGAATTTCGCCCGGCAGATGGCCTCCATGGCGCGTGATCTCCTGGCCGAGCACACCCTCGACTCGACCCTGGAGCGGATCTCGCGCACAGCGGTGGAACTCGTCGACGGCTGCGACGCCTCCGGGATCCTCGTCCTGCGGGGGGACCGGGTGAGTTCGCTGGCACCGACCTCGCAGCTCGTGGCCGACAGCGACCGCCTCCAGGAGAGCCTGCGCGAAGGACCCTGCTTCGACGCGGCCCGGCCCGACCGGGCCGAACGCGTCTTCCGCATCCCCGACTTCACCGCGGACCCCGAACGCTGGACGTCCTTCGTGCCGCGCTGCCGGGAGCTCGGGGTGGGCAGCATGATGGGCTTCCTGCTGTACACCCGGGAGGAGGAGCTGGGGGCCCTCAACATGTACTCCCACAAGCCGGGGATGTTCACCGAGGACAGCGAGACGGCCGGCTGGCTGCTGGCCTCCCACGCGGCGGTCGCCTTCTCCACCGCCAGGACCGACGCCCAGCTTCAGGACGCCATCGCCACGCGGCATCTGATCGGCGAGGCGATGGGCATCCTGATGGGCCGCCACCAGGTGACGGAGGACCAGGCCTTCGACATCCTGCGCACCCGGTCCCAGCGCACCAACACCAAACTGCGCGAGGTGGCGCGCCAGGTCTGCGAGACGGGCGTCCCGGAGCGGTGACCGTCCGGCGGCAGGCGCTCAGCGGCCGCCGGTCCAGCCGTGGGCGACGTCGATCACGAGGTGGCCGTCGAGCCGCAGCACCCGGAACGGCAGCCGCGCCCGCGTCCCGAGACCGATCTGGGTCTCGCCCTCGAAGCTGCCGGCGAACCGCGCGTCCCTGAACGTGCGGTACCCGGCGAGGTCCACGCCCGGCAGGGGGCGTCCGGCGCGCGCGGGATAGGTGGGCTCGCCGGTCTCGGGGGCGTACGCGGGCGCGGCCACCCGCACCTCGAGGACGGCGCCGCCGGAGACGGGGATGTGCCGGCCCGATCCGTCCTGGTGGAGGCGGTCGACGTACCGGACCGAGTAGCCGATGCCGCCGCGGGCGGCGCCGGGCAGGTCGACGACCATGCGGTCGTAGCAGGCGTGCCGTCCGGTCCTGACGTCCCGTACCGGTGTGGCCGTGCTGTCGGAGCCGGCCTTGGGCAGGCTGCCCCAGCCGGTCGGGCACGCCGTGGCCCGGGCCGCCGTCGGCTGGCCGGCGGCGGCCGGAACGGCCGCCGTGGTCAGCGCGGCGCCCACGAGCACGAGAGTCGCACAGATTGTTCTCTTTCGAAGCATTTTCTGCCCCCTGGGCTCATATCCTTCTGGTATCGGGTGAGACGACCGGGATGACCCAAAGGTTGCGGCTCCGCCGCGCCGGACCGTCCGGCATGGCACATCCTGGTGGGAAGCGAACAGACGTCCCGTGCGTCCGCACCGGGAGGGCGCGACATGGATGATGCAGCCGCCGCACCGCGCGGGGAGCGGCCGGCGGACGTGCCCGGCCGCGGCGCCGGGGAGAGCGCGGGAGCGGACGAGCTCCGGACGGCGCATCCGGCGGGCCGGATCGAGGACGCGCTCGCGGAGCCCGTGGTGGCGGCGGTCCGGGACGTCGGCGGATACGGCGGACTGGTGTACCTGCGCTCGCGGGACCGGCGCTCGCTGGTGCTGTGCGTGGTGGCCGGCGTCCCGCGGTCGCTGCTGAGGACCTGGTGGCGGGTGCCCGTGGGCGGCGCGCTGCCCATGTCCGAGGCGTACCGCAGGGGCGAGAGCATGTGGCTGCCGGACGAGCGGGCCATGATGCTGCGCTTCCCGCATTTCACCGCCGCGCTGCCGTACTCGTTCGGCTCCGCCTTCCACCCGGTGCGCGTCGACGGCGAACCCGTGGGCGTCCTGTCCGTCCTGCGGTCGGCCGCCCGGGAGCCGGTGGACGAGCGGGCGGTGCGGGCGGCGCTGCACGGCGCGGGGCGGGACATGGAGGAGCGCCTCACCGCGTTCGCCCGCCGGATGCCCGGCAGGGAGGGCGCGGACGCCGTGGCGTACGGCATCGACTACGACGACCAGCCGGTCAGCGTGCGGCTGCCCACGCCGCCCGCCCGGGCCGTGTCGGTCGGCATGGTCGAGTGGGACCTGGACAGCGACCGGTGGTCGGGGGACGACGACGCGCTGGCCCTGCTGGGGGTCGGCCGGGAGGAGTTCGGCGGCAGCATGGCGGAGGTCGAGGGCCGGATGTCCCCCGAGGACCTGTACGAACTGCGGGCGGGCCGGCGGGAGGCGGCGGACACCGGGCAGATCAGGGGCCGGCGCTTCAGGGTGCTGGACGAGGCCGGGGAGGACGGGCGGATCCGCTACCGGCCGGTCGAACTGTGGGGGCACGTCGTGCGGGCGGAGGGGGCCGCCCGGCTCCTGGTGGGCGCCCTCGTCGACGCGGCCGGCGGGGTCACCGCGGCGGAGGCCGCCGAGCGGCTGCCCGACGGCGTGTTCTCCCTGGACCAGGACGGCCGGGTCGTCTACGCCAACCGCCGCTGCCAGGAACTGCTGGGCTGCGACGTGGAACACATGCTCGGCCACTATCCGTGGGAGGTGCTCACCTGGCTGCGCGATCCGGCCTACGAGGACCGCTACCGGGCGGCGATGCTGTCGCAGGAGCCGGTGTCGTACCTGGTGCAGGACCCGGACGGCGTCTGGCTGGGGTTCGTGCTCTATCCCGAGGTGCACGGGCTGACCGGCCGCGTGTTCCGCACCGGCGCCCCCGCCGGGGCCGAGCCGGGCCGGTCCCTGGCGCCGGCCGGCGGGGACGGCGCGGCGGCGCCTTCGGAACTGGTCGCGACGGCCCGCGCGGGAGCCCTCTACCACGTCGTGCAGATGGCCAGCGTACTGACCGAGGCCGTCACCGTCAGGGACGTCTGCCTGGCCGTCGCCGAGCAGCTGCTGCCCGCGTTCGGCGCGCAGGAGATCGCCCTGTACACGATCCACGACAACCGGATGCACCTGCTGTGGGAGTCCGGTTATCCGGAGCACTTCCTCGACAGTTTCGAAGGGGTGCCGCTCAACGCGAACCTGCCCGGTGTGCACGCCCTGACCACCCGGCTCCCGCTCTTCTTCGAGTCACCGGAGGCTCTGGTCAACGCCTACCCGCAGCTTCTCCTGGACCCGATGAGCGCCTGGGCGTTCCTGCCGCTGATCGCCTCCGGCCATCCGGTCGGCTCCTGCATCCTCGGCTGGACCGCACCGCACCGGTTCACCCCCGAGGAGCGCACCGCGCTGACCGCGCTGGGCGGTCTGACCGCGCAGGCGCTGGAGCGGGCCCGGCTCTACGACGCGGAGTCCGCCGTCGCGCGGGGGCTGCAGGAGGGGCTGCTGCCGCACCGGCTGCCCGCCATCGACCGGATGCTCACCACCGGCCGCTATCTGCCCGGCACCCAGGGCATGGCCATCGGGGGCGACTGGTACGACGTGATCAGGACCGGGCGGGGGGTGGCGCTGGTCATCGGTGACGTCGAGGGGCACAGCGTCGGGGCCGCCGCCGTCATGGGACAGCTGCGCAGCGCGGTGCACGCCTTCGCCGCCAGCGGCCGGCCGCCGCAGGAGGTCATCACCCACACCAACCGGCTGCTGGTGGAGCTGGAGACGGACGTCTTCGCGACCTGCTGCTACATCGAGCTCGACCCGGCCACCGGCCGCGCCCTGGCCGTCCGGGCGGGTCATCCCCCGCCCCTGCTGCGCCACCCCGACGGACACACGGAGAGCCTGGACCTGCCCGGTGGCGTGCTGCTCGGGGTGCAGCCGGATGCCGTCTACCCGGTCACGGAACTCACCCTGGCGCCCGGCAGCGTTCTCGCGCTGTACACGGACGGGCTGGTGGAGGTCCCCGGCGGTGACATCGAGACGGGCATCGAGGTGATCCGCCGCTGTCTGGCGCGCAGCCGCGCCGACTCGGTCGAGGAGCTCGCCGACCGGCTGGTCAGAACGGCCCGCCGGACCGAGGACCGCCCGGACGACGTGGCGCTGCTGCTGACGGCGTACGACCGGCGGCCCGGCCACTGACCGGCGGCCCGGCCACTGACCGCCGCCCGGCCACCGGTCGCCGGACGGGCGTGCGCGCGGGGCGCGAAGCGGGAGGACGGTGATGTCGTCGGCCTGCCGCACCCGGCGGCGGGCCCCGCCGACGGGGTACGCGCACGCCTCCCGTACCGGCGGAGGCGTACGGCGCTCCCACCTCGTACGAGGACGCGGCGGCGGTCTCACAGGCAGTAGCGCACCAGCCACTCGTCCGCGTCGTAGGCGTTGCGGGCCGGGTCCGGCGCGGCGGCCGGGCGCTCCTCGACCATGTCCTCCACCCGGACCGGCTCCGGGAGGCGTCCGAAGCGGGCGTGACGTATGGTCGCCGCCCCGTCCGTGTCCTCGTGCGTGCCCACTGTCCCCTCGTCCACGGCGACTCCCCTCTCGCGGCCTCGGCGTCAAGTGTCACACACCGGTGGCCAAAAGCGTGGCTTCCGTCACAGCCGACCGCGACCGGCACCGGCCGGCTCCTCGTACGGCTGCTGGTGCCGGCCGTGATGACCCTGCTGGGGCGGCACGCCTGGTGGACACCGCGGTGGCTGGACCGGGTGATGCCGCACATCGACGCGGAGGGGGAGGGAAACGCGAGGCGGCAGGCCCCGTGAGGGGTCCTGCCGCCGTTCACGTGTCGCGGGGGGTCGGGCCCCCGCCGCGGGGGATCAGGCCGCGCCGCGCCGCACGCTGCGCAGAACGAAGAATCCGAAGATCACCAGTACTCCGCCGATCGCGGCCGGCCAGAGCTGGGCCCCGGTCTCGGCGAGGCTGCCGCTCCCGCCCTGTGCCTCGGCCTGGTTCTCGGCCTGGTTCTCGGCCTCGAGCTCGGGGAGGCTACCGGGCACCTCGGCGGCCTGGGCCGCCTGACCGCCGTCGTCCTGGCCGCCCTCGTCGCCGCCGTCCTGGTTCCCGGCGCCGGCGCCGTCACCGTTCCCGGCCGGGGTCGAGGCCTTGACGTCCGGCTGCTCGGTGGCCGGGTCCCGCGACGGCTCCTCCTGCGCGCCGTCGTCCTGATTGCCGTCGTCGGCCTGGTCGCCGCCGTCGGCCTGGTTTCCGTCGTCGTTCTGGTTTCCGTCGTCGTTCTTGCCGTCGTCCTGGTTGCCGTCGCCGCCCTGGGCCGGGTCGTCGGGTGTGGCCGTGGGCTCCTCGGGCTGCTGCGGCTCTTCCGGCTGCTGAGGCTCCTCGCCCTGGTCGCCGCCGTTGCCGTTGTCGCCGCCGCCGTTGCCGTTGTCGCCGCCGCCCGCGCCGCAGGTGCGGCCCTCGTTGATGCAGGCGACGACCTCGTTCATCAGGTCCTCGTCGAAGACGTTGATGAAGTCGCCGTGGTCCGTGATCGGCTTGTGCAGCTGCTCCGGGAAGGAGTCCACCGCGAACAGCGGAGTGGTCCTGCCCCCGTCGTCGAGGCTCGGCGCGTCGACGTCGTAGACGATGCGCTGCACCAGCTGCGGCACGGCCTTGAAACCGGCCGGGCAGTTGCCGGCCTCGTCCGCGAACGCCATGTGCGTACGGTGGTTGGCGCTGTCGATGTTGCGGCCGTCCCAGCAGCTCTGGAAGTCGAAGCTGCGCACCACGTCACTGCCCTGCGGGCACAGCGGGTACTTGTCCGTCAGCTGCCGGTCCTCGAACCCGGTGCAGCTCCAGGAGGCGTTGGCGTTGGCGGGGCCGTTGACGAACGACTTGGCGTCGCCGGTGATGATGCGCAGCAGCCGGGGCATGGCGGTGACCTCGCCCTGCGGGTTGCCCTCGAAGGTCAGCGTGACCTCCTTGGGCGTGACGATCTCACCGGCGTTGCCCTCGATGCCGCCGCCCGGGGACGCGGCGTCCTGCTCCTGGGTCCCGTTCTGCAGCCGCAGCACGGGCCAGTAGTACGACGACTTGTCGCCCTGGTCGGCGCAGCTCGTGTCCGCCTGCGCCAGGTCCTCGTCGCTGGAGAAGGCGTTGGTGGCCTGGTTGCCGATGTAGTCGTGGAAGTGGTGGGCGCCGTTGCCGACACCCGGTGCGGCGATCACGTTGTCCGAGTTGAACAGGCCGTTCTCGTTGACGCCGCACTCGCTGGTGAAGGTGCCGCGGGAGGCGTTCTCCGTCTGCTCCGGCTCGGTGACGTTGGGCTGGACGCTCTCGATGTCGACGTAGTCGCCGGCGACCGGCCCGTTGCCGGCCTGACCGCCGTTTCCGCCCTGGTCCTGGCCCTGCTGGCCCTGCTGGTTCTGGTCCTGCTGGTCCTGGCCGTCGCCTTCGCCGCCCGCCTGCTCGCCCTCGCCGCCGGCGCCCTCCTGCCCGGCGTCCGGCTGTGCGGCGTTGCCGGACTCGCGCACGGCGCAGTCGGCGAGTTCCTCGAGGCCCTCGGGCCGGTCGCCGACCCGGTCGATGGCGGTCCCGATGCGGGCGAGGGCCGCGGCACGCTTCTCCTCGAGCGGCTTGGCGATCGCGTTCTCCGCGAAGCCCGGGTCCTGGCGGAGAGCCTCGGCCGACTCCCCGATCCGCTTGTACGCTTCCGCGATCTGCGCGTCCAGGCCGGCGAGTTCCTTGTCCACCTCCGCCCGCGCCTCCTCCGGCACCGACGTCAGTTCGGTGGCCACGTCCGGGCAGTCGATCGTGGCGCCCGAGAAGACCTGCGCCTGGCCGCCCTGCCCGCCCTCCTCCGTCGCGGAGGCGTAGACGTTGGCCGCCATCATCCCGCCGCCACCCAGGATCAGGGCGAACGCGGCGAGAGTCGCGCGCTGTTTGGGGCGTCTGCGTGTGTTGCGTGCCAAGGCAGTACTCCTACGCTTCCGTTGCGGGGGGTGGGCAAGGGATTCCCACGCCCCATACGTAGGCGGGCCACAGCGTGTTCAAAGGACTCACGGTTTCTTCGCGGAATCCCGGAAAGCCCCGGTGCCGCACGCACCGGATCCCCGCCGGACTCACGCGGTGCGGCGGGGACTTGGGGACGGGAGCGGTGAAGTGCCGGTGGCTCAGCCGAAGTTCACGTCACTGCACAGGAAGTACGTCTGGTCCATGTGCGAGGCCTGCCAGATCGTGTAGACGATGTGGCGGCCGCTGAGGCCGGAGGTGCTCACCGGGACCGAGTAGTTCTGGCCGGGCGCGTACGAGCCGGTGCGGGCCACCTGCCGGAGGTCGTCCCAGCCCAGCTGCTCGGTGGTGGGGTCGAAGCCCTGCCGGGTGACGTAGACGAGGAGGTAGTCCGCGCCGTGGCTGGCCTGGTCGTGCAGCTTGACGGTGAAGTCGTCGTCCACGTTCGTCGTCTTCCAGGCGCCCACCGCGTCGAGGGAGTTGTAGCGCCCACCCTCGGTGTGCCCGCCGCTGCAGAGCTGCCCGTCGGGGATCACGGCCTGGAAGTTGCCGCCGGAGCCGTTGCGGTAGAGACCGTTCCAGTTCCACATGGCATTGGGGTCGTCCTGCCACGCCTGCCAGCACATCGGGTCTTCCTGCGCCATCGCCGGGTTCTGGAAGTCGCTCCCCCAGCGCTGCCAGCAGCCGTAGTTGCGGGACGCGGGGTCGATCACCGAGCCGTGGGCGACGGCGGTACCGCTCCAGGGGATCAGACAGAGCAGCGCGGCGACGATCACGGTCAGGGCGAGCGGCAGACGGGACCGGAGCGGCAATTTAGCATGCCCATGCCAAATCATGGATTCCCTCTTTCCACCGTGGGGGTCGTGGGGGGCGGGTGCGCGCCCCTACGGCGACCATGGGAGCGCTCCCAGTGCACAGGCTGCGCCCGTCCGGGCGGAGCGGCAATGCGCATTCGCGCCGCTTCCGTACGGGCGGTGGCGTGTTCGACGCGTTCGACGCGGACGGGCGCCGGTCCCTCAGATCCCGTCGAGGTCGTGCGTCGTACGGCCGAGGCAGACGACCGAGTCGTCCATCGGTGCGTCGATCTCCTCGAAGCCCATGCGGTCGTAGAAGGCCCGGGCGGGCTTGTTGGCCGTCGCCATGACGAGGTGGACGGACGGCACTCCCCCGTCCCGCAGGGCCCCCAGGAAGGTCCGCATCAGCTGCCGGCCGTAGCCGCGCCCCTGCCAGTCGGGCAGCAGGTCGATGTGCAGGTGGGCCGGCCAGGGGGCCAGTTCCGGGACGATCATCCGCTCGGGGTGGTGCAGCAGCCGGGCGATGGCCTCGTCCGGGGTGGCCGGCGGGCCGGACGGCTCGGGGTGGCGGTCGCCGACCAGGGGCAGCCACGCGGCCCGGAAGGTCTTGGCGAAGCGGACGGTGTCGGCGGTGCCGACGATGTAACCGACCGCCCGGCCCCGGCCGTCGTCCAGCACGAACGCCAGCTCCGGCTCCAGATGGACGTACGGCGCGGCGAAGGTGTCGGGGAAGACGGTGGGGTCGGTGTAGTGGGGGCGGCTGTCCTGGCCGTTGTGCGCGGTGCGGATGCAGATGTCGTCGAGGGCCCGCCGGTCCTCGCGGCGGTACGGGCGGATCCTGGGGGACTCGGTCATGCCTGGCATCCTGCACGCCTTGGGAGCGCTCCCACAATCCCTTTCCGGCCAGGCCGGGACATGGGCCGCCGGCTTAGCCCTCCGGTCCCTGGTTACCCGAGGGGCATGAAGCTGCATATCCCGGGGCGGAACGACCGGCAGACCCATGAGAGCACGACGGACGAGCCTCGTCCGGATCACCGGACCGGCGCGGCGGCGGACGAGCCCCGCCCGGGGCACGGGGCCGATGCGGCGGACGAGCCCGGGCCCAGCGACGAGGTGGAGCGGGCGGCACCGGACACGCCGGGCAAGCTGCCGAAGGGGGCGTGGGGCGCGGCGTTCAAAGGCAGTCTGCGCGAGTTCAAGGACGACGAGCTCACCGACCGGGCCGCCGCCCTGACGTACTACGGCGTGCTGGCGCTGTTCCCGGCGCTGCTGGCCCTGGTCTCGATCCTGGGCCTCACCGGCAGGTCCACCACGGACAAGGTGCTGGAGAACCTCCAGCAGCTCACCGCCCCCGGCGCGGCCCGCGACATCATCACCCGGGCGGTACAGCAGCTGCAGGGCACCGCGGGCGTCGGCTCGATCGTGGCGATCGTCGGTCTGGTGCTGGCCGTCTGGTCGGCGTCGGGCTACGTGGCGGCGTTCATGCGCGCGTCGAACGCGGTCTACGACATCCCCGAGGGGCGTCCGGTGTGGAAGGTGCTGCCGGTACGGCTCGGGGTGACGGTCGCGCTGATGGTGATGGCCGTGATCAGCTCGCTGATCGTGGTGTTCACCGGCGGGCTGGCCCGTCAGGCGGGCGACCTGCTCGGCCTGGGCGACACGGCGCTGACCGTGTGGTCGATCGCCAAGTGGCCGGTACTGGTCGTCCTGGTCACCGTCATGATCGCGCTG
The DNA here is from genome assembly GCF_043084105.1 of Streptomyces sp. NPDC014676. NCBI lineage: Bacteria > Bacillati > Actinomycetota > Actinomycetes > Kitasatosporales > Streptomycetaceae > Streptomyces > Streptomyces sp. NPDC014676. The sequence continues at coordinate 50,909 of NZ_JBIBZI010000009.1, read as the reverse complement.
CTGTACTGGGCGGCCCCGAACGCCAAGGTCAAGGGGTTCCGGTGGATCACCCCGGGCAGTTTCCTGGCGCTGGTGATCTGGCTGATCGCCTCCGCCGGGTTCGCCCTCTACGTCGCCAACTTCGGGTCGTACAACAAGACGTACGGCACGATGGCCGGTGTCATCGTGTTCCTGATCTGGCTGTGGATCACCAACCTCGCCATTCTGCTGGGGCTGGAGTTCGACGCGGAGGTCGCCCGGCAGCGGGCCATCGCCGGGGGGCATCCGCCGGAGGCGGAACCGTACACGCAGCCGCGCGACACGCGCGCCTGGGACGAGCAGGACCGACGCCGGATGGACGAGACCTGACGCCGCCCGCGGCGGGGCTCAGTCCATCAGGCCCGCGGCGACCGCGGCGCCCAGTTCCCAGCACCGCTCGACGTCGGCCTTGCCGGGCTCGCCGGTGACGGTCACGCCGTCGGCGGCGCGGCGCCAGCCGAGGCCCGTCGTGATCGACTCGATGCCCCGCACCGCGCCCGTGACGTCGTTCCCGCCGTGCACGTAGTACCCGAAGGGCCGGCCCCGGGTGGTGTCCAGGCACGGGTAGTAGACCTGGTCGAAGAAGTGCTTGAGCGCCCCCGACATGTAGCCGAGGTTGGCCGGGGTGCCGAGGAGGTAGCCGTCGGCGTCCAGGACGTCGGCGGCGGTGGCGGAGAGCGCCGCGCGCCGCACCACCCGGACGCCCTCGATCTCCTCGGTGGTGGCGCCCGAGAGAACGGCCTCGAACATCGCCTGGCAGTTCGGCGAGGGCGTGTGGTGGACGATCAGCAGAGTCGGCACACCCCCGACCCTGCCGTGCCGGTCCGCGTGCCCGCAAGCCGCCACGGCCGGTGTCCCGTTGTGACGGCGGGGCGGGAGTGGCACGATGCCCCGCATCGGTACGCGACGGACGGGGTGCGTCTTGGTCGACGAGGGTCACGGGTCACCGGCGGCGGCGGTGTTCGACGCGCTGGGCGGCGAGTACGAGAAGGCGTTCGCCTCCTCACCGGCGCACCGGGCGTCGCTGGACCGGCTGCTCGAGGGGCTGGCGCCCGGCAGCAGGGTGCTGGACGTGGGCAGCGGGACGGGCCGTCCCACGGCCGCCGCGCTCGCCGGGGCCGGCCACCGGGTGCTGGGCGTCGACGTGTCCCCGGTGATGGTGGGGATCGCCTCCCGGCAGGTGCCCGGGGCGGAGTTCCGGTGTGCCGACATCCGCCGGATGCCGCTCGAGGACGGTTCGTTCGACGCGGTCTGCGTGTACTTCGCGCTGCTGCAGATGACCCGGGCGGAGCAGTCGGAACTCGTGCGCCGGCTGGCGCGGGCGCTGCGGCCGGGAGGCCTGCTGGCGCTGGCCACCGTGCCGCTGGACGTCGAGGGGTTCGACGGCGTCTTCATGGGACAGGACGTGCGCGTCACCAGTTTCGCGGCCGAGGACGTCGTCGCCCTCGTGCACGGAGCGGGCCTGGCGGTGGAGTCGCAGGAGAGCGTGATGTTCACCCCCACCCATCCCGACGCCCGGCCGGAACCGCAGCTCTTCCTGCACTGCCGCCGCGCGGAGGTGTGACCCCTCGGCCGGCCGGTGTGGCGGATCGTCAGGAATGACCGGCGCGAAACCAGGTACTCGCATTCCGTTCCCCCATCGGAAAGCGAGGTAGCCGACGCATGTCGCAGGTAGAGGAATCGATCGAGGTCGACGTCCCGGTCCGCACCGCCTACAACCAGTGGACCCAGTTCGAGAGCTTCCCGGAGTTCATGAGCGGGGTCGAACGCATCGAGCAGCGCGGTGACACGCTGACCCACTGGGTGACCAAGGTCGGGGGTGTGGAGCGGGAGTTCGACGCCGAGATCACCGAGCAGATCCCGGACGAGCGGGTCGCCTGGACCACGGTCGACGGCGAGGCACGGCAGGCCGGGGTCGTCACCTTCCACCGGGTGCGGGACACCACCACCAAGGTGATGCTGCAGATGGACTTCGACCCGCAGGGGATGGCCGAGAACGTGGGCGACAAGCTCGGCTTCGTCAAGCGGCAGGTCGGTGGTGACCTGAAGCGGTTCAAGGAGTTCATCGAGCGGCGCGGACTGGAGACGGGGGCCTGGCGCGGCGAGGTCTGACCGCGGCGGGGGCGCGCTAGCCCCCGCCTGGTACGACGCCTTCGTGGTCCCGGCCCCGCCTGGTACGAGGCCTTCGTGGTCCCGGCCCGCGGGCCGGGACCACCGTCGTCTACGGCAGTGGTTTCGGCCCGCCCTGTGCGGCCTGGAGGTCGGCGAGCAGTTCGGCCTGCCCCGCGAGCACGCCGGACAGGATGGTGCGCGCCACCCGCAGCAGCTCCGCCACGTGCGGGCTGGTCAGCGAGTAGTACACGGTCGAGCCCTCCTTGCGGCCGACCACCAGGTTCGCCCGTCGCAGCACCGCGAGCTGCTGCGAGAGGTGGGCCGGCTCGATGCCCACCTCGGGAAGCATCTCCCCGACCGCGTACTCACGCTCGCTGAGCAGTTCCAGCACGCGGATGCGGGCGGGATGGCCCAGTGTTTTGAAGAACTCGGCCTTCAGCTGGTACAGCGGCGTGGTCATCGTGCCGTCCCCTTTCCGGCGCGGCAGCGCGGCCCGGGCGGCCGGTCCTCGGTCCATCGCCTCATCTGTTCGTCGGCGTCCGCCCTGACGCTTTCCGACATTAGCAACTCGGTACATCCCCGCCGCCCGGGGGCCGCGGGGGGGCGGACTCACAGGGGAAGCGTGATCCAGACGCTCTTTCCCCGGCCGTCGGCGTCGCCCCGGACCACGGCGGTGCCGCCCAGGCCGTGGGTCAGTTCGACGACCGTGGCCAGGCCGCCCGTCCCGGCGCCACCCGGCCCGGACAGGCGCGGCCGGTGGGGGTGGCGGTCGTGCACGGCGAACACCAGGCAGTCGGCGCTCGCCGCGTAGATCACCGTCGTCTGCGGGGAGACCTCGGCCGCGTGCCGGACGCTGTTGGCCACCAGTTCGCTCAGGATCAGCAGTGCCGGGCCCACCACCGGGTGGTGCTCGCCGACGCCCCACTCCGCCAGGGCCCGCTCGGCCGTTTCGCGGGCGAGGCGCACGGCGCCGGGCCCGGTGGGCAGGGTGAGCACATGGCGGCGCGGCAGGGTGTGCGGCGCGGAGGTCCTCACGGCGTCTCCCGGGCGGGCGCGGGCACCGTGACCGGGGAGTCCGCCGCCCGCAGGACACCGTCGCGTTCCAGGTGGCCGCGGGCGGCGCGGATCGCCTCGGGGGTCGTGGCGTACTCCCGGCCCTCGTGCCGCAGCAGTTCCAGGACGCTCACGGAGTCGAGGGCCCGGCGGTGCGCCGGGCGGACGCCGGACACCATCACGACGATGCCGCGCCGTCTCAGCTTCGTCACCGCGTCCTTGAGGACCAGGGCCCCGGTGGCGTCGACCACGCTCACATGGGACATGCGCAGGACGACCACGCGTACGTCGGCGAGTTCGGTCAGCTCCAGCAGGAAGCGGTGGGCGGCGGCGAAGAACAGGGGGCCGTCGAGGCGGTAGGCGACGATGTGCTCGGCCGGCAGCTCGTGCTCCTCGTCCGTGTGGTCGCCCCGGTCGAGCGGCAGCGGGGCGAGCCGGGCCTGCCGGGCGACGGCGCGCAGGGCGAGGACGCCGGCGACGACCAGGCCGATGATCACCGCCTGGACGAGGTCGAGCACGAGCGTGGCGACGGCGGTCAGCACGAGGATCAGCGCGTCGGAACGGGTGGCGCGGGCCATCGCGCGCAGCGAGCCGGCCTCGACCATGCGGACCGCGGTGGCCAGCAGCACGCCGGCGAGGGCGGCGAGCGGGATCCGCGACACCAGCGGGGCGGCCGCGAAGACGATCACGGCGAGGACGGCGGCGTGCGTGAGCGAGGCCAGCCGGGAGGTCGCGCCGGTGCGGACGTTGACGGCGGTGCGGGCGATGGCGCCGGTCGCGGGGACGCCGCCGAACAGCGGGGCGGCGATGTTGGCGAGGCCCTGGCCGAACAGTTCGCGGTCGGGGTGGCTCCGCCCTCAGCCCGTCATGCGCTTGCGCCATGACGGTTCGACCTGGCGCCATTCGGTCTCCCACTCGGCCAGGCTCCGCAGTCGCAGCCGGGCGCGGACGAGCCATCCGCCGAGCAGGACCGCTCCCCCGGCGGCGACGGCGACCGTGATCCCGGCCATGACGGTCTGGAACCGTGCTTCCGCGCCGTCGGGCGGTGCGGGGACCAGCCGGCCCGCGGGGTCCGTCCACACGGTGACCCCGGTGCCCGCCGGGCTTCCCGGGTCGACCTCGGCCCGGCCCGTGCGGCCGGTGCCGTCGGGGGCGGTCCACCGCACCTTGGTCCATACGCCGCCGTCCCTGTCCCCGTCCTGCGTCACCGACGCGGACAGCCCGGCGGCGTCCTCGGCCAGTACGGCGGGGACGGGGGTGGTCCGCTCCCGGCGCTCGGCGAGCGACCCGTCCACGGCCCCGGCCGCCGTCAGGCCGGAGAGCGCCCCGAGCAGCAGGGCGAGGACGACCGCGGCGAGCCCCAGCCAGGCCTCGGCCAGATCGCTGCGGCGGCGCAGCGGGTTCCTCCGCCACCGCCACAGCCGCACCCTTCGCGGCCCCGCACCCTGCGTCCTCGCCATCGGAGGTCACCTCCTCGCGTGGGTGACGAACGGCGCCTCACTCCAGGGTGGACCCGGCCGCCCCGCTTCCGCACGGGCCGGACGGCCCGGTTCTCCGGTGCGCCCGTCAGACCGTCGGGTGCACGGGCACCACCTCGTGCCGCGGAACGCCGAGGACGACCTTGAGCGCCCCGGTCTCGGCGGCGTTGCCGAAGACGTCGTAGGCCTCCTGCATGTGGTCGAGCGGGAACGTGTGGGTGACCAGCCGGCGGGTGGGCAGCCGGCCGGCGGCCGCCATCCGCAGCAGGGTGGGGGTGGAGCGGGTGTCGACGAGTCCGGTGGTGATGGTGATGTTCTTGATCCACAGGTCCTCGAGGTGGAGTGTGGCGGGCGCGCCGTGCACGCCGACGTTGGCCAGGTGTCCGCCGGGCCGCACCATACGGGCGCACAGTTCGAAGGTCTCGGGGACGCCCACCGCCTCGATGACCACGTCCGCGCCGAGCTCGCCGGTGAGGTCCGCGACGAGTTGCTCGGGGCCCTCGCCCGCGTCGGCGACGGCGTCGGCGCCGAACTCCTTCGCGGCCTGGAGCCGGGAGGGGGCCACGTCCACGGCGACGACGCGCTCGGGACCGAACAGCCGGGCGGTGGCGATCGCGGCGAGTCCGACGGGTCCGGCGCCGACCACGACGACGGTGTCGCCGGGGCGGACCCGTCCATTGAGCACGCCCACCTCGTAGGCGGTGGGGAAGATGTCGGCCAGCAGCACGGCGTCCTCGTTGTCGACGGCACCGGGCAGCGGGTACACCGAGAGATCCGCGTACGGGACCCGTACGTACTCGGCCTGGGTGCCGTCGATCAGGTGCCCGAGGACCCAGCCCCCGCCGCCCCGGCACTGGCCGTACACGCTCTCGCGGCAGTAGGCGCAGCGCCCGCAGACGGAGACGCAGGAGACCAGGACGCGGTCCCCGGGGCGTACGGTGCGGACGTCGCCGCCGGTCTCGACGATCTCGCCGACCGCCTCGTGGCCGAGGACGGTGCCCGGGCGGACCTCGGGCACGTCGCCCTTGAGGATGTGCAGGTCCGTGCCGCAGACGGTGACGGCGTCGACGCGCACGATGGCGTCGCCGGGTTCCTTGACGGCCGGGTCGGGGACCTCCTCCCAGGCGGACTGCCCGGGGCCGTGGAAGACGTAGCCCTTCATGCCGATCCTCACCCCTTCTCGCTCTGCGGCGGGCTTCGGCGCCGGGCGCGCTTGCCCGCGCGTCGGCGGGGTGCCGGGTGGGTGCGCCGGGGCGCCCCGCACTTCCAGTCTGGGCGCGGGGCGCCGGATCCGCTCGGGCGGGCGGTTCTCCGTCACGCGGGCGGTGTCCCCCTGTGATTCCGCCTCGCGCGCTGTCGGGAGTGTCCGGGTCTGCCTCGCCCCCGCCGCCCCTTCCCGTCCCCGGGGGCTCCGCCCCCAGACCCCCGTTCGCGCAGTTCCCCACGCCCCCATGGACCGGCCCCCCTTCGCGCCCACGCGGCGGAGCCGCATGCCGGCACAGCCCCGCTCCCCTGTGTGTCCAGCCCCCTTCGCACTCCTGGCGGTCAGGCCACCGGGCGGGCGATGCCGTCGGTCAGCAGGTGGCGGGTCCGCCTCGCGGAGTCGCCCAGGCGCAGGGCGAGACGGGAGGCGAGGTCGTACAGGTGCCGTACCGCTTCCAGGCGTTCCAGGCGGGGGGCGAGGGCCGACAGGGTGATGGCCAGGGCGACGCCCGCCCAGGCGACGGGGCCGAGCGGGACGCAGCCGAAGAAGTGGCTGACGCCCGGGGTCTGGACGAGGGCGGCGAGCACGGCGGCGGAGCCCAGGGCCGTCACCCACACCAGAGGGCTGTGGCGACGCCCGGAGAGGGTCTGTACCAGTTGGGCGCCGACCACCCCGCACAGGGCCATCGTGGTGGAGCGGCGTTCGGTGCCGGGGGTGAGGCGGCCGATCAGATAGGCGGTGACCGCGCCGAGGCAGGTGGTGACGCCCCGGCGCCGGATGGAGCGCAGCAGGGGCGCGCCGAGGACGTCGAGGCCCATCGGGCCGGTCGCGGCGTGCGCAGCCGTCGACGGGTCGTCGCTCGGGGTCACCGCCACCGCCATGGCGGGGAACATGTCGGTGAGCAGGTTGACCAGGAGGAGCTGACGGGTCGACAGCGGGGAGGAGCCGGCGAGCAGGGTGCCCAGCACGCTGAAGCCGACCTCGCCCGCGTTGCCGCCGATGAGGATGCTGACCGCGTCGGCGACGCTGCGCCACAGCGCGCGGCCCTCGCCGACGGCGTCCACCAGGACGGACAGGTCGCCGGTGGTGAGCACCAGGTCGGCGGCGTTGCGGGCCGCGGCGGAGCCTCGGGCCTCGATGCCGACGCCCACGTCGGCGGCGCGGATGGCGGCGGCGTCGTTGGCGCCGTCGCCCGCCATCGCCACCACCCGGCCGGCCTGCTGCAGGGCCTCCACGACGTGCAGTTTCTGCTCGGGGGCGACGCGGGCGACGACTCCGGCGCCGTGCAGCGCGCGCACCCGCTCCGAGCGGCCCATGGCGACCAGGTCGTCCCCGGTGACCACCTCCGTCTCCTCGGGCCAGCCCAGTTGCAGGGCGATGGCGCGGGCGGTCTCCGGATGGTCGCCGGTGAGCATGACGGGCAGGATGCCGGCCCGGCGCAGTGCGGCGAGCAGTTCCCGCGAGGTGTCGCGCGGTACGTCGGCGAAGGCGATCAGTCCGGCGAACTCCAGGTCCGCGAGGTCGGCGCCGAGTTCGGCGTCCGCGTCGGTCCCCCGGCACGGGCGCCGGGCGACGGCGAGGACGCGCAGTCCCTGGCCTGCCAGGGTGTGGGCGGTGCCGGCCGTCTCCCCGGGGAGGTCCCGGCAGGCGGGGAGGACCGTCTCGGGGGCGCCCTTGACGACGAGGAGCGCGGTGTCGCCGTCCCGGCCGACGGCCGCCGCGTAGCCGCGGCTGGCCTCGAAGGCCAGTTCGCCGTCGGCGGTCCAGCCGGTGTCGGGCGGGGCCACGTCGAGGACGGCCTCGTCGGTGGCGTGGGCGACCCGGCGCCCCTCGCCGGTCTCCTCCTGCGGGCAGGCCCGCGCGGCGAGCCGTACGACCGGTACGGCGTCCTCGGCGTCCGGGGCGAGGACGGTGCCGCCGGCGGTGGCGACCCGGACCAGGCGGAGCCGGTTCTCGGTGAGGGTGCCGGTCTTGTCGAAGCAGACGGTGTCGACCCGGCCGAGCGCCTCCAGGGTGCGCGGGGTGCGGACCAGCACGCCCCGCCGGGAGAGCCGGCGGGCGGCGGCCATCTGGGCGACGGTCGCGACCAGCGGCAGCCCTTCGGGGACGGCGGCGACGGCCACGGCGACGCCGCCGCTGACGGCACGCCGCAGGGGGCTGCCGCGCAGCAGGGACAGGCCGGTGACCAGCGCGCCGCCGGTGAGGGTCACCGGGAGGGCCTTGCGGGTCAGTTCCTGCAGGCGGGCCTGGACTCCGGCGGGCGGCGGGACGCGGGCCGCCAGGGCGACGGCGCGGCCCGCCTCGGTGCGGTCGCCGGTGTCCACGACGAGCGCGTCGGCGCGGCCGGCCACGACGGTGGTGCCCTCGAAGACCATGCAGGTCCGCCGGGCGACCGGCGCGCCCGGGGTCGGGTCCAGGGACTTGGCCACGGGCAGCGACTCGCCGGTGAGGGACGACTCGTCGACCTCCAGTCCGTCCACCTCCAGCAGCCGCGCGTCCGCCGGTACGACGTCGCCGGCGCCGAGGCTGATCCGGTCCCCCGGCCGCAGCCGGGCGGCGTCGACGGTGACCGTGCGCCGGGAGGTGTCCTGCCGGCGGGCCTTGGGCCGCTGGTGGGCGGCGAGCCGGGCGAGCGCCCGTTCGGCGCGCAACCGCTGGAGGCCGCCCGCGACCGCGTTGATGTCCATGGCGCCGACGACGAGCAGCGCGTCGACCAGCGAGCCGAGCAGCGCGGAGGCGACCGCCCCGGTGGCCAGGACGGGGGTGAGCGGGTCGTCGAGCTCGCGGCGGACGGCGCCGGCCGCCTGCCAGGTCCAGCGGGCGGGGGCGGCCGCGGGCGTGCGGGTGAGCCGTGCGGCCCGCTGCCGGGAGCGTTCGGCGAGCAGGGCGAGTCCGGTGGGTCCGGTGGGTTCGGCGTCGGCGTGGGTGCCGCGCAGCAGCTCGTACGCCTCGTGCGGTTCCAGGGCGTGCCAGGGCACGTGCAGCCGGGGCTCGGGCGGCGTGGCGCGGGCCACGCGCAGGCCTTCCGTCCAGCCGGTGAGCAGGGCGCCCGCCGCCGCGATGTTCACCGGGGCGTGCCGGGTGAGCCGCTGCCACAGCCGGCCGCCGGGTGTGCCGCCGCGGGCCACCATCAGCCCGGACAGGGCGGCGCCGGCCCGGGCCAGGGTCTGCGAGCGGCGGCCGACCCGGCGGGCCGCCGGGACGGCCGTCAGCAGGCGCCAGACGTCGGCCAGTCCGTTGGGGGCGAGCGCGTCGGCGCCCCAGGCGAGTGCCGAGCGCGCGTCCGTGAGGGCGATCGCCACATCGCCCGCGGGCAGTCCGTCCGCCACGTCGTCGTCGCCGTGCGCGGCCACGCGGGCGACGCTCACCACGATGTGCCCGTCGTTCTGCAGCGCCCGTACGACGTCACCGAACCGCAGGCCGGCGGGGGCGGCCTCGTCGGCGAGGCGGGTGATGTCCTTCAGGTCGGAGCCGCCGGTGACCACGACGTGCAGTCCGGCCCGGCGGGCCGCGTCGAGGACGGCCTCGGCGTAGGGGTCGACGGGGTCCTCGAACAGCGCGGGCTCTCCGCCGGCGGGCCGCGTCCGGCCGCGCAGGGCGTCGGCGTGCAGGACCAGGGAGTCGGCGATCTCCAGTTGCCGCAGCCGCTCGGCGCTGCGGACCAGGACGCCGGACCGGGCGAGGTGGGTGCCGAGGACCGCGCCGAAGGCGGCGGGGCCGTAGCGCGCCGCCTTGGGGGAACCGGCGAGGACGGCTTCGGCCGCCTCCCGGGTGTCGTGGGTGACGAGGAGGGTGGCGGCGGCGCCCGCGACGCTGCCGGTGCCGGCGTGGGCCGCGTACGCCTGGGCGGGCGTCACCCGCAGGGGTGGGCGGATGCCGGCGGGGCCGGGGATGCTGGTGCGCCGTTCGAGGCAGACGTCGTCGTGCAGGGCCTCGAAGGCGGCGATCCGGGCGGCCGCCTCGGTCAGCTGGCCGGTGCGCACCAGTCCGTCGAGCACCAGGGACGCCGGGGACTGTCCGGCGCCGTGCGCGGCGGCGTTGGCGGCGGCGAGGAGGAGTTCCATGCCGCCGCGGCCGAACCGCTGCCGCAGCAGGGCGCGGAAGCGGGGGTTCTCGCGCAGCAGGGTGACGGCGGCGGTGACCGCCTTGGGGCTGCGGGGCAGGCCCAGCGACCGGCCGGCCAGGGCGCCGGCCGTTCCGGCGGCGTCCAGCAGCAGCGCGGTGGCGGCGACCCGCACCTCGCGGGGGTCGCCGGGGTGGGCCGGGCCGTCCTCGTCCTCCTCCTCGGGGCCGGCGTCCTCGGTCAGTCCGAGGCGGGCGGCGAGCGCGACGGCACGCTCGGTCACGCGGTCGCCGGCCGCGTCCGTCACGGCGGTCACCACGAGCCGGGACAGTCCTTCGTCCCAGTATGCCGTCAGCACGTCGGGGTGGTCGAGCAGTTCGGCGGCGACCTTGCGGGCGAGCGGGGCGGCGGCGCCGTCCGGGTGCCGCAGGGCCAGGTGGACGCGGTGTCCGGCCCGCCAGTGCCGGCCGCCGCCGAGGGCGTTGTGGGCGACGTGGCCGAGGCGGCGCGTCGTGCCGTGGAGGGACGTCATGCCCTGGGCGGTGCCGCGGGCGGCGCCTGCGGCGACTCCCGCCACGGCCCCGGCGAGGGGGGCGACGTCGAAGCGTGTGAGCATCTGCGGGATCCCGTTGGTCGTGGCTCAGCCGGTGTGGCGGGCGTCGCGCGACCGCCCGGGGGCGTTGTCCCGGTCCGGGCCGGGGCCGGGGTGCGCGCCGTGGTGCCCGGCGGCACCGCCCGCCTCGACGGACTGTTCGCGTCCGGGAGACTCCGCCCGGTCCCCCCGGTCGCGGGAGGGGTCGGGGTGCGTGCCGTGGTGGCGGGTGGCGTCGGCGACCTGTTTGAGGGCCGAGGCGGTGGTGGTGTCGCCCACCTTGGCGGGCTGCTCGCGCACGGGGTGCTCCGTGCGGCCGGTGCGGTCGCGGGAGGGGGTGAGCCGGTCGCCGGGGCCCGCGGGCGGGCGGTCGGCCGGTGTTCCGTGCCGTCCGTCCGCGGCGGCCGGCGCCTCCGCGTCCGGCGCGCCGTCGAGCCGTCGTGCGGGGCCTTCCCCGTCGCCGCCGTCGGGCCGCCGGGCGGGGCGCGGCTGGGTGAGCCAGGCGACGGCCGCGCCGGTCAGCGCCACCGGCCATTCGACGACACCGGCCACGCCGAGCACCCCGGCTCCGGCGTAGACGGCCATCCGGCGTCCGCGCGGGGAGACCGCGCCGATCGCGTCCAGGGCGCCACCGGTCACCCTCCCCACCTGCTCCGCGCCCGGCAGATGCCGCAGGCCCGAGGCGACGGCCCGCAGGGGCTGCGGAAGATCGGACGGACGGGACGTGTCCTGCTCCATGTCGGCCTCCACGGGCGAGTCCCTCACGGGCACTCCTCACCTTCCCTGCCTTCTCCCTCATATTCGGCTGTTACCGGACAAAGCGCCTTTTCTGTACGCCCTCGACGGCGAGGGCGCCGCCTTTCCCCGCGCCCGTGTCGGAACGGGCACGCCGGGTACTAGGTGCAGGCACACAGCGGACGTGCGGACCGTCCGGCCGGCGAAGGGAGTGGTCATGACGGAGAACGGCGAGGACGCCACGCTCGCCCGGCCCCCGGGGACCCGGGAGCTCCGTCTGGCCACGGACGCCCCGGGACCGGTGCCGGCGCACACCGTGCGCAGCGGCGCACGGGATCAGGAGGACGACCCCGAGCTGCCCCGCGACCGCAATCAGGCGATCCTGGAGGCGGCCAAGCAGGTCGGCGCGGTGCTCAAGCGGGGCGGGCACCTGTTCGCCCTGGCCGGCAGCGTCGCCGTGCACGCCCACGGCGGCAGCGGGAACCTCCAGCACGACGTCGACTTCTGTGTCCGGCCCGAGGACGCCGAGTCGGTGGCCGCCACGCTCCGCGAGGCCGGGCTGACGGTGTACACCCCGCCCGAGGACTGGCTGATCAAGGCCACCTGCTTCGGCCAGGACGTGGACCTCATCTTCGAGCTGGCGCACCGGCCCGTCTCCACCGAGATGCTCCGGCGGGCGTCGGAACTGCCGGTGGAGTCGGTGCGCATGCCGGTCCTGGCGCCCACCGATCTGCTGACCGGCCTGCTGGCCGCCTTCTCGGAGCACCACTGCGACTTCGGGGCCGTCCTGCCCATCGCCCGCGCCCTGCGCGAGAAGGTCGACTGGGAGCGGGTGCGGCGCGACTGCGGGGACGAGCCCATGCCGGCCGCCTTCTTCTTCCTCCTGGAACGCCTGAACGTCATCTGAACGTCCGCGGAAGGGAACGCTCATGAACACCCACGACGCCGGATCCGCAGGCGGCACACCGGCGGCGAGCCCGGAGTACCGCGTCGCCCACCTCCAGGACCGTCTCGCCGCCGGCGAGCTCGGCGAACTCGGCGTGCGGGTCGAGGTCCGCGGCAAGGACGTACTGGTCACCGGGACCGTTCCCTCCGCCCGGTGCCGCGAGGACGTCCTGAGCGCCGTACGGGAGGAGCTCGCCGGGCTCGAGGTGCACTGCGACGTCGTGATCAGCGAGACCTCGTCACCCGACCACGCGGAGGAACTGTCATGATCCGGATCGCCGCCGTCGGCGACATCCACATGGGGCCCGACACCCGGGGCACGCTCCGTCCCGCGTTCGACACCCTGCCCGAGTGCGCCGACCTCCTGCTGCTGGCCGGGGACCTCACCCGGCACGGCACCGTCGAGGAGGCCCGCGTGGTGGCCGACGAGATCCGGGGCCTGGGCGTCCCCGTGGTCGCCGTGCTCGGCAACCACGACCACCACGACGACCGGCAGGACGAGGTCACGGCCGTCCTGCGGGACGCCGGCGCCCACGTCCTGGAGGGGGAGTCGGCGGTCGTGCGGGCCGGTGACGCGCGCGTCGGGGTGGCCGGCACCAAGGGGTTCGGCGGCGGGTTCGTCGGGGCGAGCGCCGGGGAGTTCGGCGAGCCGGTGATGAAGGAGTTCGTGCGCCTCTCCCGCCGGTGCGCCGACGGCCTGCGGGCCTCGCTGGAGAAGCTGGACCGGGAGGGCTGCGACGTCCGGATCGCCCTCACCCACTACTCCCCCGTGCCGGAGACCCTGGCCGGGGAGCCGCTGGAGATCTATCCGTTCCTGGGCAGCTATCTGCTGGCCGAGGCGATCGACACGGCCGGCGCCGACCTCGCCGTGCACGGGCACGCGCACGCCGGCAGCGAGCACGGCATGACGACGGGGGGCGTGAAGGTGCGCAACGTCGCCCAGCCGGTCATCGGCCGTGCCTTCCACGTCTACCACCTGCCGGTCCGCGACCGTGTGGGCGCCGGCACGGGGGCGGCCACCGCCTGAGCCCGCCCGCCGACCCAGCGCCGCCGGCCGCACCGGCGGCGCTTTTCTCTGCTCGGGTCCGGCCCGTACAGGTCCTCTCGTGTGAACACCCCGCACGGTGTGCACCTTTTGCGCATTTTATCTGCTTACCATGCTGGCTCCGTGTCCCGTGATCCGCGTCGCCCCGCACGCGCCCGGGGCCCGGTCGCGCTCGCCTGCCCGCGTCACCGCCGGCCTGCGCCTCGCGTCCGTCCCCGCCCGCCCCGTACGAGAGGACACCCCATGGCGCTGTCGGGCCGTACCGGACCGTCGTCCGCGCTCACCCTCGCCCCGCACGACGCCGAACTGCGCGCCGCCGCACGGCATCCGGCCCGCCGCCGCTTCCTCACCCTCACCGCCGCGGCCGCCGCCCTCGCCTTCACCACCAACCTCCCCGCGCGCGGCGCCTTCGCCGCGCCCCGGCTCGACGCGGCCCGCATCACCGAGGACCCGTTCACGCTCGGCGTCGCCTCCGGGGACCCGCTGCCCGACTCGGTGCTCATCTGGACCCGGCTGGCACCGGCCCCCTTCGAACCGGACGGAGGGCTCGGGCAGCAGCGGGTGGAGGTCTCCTGGGAAGTGGCGCTCGACGAGTCCTTCGCCCTGGTCGTGTGGCGGGGCACCGCCCTCGCGTATCCCGAGTACGCCCACAGCGTGCGCGTCGACGTGAAGGGCCTGGAAGCGGACAGCCACTACTACTACCGGTTCCGCACGGGCACCTGGATCAGCCCCACCGGCCGCACCCGTACCGCTCCCCCGGCCGGCGCCGACACCGCGGGCCTGAGACTGGCCGCGGTCGCCTGCCAGGCGTACCACGACGGCTACTACACGGTGCACCGGCACCTCGCGCGGGAGGACGTCGACGTGGTGTTCCACCTCGGCGACTACCTGTACGAGTACGCCGTGAACTCCGCGGGCGGCGCCCGCGGTTACACCGACGTCGTGCTGCCGGCCGTGTTCAACCGCGAGACGACGACCCTGGCGGACTACCGGATGCGCTACGCGCTCTACAAGAGCGACCCCGACCTGCGGGCCGTGCACGCCGCCCACCCGTTCGTCGTCACCTGGGACGACCACGAGACAGAGAACAACTACGCGGGCGCGATCGACGAGAACGGCAGCGACCCGGCGCTGTTCCTGACCCGCCGCGCCGCCGCCTACCGCGCCTACTGGGAGAACCAGCCGCTGCGCGCCGACCAGTTCCCCGAGGGACCCGACGCCCGGCTGTTCCGCCGGCTGCACTGGGGCACCCTCGCCCAGTTCGACATCCTCGACACCCGCCAGTACCGCTCCGACCAGGCCTACGGCGACACCCCCCACGTGCCCGGACCCGAGTCGGACGACCCGGCGCGCACCCTCACCGGGGACGCCCAGGAGCGCTGGCTGCTCGACGGGTGGGGCACGTCGACGGCGCTGTGGAACGTGATGCCCCAACAGGTGTGCTTCTCGCAGCGCAGACTGGACCTGAACGCCGAGGCGAAGGTCTCCATGGACGCCTGGGACGGCTACCGCGCCGGTCGCGGCCGACTGGTCGCGGGCGCGAAGGCGGCCGGTGTCGCCAACTGGCTGGTCCTCACCGGTGACGTCCACGTCGCGTACGCCTTCGACATCAAGGACGACTTCGACGACCCCGGCTCCGCCACTCTGGGCACGGAGCTGACCTGCACCTCCGTCGCCAGCGGCCGCGACGGCGCGGAGCACCCGGCCAACTGGGACACCTACCTGCGGGCCAACCCCCACCTGAGGTTCTACGACGGCCGGCGCGGCTATGTGCGCGTCGAGCTGGGCCGGGAGAACGCGCGGGCCGATTTCCGTGTCGTGCCGGTCGTGACGACGCCGGGCGCCCCCGTCTCCACGGCCGCCTCCTTCGTCACCGAGGCGGGCTCGCCGGGTCTGACGCCGGTGTGACCCGTCCGGGTGGCCGCCGGCGCACACCGGTACCGCACTCGGGTCCGTTCGGGTCACCGACGCGGCGAATCCGGCGTGTCCCGACATTTTGCCGGGCTTCACGGGAAAGGTCTGAGGTCGCCTCCACAGCTTCGCCACCCATGAAGGAGACATACCGAATGGTCCTCAGACACGCCCGGGCCGCGCGCCGGTCGGCGTTCACGGCGCTCGGCGCCCTCGTCCTCGCCGGACTCCCTTACGCCGCGGCGGCCGATGCCACGCCCCCGGCGGGGCCGACGCCCGGCGCCGCCCAGACCCTGGGCGCCGACCGGCCGTCGCCCCATCTGCTCGCCGCCCTCCGGCGCGACCTGAGGCTGGACGAGGCCCAGGCCTCCGAGCGGCTGGTCAACGAGGCCGAGGCGGGTTCCCGGGCGGGCCGGCTGCGCAACGCGCTCGGCGACCGGTTCGCCGGTGCCTGGGTGCGCGGCAGGACGGCCGAGGAGCTCACGGTCGCGACCACCGACGCCAAGGACGTGCCGGCCATCGAGGCCCAGGGCGCCACGGCCAAGGTGGTCCGGCGGACGCTGGCCGCCCTGGAGGCGGACAAGGCGAAGCTGGACGCGGCGGCCGAGCGCGTCCAGACCCTCGACACGCCCGTCTGGTACGTCGACGTACCGGAGAACCGGATCATGGTGCAGGCGACGAGTCAGGAGGCCGGCAACGCCTTCGTCAAGGCCGCGGGGCTCGAAGGCGCGGACGTCGGCATCCGGATGACGACGGCACGGCCGCGCCTGCTCCAGGACATCACCGGCGGCGACGCCTTCTACATCGACGACTCCGCGCGCTGCTCCGTCGGCTTCTCCGTCACCCGGGGCGAGCAGCCGGGCTTCGTCACCGCCGGTCACTGCGGCAGGGCCGGCGCGACCACCACCGGGTACGACCGCACCGCGCAGGGCGTCTTCCAGGCCTCCGTCTTCCCCGGCGAGGACATGGCGTGGGTGGCGACCAACGACCAGTGGACGCCCACGCCCGACGTCAAGGCGCAGGACGGCCAGGAGGTGCAGGTCACCGGTTCGGCGCAGGCGCTCGTCGGGGCGTCGGTGTGCCGCTCCGGCTCGACCACCGGATGGCACTGCGGGACCATCGAGCAGCACGACACCAGCGTCAGCTACCCCGAGGGCACGGTCGACGGGCTGACCCGGACGACGGTGTGCGCCGAGCCGGGCGACTCCGGCGGTCCGTACGTCGCGGGCGCTCAGGCGCAGGGGGTCACCTCCGGCGGTTCCGGTGACTGCACCGGCGGCGGTACGACGTTCTACCAGCCGGTCAACCCGATCCTCGGCGACTTCGGGCTCACCCTGACCACCGCCGCCGCGCAGACGACGCCGGGGCAGCAGGAGGGCGGCGCCGAGGCGTGGACCGCGGGCCGGGTCTACGAGGTGGGCGCCACCGTGACCCGTGACGGTGTGACGTACCAGTGCCTCCAGACCCACCAGGCGCAGGGCGCGTGGGCGCCCGCCGGCACCCCGGCGCTGTGGCAGCGGCTGTGACGGCATGACCGTACGGCGTCGGCACCGGCCCTGTGCCGGCGCCGGCGCCGTTTCCGCACGCGGCCGGGACCGTACTTCCTCAACAGGCCGCGGGGTTACGGCATCACGAGGAGACGGCGGGCGGGCGTACGCCGGACAGGAGCACGCCGCTGTGCGGACGGGTCGGGACCCGGTGCAGCGGGATCGCGAGATTCTGCTCCGGCACCGTGTACTCCATCCGGGCGAGCCGCACCGCGAGCGCCTCCAGCACGCCGACGGTGATGCCCTCGCCGGGGCAGCGGTGGCCGGCGGCCGGGTCGCCGCCGCCCTGCGGGATCAGTTCGTCGCGCTCCACGGGCCGTTCGAGGAAACGCCGCGGGCGGAAGGCGTACGGATCGCCCCACAGCGACTCGTCGTGGTTCTGGCCGTACACGTCGAGCACCACCAGTCCCCCGGCCGGGACCCACTCGCCCCGCCAGTACAGGTCCCGGGCGGCCAGACCGCCGAGGAACGGCACGAACGGGTAGAAGCGGCGCACCTCGTGGATGAACGCGGCGGTGAACGGGACGTCCCCGTCCGCGAGGGGTGCCCGGTGCTCGGGCCACTTGTGCAGGGCGTGCGCGGTGAAGGCGACGAACCAGGCGACGGCGGTCGTCGGGCGGACGACGTTGAGCAGTTCCACCGCGGCCGTCTTCTCGTCGAGCGGCCCGCCGTCCGCGTCGCGGTGCCGGCACACCAGGTCGAGGACCGAGTCCTCGGGGGCGGTGACCGTGCCGGACCGCACGTCCCGCACCAGCCGGCCCAGCCGGTCCTCCTGCCGGGCGCGGGCGCGCCGGGCCCGCAGGTGGCGCGGTCCGGCGGTGGCGAAGCCGTCGACCATGGCGATCATGTCGCGGGCCGTCGCCTCCGCGCCGGCGTCGTCCAGCGGTATGCCGGCCCACCGGTGGGCCCCGGTGGTGAGCACCGTGGCCGCCTCGTCGAACAGCACGACGGAGCCGCGCCGGCCCCAGGCGGGTACGGCCTCGTCCCAGGCCCCGGTCACGTGGTCGACGAGGCCGGCGATCCGGCCGGGGGCGAGCAGCGGCAGGAACAGGGACTTGCGGGCACGGTGGGCGACGCCGTCGAGGGTGTGCACCGCCTCGTGGCCGAACAGGGTGGCGAGCACGGGTTCGGGGATGGCACGGTGCCGGTGCACGTTCCGCTCGTCGTAGAAGAACCGCACCGCTTCGGGGCCACGCAGGGCGAGGGCGGGCCGGCCCAGGATCCGGGTGCGGACCACGGGGCCGGGGGTGTCGCGCATCCGGTTGGGCAGCCAGGCGTAGCCCTCGGCCAGCAGTGGAAGGGTGCGGTCGAGCAGGGGGCGGCTGAGTACGTCCACCGCCGTCGGGTGCCCCGGGGGGATGGCGGGACACTCCGGGCGGGGCGGGGCCACCCGTTCGGATGTGGCCGAGGCCACGTGCCGAAGGAGGCCGGGGTCATATCGGGACGGGTGGGGCGGCGGCTAGCGTTCCGCGCGGTCCTTTCACCCCAGCAGCTCGGGCGGCCCGGCAGTGCAAGCAGATCTCTCACCGGTCATCGCGGCGACGGCGCAGTGGCTGACGTGTTCCTTTCCCGCGCCCGGCGGGGCGCTGGCCGCCGCGCTGTGCGAGGCGCAGGCGCGGCAGGCGGTGACCGTCGCGGCACGGCTGCGGTATCCCACGGAGATGGACGCCGCCCTGGTCGGACTGGCGGGGCCCGGGGGGTCGGGGCGGCTCGACTGGGTGACCGGGGCGGATGCGGAGGGCTCGGGCGAGGCGTGGCGTACGTGGGTCGACGAGGTGGTGGCGAGCTGGGCGGTGTGCCTGCTGGCCGATACCGAGCTGGCCGCTCTTGCGGTGAGCGCGCTCACGGAGGGGCCCGTGGCCGCCGAGTTCCGTCGGCTCGTGGCGCCCGATGAGGCGGATCGCCGGGCGGCGGCGTTGCTGCGGCATCCCGATCTGGTGGCTCCGGTGGCGGGGCTTCACCGGTCGGGGCTTCTTGGTCGGCTCGATCCGGATGCCACGCTGGTGACGTGACCCGTGGCTTCCTGCCGGGTCCGGCGTTGGCGGGGTGCCGTGCGTGGGTGCGGGACGGGGGCGGGTTGCGCGGCCCGGCGCTCGCGGGGTGCCTCCCCCACTCTCGGCTGCGCTCGAGCGGGAGGTACCCCCACCGCCCACCCGTGCCGCCCTGGGGGTACCTCCCAGGCCCTTAAGGCACTGGGGGAGGCACGACTGCCCGCGGGAACGAACGGCGGCATGCGGGTCACGTTCTGTCATTCACTCGATCGCACCAGGTCGCCGTGCCGGGGGGTGGGGGCGGGGTCAGGGTGGGCGGTATGAGTACCGTCATATCGCGGAAGTGGGAGCACGCCGTCGTCACCGGTGGGGCGGGGTTCGTCGGGTCCCATCTGTGTGCCGCCCTGCTCGACGCGGGTGCCGCCGTCACCTGCGTGGACGACCTCAGCACCGGCCGTCCGGAGAACATCGCCCCGCTGCTCGAACGGCCCGGGTTCACGCTCGTACGGGCCAACGTGGCGCAGGAGCTGCCGGTCGACCGGCCGACCGACCTGGTGCTGCACTTCGCCTCCCCCGCCTCCCCGGCGGACTATCTGCGGCTGCCGCTGCACACCCTGGAGACGGGCAGTCTCGGCACCCGCAACGCCCTGAGGCTCGCCCAGGACGCCGAGGCCCGCTTCGTCCTCGCCTCCACCTCGGAGGTCTACGGCGACCCCCAGCAGAACCCGCAGGACGAACGGTACTGGGGCCACGTCAACCCGGTCGGCCCGCGCAGTGTCTACGACGAGGCCAAGCGCTTCGGCGAGGCCCTGACCACCGCCCACGCGGAGACCCGCGGCACGGACACCTGCATCGTGCGGCTGTTCAACACCTACGGCCCGCGGATGCGCGGCCACGACGGCCGCGCCGTACCGACCTTCGTGCGGCAGGCCCTGGCCGGCGAACCCCTCACCGTGACCGGTGACGGACTGCAGACCCGCTCGCTGTGCTACGTCGACGACACGGTGGCCGGCGTCCTCGCGGCGGCCGCCCACGGCATGCGCGGCCCCGTCAACATCGGCAACCCCGGCGAGATCACCATGCTGGGCCTGGCCCGTCTCGTCATCGCGCTCGCGGGTTCCCGTTCGGAGGTCCGCTACATCGAACGCCCGGTGGACGACCCGGCCGTGCGCTGCCCGGACATCACACTGGCCCGCGACAAGCTCGGCTGGGAGCCCCAGGTGGCCGCCGAGGAGGGGCTGCGCCGCACGATCGACTGGTTCCGCGCCGAAGCACGCCGCTGAGCGAAAGGCCCGTCCGCCATGCGCATCCTCGGAATCAACGCCCTCTTCCACGACCCCGCGGCCGCCCTGGTGATCGACGGGCGGACCGTCGCCGCCGCGGAGGAGGAGAGATTCTCCCGGCGCAAGCACGGCAAGCGCCCGCTGCCGTTCTCCGCCTGGGAGCTGCCGGAGCAGGCCGCCGCCTGGTGTCTGAAGCGGGCCGGGCTGCGCCCGGAGGACCTCGACGCGGTCGCCTACTCCTTCGACCCGGCGCTGGCCCGCCCCGCCGGCGCGATGGGCCTGCACGACCCGTGGGACCACCTGCGGCTCACCTACGCACGGGAGGCCCCCGGCTTCCTGCGGACCGCGCTGCCCGGACTCGACCCCGGTCTCGTCCGCTTCGTACCGCACCACATGGCGCACGCCGCCTCCGGCGCCTTCGCCGCGCCGGACGCCGGGGACTGCTCCGTGCTGGTGCTGGACGGCCGCGGCGAGCGCGCCTCGCACCTCGCCGCCCGCCGGGTGGGCGACCGGCTCGAACCCCTGCGCGCCCAGGACCTCCCCCACTCGCTCGGCCTGGTCTACGAGGAACTCACCGAGCACCTGGGCTTCCTGCGCTCCTGTGACGAGTTCAAGGTGATGGCCCTCGCCTCCCACGGCACCCCGCGCATGCTGCCCGAACTGCGCCGGTACGTGTATCCGACCGGCGACGGCGGCTTCCACGCCGCCGGCGTGCCCTGGCACGACCTGTGCGCGCCGCGCGGCCCGGACGAGCCGTGGACCCGGGACCACGCCGATGTCGCCGCGAGCGCGCAGGCCGTGCTGGAGGAGACCCTGCTGGACCTGGTGCGCTGGCTGCACGGCCGTACCCACGGCTCGGTCCTCACCCTCGCCGGGGGCGTCGCCCTGAACTGCGTGGCCAACTCCCGTATCGCCCGCGAGGGTCCGTTCTCCCGGGTGTGGGTGCAGCCCGCGGCCGGGGACGCGGGGACCGCGCTCGGCGGAGCCCTGCTGCTGTCCGCCGGCGCCGGTGACGAGCCCGAGCCGATGACCGGCGCCGACCTCGGCCGGGACTGGACCGACGCGGAGCTGGGA
This sequence comes from Streptomyces sp. NPDC014676, assembly GCF_043084105.1. NCBI lineage: Bacteria > Bacillati > Actinomycetota > Actinomycetes > Kitasatosporales > Streptomycetaceae > Streptomyces > Streptomyces sp. NPDC014676. The sequence continues at coordinate 29,858 of NZ_JBIBZI010000009.1, read as the reverse complement.
GCATGGCTGAAGACGGCCTCCGTCCCCTTCGAGCGGCCGGCGGACATCGCCGCCACCGTGGCCCGGACCCTGGCGGACAACGGCATCGTCGCCTGGTTCCAAGGGCGCAGCGAGTACGGGCCCCGTGCGCTCGGTCACCGCTCGCTGCTGGCCCACCCCGGACACGCGGGCAACCTGGAGCGGCTCAACGACGTCAAGGGGCGCGAGCAGTTCCGGCCGGTCGCGCCGATGGTGCTCGCCGAACGGGCCGCCGGGATCTTCGACGGGCCGCTGCCCAGCCCGTACATGCTGTTCGTGCACGAGGTGGCCCCCGCCTGGCGGGACCGCGTCCCGGCCGTGGTCCATGTGGACGGCACCGCCCGCGTCCAGACGGTCGACGCGGCGCGCGAACCCCTGGTGGCCCGGATGCTGGGCGAGTTCGAGCGGCTGACCGGGCTGCCCGTGGTCGTCAACACCAGCCTCAACACGGCGGGCCGGCCGATGGTGGACGACCCGCGCGACGCCCTGGAGTGCTTCGGCTCCGCCCCCGTCGATCTCCTGGCCATCGGCCCGTACGCGATCCGGCGCGGTGATCTGTTCCGCTCCGGCGACGGCGGCGAGGGTTCCCGGTGACCGGGCCGGCCGCCCCGGACGGGGAGTACGCGGTGGTGGTGCCGACGCTCGGCCGGCCCGAACTCGGCCGGTGTCTGCGGGCGCTGGCCGAGACGGACGGGCCCGGCCCGGCGCGGGTCGTGGTGGTCGACGACCGCCCGGACGCGGCCGGTGCGCCGCTGACCGCCGCCGTCCCGCCGTCGCTGCGCTCGCGCACCCTCGTCGTCCCCGGCGGGGCGCGGGGTCCGGCCGCCGCCCGCAACACCGGGTGGCGGGCCGCCGGGGACGCGCCGTGGGTCGTCTTCCTCGACGACGACGTGGTGCCCGGCCCCACCTGGGCCGACGACCTGGCGCTCGACCTCGCCGGGGCGAGCGTCGCGACCGCCGGGATCGCCGCCCGGATCGAGGTGCCCCTGCCGCCGGACCGGCCGCCCACCGACTGGGAGCGGAACACCGCCGGGCTGGCCCGGGCCCGCTGGATCACCGCCGACATGGCGTACCGGCGCCGGGCACTGGAGGCCGTCGGCGGCTTCGACGAACGGTTCCGCAGGGCCTTCCGGGAGGACGCGGACCTGGCGCTGCGGATGCTCGACGCCGGCTGGATCCTGTCCGAGGGCCGCCGCACCACCACCCACCCGGTCCGGCCGGCCGGGCGCTGGATCTCCGTACGGCTCCAGGCGGGCAACGCCGACGACGTGCTGATGACCAGGCTGCACGGGCGTGGCTGGTGGCGGCGGGCACAGGCACCGCGGGGCCGGCTGCCCGCGCATCTGGCGCTGACCGCGGCGGGCCTGACGGCGGCGGGGTGTCTGCTGTCCGGCCGGCCGCGTGCGGCGGTGGCGTGTGCCACGGGCTGGCTGGCGGGGACCGCCGAGTTCGCCCTCGCCCGGATCCTGCCGGGTCCGCGCACCCGCGACGAGATCGTCACGATGGCCCTCACCAGTGTGCTCGTCCCGCCCGCCGCGACCTGGCACTGGCTGCACGGCCACGTCCTGCACCGCACGGCACGGTCCCGACCGCACCGGGCCGGTCCCCCCGCTGCCGCGTGCTCCCCGTCGGCCGGCGAACGGCTCCTGTCGTGACCCGCCCGTCCCGCCGGCCGCCCCCGGTCGCGGCCCCTCCGCCCGTGGCCTCCCGCGACCGTGTCACCGTCCCCGCCGGGGCCGCGTCCCGGCCGACGGGACGCACGGCCTCCACTCCGGCGGGCCTCCGCACCCGAGCCGTACGGCCGCGGGAAGAGAGGCGCCCGGCCCGCCCGCCGTGCGGCCGGCGGGCCCGTCCGCTCCGGCGGACAACCGGTGTCCGGCCGTGGTGGTGGGCCGGGGTGCCCAGGAACATTCCGTCGCGGCCCGTGCCGCGACCGATCACGGAGGTGCGCCCATGACCCCCGCTTCCGGCCCGCTCGCCCCGGGCGTGCTGTCCATCGCCCTGGTCTCGGAGCACGCGAGCCCGCTCGCCGCCCTCGGCGGTGTGGACGCCGGCGGGCAGAACGTCCACGTCGCCGCCCTGGCCGGGGCGCTCGCCGACCGCGGCCACCGCGTCACCGTGCACACCCGCCGCGACGCGCCCGGTCTGCCCGACCGGGTGACCCTGCGCGAGGGCGTCGAGGTGCACCACGTCCCGGCGGGCCCCGCCGAGCCGGTCCCCAAGGACCGGCTGCTGCCGTACATGGACGAGTTCGGGCGCCGGCTCGCCCGGGAGTGGCGGGCGCGCACCCCGGACGTGGTGCACTCGCACTACTGGATGTCGGGGCTGGCCTCGCTGGGGGCGGCCCGGGAGCTGGGGCTGCCGCTGCTGCACACGTATCACGCGCTGGGCACGGTGAAGCGCCGGCACCAAGGGCTCGCCGACACCAGTCCGCCGGAGCGGATCGGCTGCGAGACCGAGGTGGGGCTGGGCTGCGACCGGATCGTCGCCACCTGCCGGGACGAGGTCGCCGAACTGCTCCGGATGGGTGTGCCGGCGTACCGGATCGGGGTCGTGCCGTGCGGTGTCGACACGGACCGGTTCACGCCGGTGGGCCCGGTCGCGCCGCGCGGCCCGTTCCGGTACCGGCTGGTGCAGCTCGGGCGGCTGGTGCCGCGCAAGGGCGCCGCGGTGTCGGTGGCCGCGCTGGCGCGGCTGCCCGGTACGGAGCTGCTGGTGGTCGGCGGGCCTCCGCCGGAACTCCTCGACGACGACCCGGAGGTGCGGCGGCTGCGCGGTGTCGCGCGGGACGCCGGGGTCGCCGACCGGGTCCGGTTCACCGGCGGGGTGGACGCCGGGCGGGTGCCGGCGCTGTTGCGCTCCGCCGACGTGGTGCTGTGCCCCGCCGACTACGAGCCCTTCGGGATCGTCCCGCTGGAGGCCATGGCCTGCGGCCGTCCGGTGGTGGCCACCGCGGTCGGCGGCCAGCTCGACACGGTCGCCGATCCGGGCACCGGCCGGCTGGTGCCGCCCGGCGATCCCGGGGCACTGGCCGGGGCCGTGGCCGGCCTGCTCGCCGATCCGGCGGCCCGGCAGGCGTGCGGGGCGGCCGGCCGTCGCCGGGTGCTCAGCCGCTACGGCTGGGCGCGGATCGCCGCGGCCACCGAGGCGGCGTACTGCGAGGTCCTCGACGCCGAGCCCGCCGCGACCGGAACCGGCTGAGCCGCCGACGTCCGACGTTGGAAGGAGGTGCGGGTGCCGCCGCCGTCCCCCCAGGCGGCGCGCCCGAGACGCCATGACCGAAGACTCCGCCCTCGAAGCCGCCCGGCTGCACTGCCGGTCGCTCCAGGAGGCCCTCGACGGCTTCCGCAGAACCGGTCTGCCCCGGATCGCCGACTGGGGCGGACGCCTCGCCGGCGTGCTCACCGGCGGCGGACGGCTGCTGGCCGCCGGCAACGGCGGCAGCGCCGCCCAGGCCCAGCACCTGACCGCCGAGCTGGTCGGCCGTTACCGCCGGGAGCGGCGCGCCTATTCGGCGCTCGCCCTGCACGCGGAGACCTCCAGCGTCACCGCCATCGGCAACGACTACGGCTTCGACCACGTCTACGCCCGCCAGGTGGCCGCCCACGGACGTCCCGGCGACGTGCTGATGCTGCTGTCCACCTCGGGACGCAGCGCCAATCTGATCGCGGCGGCGGTGACGGGCCGGCGGGCCGGGCTGCGGGTCTGGGCGCTCACCGGGCCCGGCCCGAACCCGCTGGCGGAGGCCGCGGACGACGCGCTGTGCGTGGCGGCGGGCAGCGCCGCGACCGTCCAGGAGACGCATCTGGTCGCCGTGCACCTGCTCTGCGAGTGTTTCGACGCCGCCGTGGCCGCGCCCCTCGCGCGCGGTGCGGCGGCCGTCCCCGGGAGGATGTCATGACCGTTCCGAAGCCGCTGGTGGTGGTGGGGGACGTCCTGCTCGACGAGGACATCGAGGGGGTCGCGACCCGGCTGGCCCCGGACGCGCCCGCCCCGGTCGTCGACGTCACCGGTGACCGCCGGCATCCGGGCGGGGCCGGACTGGCCGCCGCGCTCGCGGCCCGCGGCGGCCGGGACGTGGTGCTGGTGACCGCGCTCGGCGACGACCCGGCCAGCGAGGCCGTGCGCCGGGAGCTCGGCGGCCGGGTCCGGCTCCTCGAGCTGCCGCTGCACGGCACGCTGCCGGTGAAGACGCGGGTGCTGGCGGGCGGGCGGCCCGTGGTGCGCATCGACCGGGGCGGCGGGACGCCGGGCGAGCCGGACGAGGCGGTGCGCGAGGCGCTCGCGGGCGCGCACGCCGTCCTCGTCGCGGACTACGGACGGCACACCGCGGGGGCCGTGCGTCCGCAACTGGAGGACGCGTCCCGGCACACGCCGCTGGTGTGGGACCCGCATCCCAAGGGCGACCCGCCGGTGCCGGGGGCGCGCCTGGTCACGCCCAACGCGGCGGAGGCGGTCGCGCTGTGCGCCGGTTCGCCGGGGGTGCCGGGGGCTCCGGGGTCGTCGTTGGGTGCCTTCGCCGCGCGCGGGACGGAACTGGCGGAGCGCTGGCGGGCGGCGGGCGTCGCGGTGACGCTCGGCGAGCGCGGGGTGCTGCTGACCCGGCCGCGCGGGGGTACGCCGATGCTGATCCCGGCGCCGTTCCGGGCGGACGGGGATCCGTGCGGCGCGGGTGACTGCTTCGCCGCGACGACGGTCGCCGCGCTGGCCGACGGGCTGCTGCCGGAGGAGGCGCTGCAGCGGGCGGTCGCCGAGGCGGCGGCGTTCGTCGCGGCGGGCGGGGCGGGGAATCCGGACCTGTGGCACGCGCCGGCCGTGCCCGGTCCCGCGCACGGGTCCGCCGCAGCGGACGCGTTCGAGCTGGCGGAGGAGGTGCGGGCGCGCGGGGGGACGGTGGTCGCCACGGGGGGCTGCTTCGATCTGCTGCACGCGGGACACGTCGGGCTGCTGGACAGTGCGCGGCGGGTCGGGGACTGTCTGATCGTGTGCCTGAACTCCGACGCGTCGGTCGCCCGGCGGAAGGGGGCGGGGCGGCCGCTGACGCCGGTGGCGGACCGGGCGAGGGTGCTGGCGGCGCTGGGGAGTGTGGACGCGGTGGTGGTGTTCGAGGAGGACACGCCCGAGGTGGTGCTGGGGCGGCTGCGGCCCGACGTGTGGGTGAAGGGCGGGGACTACTCCGTGCAGGAGCTGCCGGAGGCGGAGGTGGTGCGGGCCTGGGGCGGGCAGGCGGTGGTGCTGCCGTATCTGGACGGGCGGTCCACGACGTTGCTGGCCCGGCGGGCGGCGCGGGCGGCGGTCGCCCTTCGGGCGTCGGACGGGTGAGCCGGGGGGCGGACGGGGAGGGGTGGGGCGGGGAGGTTCTTCGCCCCCGCCGCCCCTTCCCTTCCCGTCCCTGGGGCCGCGCCCCAGACCCCCTTTCGGCCCTTCGGGCCTTGTCCTCGAACTCCCCCAGAGGGGGTGCCCCCGGACGGGCTGTTTTTACGCCGCTGTTTCCAAGGCCTCGGGGCGGAGAACCACCGGGGTCTGAGTGCGGCGGGTGTGGAGGAGGTGGCCCGCCGTGATCGACGCGGCGATGATCAGCCCACCGGTGATCAGGGCGCCGCGCGGGCCGGCCAGTTCCATGAGGAGGCCCAGGGCGGGCGGGCCGCCCAGGCTCCACACGGTGCCGACGCTGCCCCAGACGCCGAGCACGCGTCCGCGCAGGTGGGCGGGCGGGTCGGTCTGCAGGACGGACGTTCCCGCGGTGTCGGAGACGGACTCGACGACGGCCATGGGCAGCACCAGGACCAGCAGCACGGCCAGTGACGGTGACATCCCGGCCACCACCTGCAGCAGCGCGCCCGTCGCCGCGAGGGCGCCGACCAGCCGCACGGACGGCCGGCGCAGCCGTGCGCCGAGCACCGCGCCGAGGATGCCGCCGGCCGCGAGGACGGTGGACACCGTGCCGAACGCCCCGGCACCGCCCGCGAGCGGTCCGGTGACCAGGACGGCGAGCGTGAGCCCGTAGTTGCGGCCGAAGACGGCGCTGACGCCGGTCACCCCGGCGAGCGCGAGCAGCCGCGGCCGGCGGGCGAAGAAGGCGATCCCCTCGCGGACGGTCATGGCGGGCTGCGGGCGCTCGCCCTTCCCGCCCTTCCCGACGACGTGCCGGACCGCCCCCGCCGCCGGGCGCAGGAACGGGATGACCGCGGTCACGAACAGGAAGGAGAACCCGTTGGCGAAGTAGGCGGCGGCCGTGCCGAGGAACCCGACCGTCACCCCGGCGAGCGCGGCGCCCGCGAGCCGGCCCGCGTTGAAGACCAGCGCGCCCACGCCGATGGCGGAGGGCACGTCCTCTGCGGGGACCAGATCGTTGCCCAGCAGGGCGCACGCCGGGTTGTCGACGGTGGCGACGACGCCGGTGACGGCGGCCAGCACCATCAGGGACGTCATGTCGAGCCGGTCCAGCGCCACCAGGGTGGCCGTGGTGAACGCGATCACGGCCAGCAGCGCCTGGCTGACGGCGGCCGTCAGCTTCCGCGGCCAGCGGTCGACCGCCGCGCCGCCGAGGACGCTCATGAGCAGGGCCGGCGCGGCCTGTACGGACATGGACAGACCCGTGGCGGCGGCGGACCCGGTGATCTGGAGGACCAGCAGGTTCTGCACCGTGAGCTGCATCCACGTACCGGCGTTGGACACGAAGTTCGCGACGGACCACCAGCGCATGCTGCGGTGCCGCAGGGAGCGCCAGGGCGAGCGGGACCCGGACTGGGCAGGGGGGAGCGAGGAAGACACAGGCGCGCTACTCGGGGGGACGAGTCCAAGGACTCAGCGGAGGGGCGCGGGAAGCGGAACGCCGGCTGCGCTGCGCGGCGGCTCCCGTCACCCGGAAGGGCGCGGCCCATCGTGACAGAAGGGACCGCCGAGTCGGTTCCGAGCAGCCGGTGATCAGGGGGACGTGGGCGTCAAATGTGCCCTCGTGCGGGGGACTTGGGCCGTGAGTGCGGTTGCTCACAGGGGGCGGGGACACGGAGGGAGGGGCCCGTCACCTGTGTGACGGGCCCCTCCCTCCGGTTCCTCGCGTGCGCCTGGCGTCAGCCGAGCTTGCCGCGTCCGCTCAGCGCGTCCCGGATCCGGTCCACCATGCCGGCGCCCGGTGCCAGCAGCTTGTTCGCCGGGGGCTTGTCCGGGGCGGACGGGTGCGGCCGGGTCGGGGCCGTCTTCTTCGCCTGCCGGACCTTGTCACCGAGCCGGTCGAGTGCCTCCGGGGAGCAGGAGGCGCGCAGCATCGGGAACAGGTTCTGCTCCTCGTCGGCGATGTGCTCGCGGATCTCGCTCATCAGCGCCCCGACGAGCCGGTCGAACTCGGGGTCGCCGGCGTCGCAGCCCTCCAGGTCCTTCATCGTCCGCTCGGCCGTGGCGTGGTCCTCGAGCTCGCGGTCGGCCAGCGCGTCCCCGTTCCGCACGTGCTCGCGCACGGCCGGGTAGAGGTACGCCTCCTCGGCCACCGAGTGCCGGACCAGCTCGATGGTGACCTGGTCGGCGTACGTCTTGCGGTCCTTGTGGCCGGGCGGCAGTGCCTCGATCTTGCCGAAGAGCTCCTCGACCTCCCGGTGATCGGTCACCAGTTCGTCGATGACGTTGCCTCCGTGTCCCATGTCCTTCTCACCTCCGGTTCGTGGTGGCACCCGGCCGGGTCCACCCGCCGACGAGTCCCCCCGGCTCCGGGAAGCTAACGCGGTCCGCGCGTCAGCGGGACAGCTTGGCCCGGACCCGGCCGGCCGCCGCGGCGGGTCCGGCCCCGGCCCGGACGGACCGGCGTACGAGGTGGGCGTCGCGGCGCAGATCGTGGGCGGCGTGCCGGCTCCGCCAGAGCAGCGAGGGGGCGGCGCCGGTGTCGTCGGCGGCGATCAGCAGGCCGCCGAGCATGGACAGGTTCTTCAGGAAGTGGATGCGCTGCTGCATGCGCTGACCCGGGTCCTCCTCCTCCCAGAAGCGGTGGGCGGCCAGTGTCGTGGGCACGAGCGTGGCGGCGACCGCGAGCGCGGCCGGGCGGGACAGGCGTCCGGTGGCCAGCAGCAGCCCGCCCACCACCTGGACGGCGCCGCTGAGGCGCACGGCGTCCTCGGTGCGGTCCGGCAGCACCGCGACGCGGTCGGTGACGGGCTTGACGACGGACTCGGCGATCGGGGCGACGTTCTGGGGGTTGCGGACGGAGTCCAGTCCGCCCGCGACGAACATCGACGCCAGCATCGGCCGGCCGAGGACGCGCAACAGACTCATGCCTTCTCCTGGAGGTGTGGACGGTGGGGGTGCGCCGGGTTCCCCGCCGTGCGGGGACCATGCGGCGTGCCCTCACCAGAAGCGGGTGGTGAGCGCGGGCCGGTGGACGGCCTGGACGGCGTCGCGCAGGCGCAGGGCGACGCCGATGGTGGTGCGCAGGGCCGAGGGCCGTACGGTCTGGGCGGTCTCCGTGGCCAGGACCAGCAGGCAGCCCGCCGCCTGTTCCACCACGGACACCGGGAAGGTGTAGTCGCTGTCGGCGGCCGCGCGGAACGCCTTCAGCGGGATTCCGGCGCCGTCCACGGTCCGCCGGGCGGCCTGCTCCAGATGGTGGGCGGCCTGTTCGCACAGCGTGGCGGGCAGGGTGAGAGTGCGCTGGAACGATGAACTCGTCATGCTCCGAGTGGTCCCCCGGCGCGGTTTCCTTCGATCGGCGGCGGCCGGGATTTCACCGTCCCGCGTGACCGGCCGGCGGCGGACGCGGGTGTGCGGGGAGCCCATACCCTGGGCACGACCGCTCGTCCGCGCACCCCGTATGTGAGGAGTCCGTCCATGAGTTTCCCTCCCGGTCCGGCCGTCCGGGACGGCGACGGGCCCGGTGCCGTGGCGGCCCGGTTCACCGGACGGGCGGTGACCGGTGTGCGTACGCTGTCCGGCTCACTGGCCGAGGCCGTCCTCGACGACGGCCGGGTGGTGGTCGTCAAGAGCGCCGACGCGGCGGAGGCCGCGCGCGCCGAGGCGGCGGGGCTGCGCTGGCTGGCCGAGGCCGGGACGGTGCGGGTGCCGGTGGTGCACGGTCATGACGCGCGCCGGCTGGTCGTCGACCGGGTGGCGCAGGGCCCGCCCGGACGGGAGGCGGCGCTGCGGTTCGGCCGGGGGCTGGCCGCGCTGCACGCCGCCGGCGCACCGGCCTTCGGGGCGCCGCCGCCCGGCGGCCCGGTGGAGGCGTACATCGGGCTCGCCCCGATGCGCAACGTCACCGGCGACGACTGGCCCGGCTGGTACGCGGCGCACCGGGTGCTGTCGTATCTGCGCCGGGCGGTCGACGACGGCACCGTCACCGCCGGTGAGGCGGGCGTCGTCGAGCGGGTCTGTGCGCGGCTGCCGGAGCTCGCCGGGCCCGCCGAGCCGCCCGCGCGGCTCCACGGCGACCTGTGGAACGGCAATGTGCTCTGGGGCGCCGACGGGCACGTCCACCTGATCGACCCGGCCGCCCACGGCGGGCACCGGGAGACCGATCTCGCGATGCTCGCCCTGTTCGGCTGCCCCCATCTGGACGCGGTGCTGGACGGCTACCGGGAGGCGGCGCCGCTCGCCGACGGGTGGCGGACGCGCGTCGGCGTGCACCAGCTCTTCCCGCTGCTGGTGCACGCCGTGCTGTTCGGGCGCGGTTACGCCGAGCAGGCGCTCGCGGTGGCGCGGTCGGCGGACCGTCTCTAGCGGGTCACCACGTGCCGTTCGTCGGGGACGCAGTGGGTCATGGTGAGTCCCTGCACGTCGCGGGGCGGGTTGTCGCCGAGGCTGGCCAGCCGCTTGCGGTCCTCGTCGGTGAGGTCCTGGCTCGCCAGGGGCTCCAGGTGGGCGACGTCCTCCGGCATGATGCCGAGGCCCTCGCCGACCCTGCGGCCGAGGTCGGTCTCGACCAGCAGGAAGTGCCACACCATGCGCTCCTGCACCGGCCGGTCGCACTGGGAGATCAGGGTGACGAAGTTCTTCACCAGGTCGTCGCGCTCCCAGTCCTCCATCAGGCAGTACCGCTGGCCCGCCTGGAGGTAGTCGTTGGTGCGCTCGATGCGCTTGCGGGTGAGCCTGCCCCGGATCTCCGGGCCCTGGTCGTCGTGCGTCGGGTACTGGCCCTCGCGCAGACCGCCGGTGATCGACGGCTCGTAGTTGACGTGCGGGTTCTCCCCGCCCTTGTCCTGGAAGTACGCCATCTGGCCGTCGCGCTGGTTGGTGCGCACGTCCGCGTGCCTGGCCTGGTTGACCGGGAGCTGGAGGTAGTTCGGGCCGACCCGGTGGCGCTGGGTGTCGCTGTAGGAGAAGGTCCGGCCGACGAGCATCTTGTCGTCGGAGAAGTCCAGACCGTCGACGAGGACGCCGGTGCCGAAGGAGATCTGCTCGTTCTCGGCGAAGAAGTTGTCCGGCATCCGGTTCAGCACCATGCGGCCCACCGGCTTCGGCGGGAAGTCCTGCTCCGGCCAGGTCTTGGTGTCGTCCAGCGGGTCGAAGTCCAGCTCCGGGTGGTCGTGGTCGTCCATCATCTGGACGAGCAGTTCCCACTCCGGGTACTCGCCGCGCTCCACCGCCTCGTACAGGTCCTTGGTGGCGTGGCCGAGCGACTCGGCCTGGACGTTCGCCGCGTCCTCGGCGGTCATGCTGCGCACGCCCTGCTTGGGCATCCAGTGGTACTTGACCAGCTTGGTGTTGCCCTCGGCGTCGACCCACTTGTAGGTGTTCACGCCGAAGCCCTGCATGTGGCGGTAGTCCGCCGGGATGCCGCGCGGGCTGAACAGGTTGACCAGCATGTGCATCGACTCGGGCGTCTGCGACATGAAGTCGAAGATGCGGCGCGGCTGCTGCTCGAAGGTGACCGGGTCGGGCTTGAGGGCGTGGATGACGTCCGGGAACTTGATGGCGTCCCGGATGAAGAAGACGCCCAGGTTGTTGCCGACGAGGTCCCAGTTGCCGTCCTCGGTGTAGAACTTCACCGCGAAGCCGCGGGGGTCGCGGGCGGCCTCGGAGGAGTCGCGGCCGCCGATGACGGTGGAGAAGCGGATGGCCAGGTCGGTGCGCTTGCCCTCCTCCTGGAAGAGCTTGGCGCGGGTGTAGCGGGAGACGGGCTCGTCGCCCCACTTCCCGTACGCCTCGAAGTATCCGTACGCGGTGACGCCGCGGGCGTGCACCACGCGCTCGGGGATGCGTTCCCGGTCGAAGTGGCTGATCTTCTCCAGGAACTGGTAGTTCTCCAGCGTGGCCGGGCCGCGGGAGCCGACGGTGCGCTGGTTCTGGTTGTCGTAGACCGGGTGGCCCTGCCGGTTGGTGAGTACCTTGCGGTCGTCGCCCGGAGCGGGGCCCCGGCTCGAAACGTCCGTCATGATCGTGGGCTCCTTGCGCTGCTCGACGTCCCTGGGATGCCGTCCGTACGAGGGTCATGCTGCCCCGCATCACCACGGTCGGCGACTCGGGAGGCGGCCGGTTGCGCCAGGCCGGGTGAGGAAGCGGTGCCCTGGGACGGCGGGGGCCCGGCCGCCGTGGTCGTGCGCGGTGGCCGGGCCTTGCGAGGCGGTGTGCTCAGCCGCCGTTCAGGCGTGCGCGCAGCAGCCCCTTGCCGAGTTCCGCGCCCTTGCGGCTGTCCGCCTGGGCCTTGCGGAACAGGTCGGCGACCTCGGTGTCCTTGGCGCGTTCGGCGTCCTGGATGTAGCTCTCCAGGCGCAGTGCGTTGCTCAGGCACGCCTCGACGTACCAGATCAGGTTGTAGTCCTTGTCCTGCGTGCCGGTGACGCCGCCGGTCTCCGTCTCACTGGTCATCCGGGCCTCCTCGTCGCGGTGCTCGTTACGGGCCCGTCCGTCCCGGCGCGCGATGCCGGGGGCGGGCCTCCACAGCGGCGGTCGGGTACCCGTCCGCGCCGGAGGCACACAGCGGTGAAGGGCCGGGGGCGCGACCGGTCCCCCGTTCCGGTCGTGCCCCCGCCGTGCCGCCGAAACTATGCGCAGCGGGCGGGCGTGTGTACCGCACCGGTGCCCGCTGCGGGCGCCGGAGGACTCACCCGTGCACAACTGAGTCCGAAAAGCCCGGTTCACCCGTCCGTGAGGACCGGCTGTTCCAGGTCACCCACAGCCAGATGGGCCAGGACGACCTCGTACAGGTCGGTCCCGGCGGCCAGCAGCTGGCGTTCCAGGACCGGTTCGGCGCTGCGCACGTGCTCGCGCACGGTCTGGGCGTGCACGCCCAGGCTCTGCGCGGCCCGCTCGGCGTTGCCCCCGGCGGCGATCCAGGCGCACAGGGTGCGGCGCACGTTCCGGGTGTCCCCCTCCAGCCGTCCCAGCAGTTCCCGTGCCCAGCCGCCGACGGCGGGGCCGGCCAGCAGGTCGGCGAGGCCCGGTGAGGGCGCCGCGGGGTCGCCGGCCGCCTGCCCGTCCAGGAGGTTGATCTGGGTGTGGAGCGCCAGGTGCACCACGGCGCGGGCGGTGACGTCGTCGAAGTCCGTGCCGAGCATGGTCTCGACGCGTTCCATGCGGGCCCGTACGGTGTTGCGGCTGACGCCGAGGATCTTGGCGGTGTTCACTGCGGTGAACTCCAGGCCGAGGCGGGTGGTGGCGAGGAGTTCGGCGCGGGTGTGGTGCGGCAGCGCGTCGAGCGGGCGCAGCACCCGGGCCGCCCAGCCGCGCAGCGCGGCGGGGTCCATCAGCCGCTCCGGGTGGGTGCGTTCGGCGTACACGGCCGTCTTGTCGGCGCGGAAGCGCGCCACCGCCAGGGCGCTGACGGCCTGCCCGTACGCGGTGGCGGTACGGGCGAGGCTCTGCCACACGCTGCCGCCGAGGAAGGTGTCCGGGTGCCGTTCGACCAGCGACCGCAGCTCGCCGGCGGTGGCCTCGCGGGGGCTGACGACGATCACGTGCCCGTCCATCGCCGGGCAGCGCACGACCAGCGCCTCCTCCCGCGTGGTGTCCAGGCACTCCGCGGCGAGCCGGTCGCGCAGGGCGGGCGCGGACTCGACGACGTAGACGCAGGCGGTGTCGGCGTCGAGCAGGCCGGGCCAGAGTCCGGCGGCGACCCGGCGGGCGGCGACGGTGTCCTCGACCATCAGCAGCTGCAGGATCGCCAGGCGCAGATCGGCGGTGGCCCGCCGCAGCCGGTGTCCGGCGGCGGCGGTCTCGTGGGCGGTCAGCAGGAGTTCGATCACCTGGGCGGTGTGCGTGACGACGTCGGAGGTGTGCCGGTCGAAGGGGGTCTCGCGGGAGACGGCCAGCACGCGGGCCCCCGAGGGGTGCCCGATCCGCACCAGGCGCACATGGCGCCCCTCCCCCTCCCAGGCGGCGGAGGCGATCCGGCCGGAGCCGAGGTCGGCGACGAGGGACTCGTCCAGCGGCAGCCGGGTCCCGGCGAACAGCGTCCCCGCGGCGTCCTGGAGGGACGCCTCCGCGTCCGTGGTGGCGGCCAGCCAGTCGACGACCCGGCGGACGTCCCGCCCACCCGGACGTAGATGTCCGAGCAGCTCCCGCGCCCACGCCGGATGCTCCCCGGCCGCCCGCGGCGCCTGCCGGATTCCGTCCCTACGGCCTGCCACCCCGGCCTTCCCCTCGTCCGTTCGTCGTCCCCGGCCCAGGCCGGGGACGTTACCCCACCCGTGCGCGCGGCTCATCCCGGCGCGTCGGCGCACCGGACCTCGGGAACGACGTGCGCGGTCCTGGCACGCGGGCGGCATAAGCTCGGTGAATGGCGAAGTACTTCGACGTGCACCCCGACAACCCTCAGCCGCGCACCATCGCGCAGGTCGCCGAGAGCATCCGCTCCGACGCCCTGATCGCGTACCCCACGGACTCCTGCTACGCACTCGGCTGCCGTCTGGGCAGCCGCTCGGGCATCGACCGGATCCGTACGATCCGCAAGCTGGACGACCGGCACCACTTCACCCTGATGTGCCGGGACTTCGCGCAGCTCGGCCAGTTCGTACGGATCGACAACGACGTGTTCCGCGCGGTGAAGGCGTCGACCCCGGGCAGCTACACGTTCATCCTGCCCGCGACGAAGGAGGTGCCGCGGATGCTGATGCACCCCAGGAAGAAGACGGTCGGTGTGCGCATCCCGGACCACGTCGTCACCCAGGCCCTGCTGGCGGAGCTCGGTGAGCCCCTGCTGTCCAGCACCCTGCTGCTGCCCGGCGAGGACGAGCCGATGACCCAGGGCTGGGAGATCAAGGACCTGCTCGACCACCAGGTGGACGCGGTGCTCGACTCCGGCGACTGCGGCACCGAGCCGACCACGGTGATCGACTTCTCGGGCGGCGAGGCCGAGATCGTGCGCCGGGGCGCGGGCGACGTCACCCGGTTCGAGTGAGGGGGCCGGGCCGTCCGGCGCGTACGGCGGCCGTGTGACGATGGGTGTGATCCGCACCCCGTCGAAAGGCAGCACAGCGATGACCGCCGTACAGGGAACGACCGTCGACATCCCCACCGGGGACGGCACCGCCGACGCGTATCTGACGCATCCCGTCGACGGGGGTCCCCGGCCGGGGGTGCTGCTCTACATGGACGCCTTCGGTGTGCGGCCGCGGCTGCGGGAGATGGCGGACCGGCTGGCGGCGGCCGGTTACACGGTCCTGGTGCCGAACCTGTTCCACCGGCACGGACGCGCCCCGGTGGTCGAGCTGCCCGAGTTCATCGACCCGGGGGCGCGGCCGGAGCTCTTCGAGCGGCTCGGGCCGGTCATGCGGGAGCTGACGCCCGAGCGGGCGATGCGGGACGCCGACGCGTATCTGCGGTGGCTCGCCGCCTGCCCGGCGGTGGCGGACGGCCCGGTGGCGGTGACCGGTTACTGCATGGGCGCGGCCCTGTCGCTGCGCACGGCCGGGACCTACCCGGACCGGGTGGCGGCCGCGGCCGGGTTCCACGGCGGCCGGCTGGCGACGGACGCGCCGGACAGTCCGCACCTGGTGGCCGGCCGGATCACCGCCGAGGTGTACTTCGGCCACGCCGACCAGGACCACTCGCTGCCCGAGGAGCAGATCGAGCGGCTGGAGCGGGCGCTGACGGAAGCCGGTGTCCGGCACCGCTGCGAGGTGTACACCGGGGCGCCGCACGGCTACACCCAGTCCGACACGGCGGCGTACGACAAGGAGGCGGACGAGCGTCACTGGGCGGCGCTGCTCGACCTGCTGGCGCGCACCTTCTGACCACCACCCCCCAACTCGGTGCCGTACGAAGGGGATTCGGCGGCACCCCGCTCTCCGGCCGTCCATCGCACCGTTGTTACGGTGCACCGGTGTCCGAATCCTCACGTGATACCGCCGAGGGCGCCGGCTGGGGCGCCGCCGAACACGGTACGTACCGGCGGCTGATGCCGCACCGGGTCGAGAAGATCTCCTGGCTCGACCCGCGCATGCTGCGGGCCGCCCGCAACGGGGTCCTGGCCTCCTGGTTCGGCGACCCCACGGGAGACACCCGCGCCCGCTGGGTGGCCCAGCGGGAGGCGGCCGGCGCCCCCGCCGACAAGGTGATCCGGCGTGACGACCCGGACCGGTTCTCGTTCCTGGTGATCGGCGACACGGGTGAGGGCGGCGAGCCCCAGTACGCGGTGGTGCCCGGACTGCTCCAGGAGGGCCGGGACACCGCCTTCGCCGTGCTCGCCAGTGATGTGATCTACCCGGTGGGCAGCGCCGACGACTACGGCACCAAGTTCTTCCGCCCGTACCGGGACTACCGGGCCCCGATATACGCGATACCGGGCAACCACGACTGGTACGAGGACCTCGGCGGGTTCATGCGCATCTTCTGCGACGACGCCCCGCCGCTGCCGCCCGCGCCCCGGCCGCGCCCGCTCACCCGCGCCTGGCTGCGCTCCCTGCTGTGGCACCGGCCGCGCGCCGGGGACGGCGGGCGCCTGGAGGAGGCACGGAAGCTGCGGTCCGCGCCCGGGCAGCAGGCCGTGCAGCCGGGGCCGTACTGGGCGATCGACGCCGGGCCGGTGCGGATCGTCGGCATCGACACGGGGCTGCTGGGCACGGTCGACGCCGAACAGGGCGCCTGGCTGCGCGAGGTCTCCCGCGGGCCGCGCCCGAAGATCCTCGTCACGGGCTCGCCCCTGTACGTGGACGGCGAGTATCACCCGTGCCCGATCGAGGGCGGCGGCACCGTCGACGACATCGTCCGCGACCCCGGTCACCACTACGTGGCCGCGATCGGCGGCGACATCCACAACTACCAGCGCTACCCGGTACGGCTGGACGACGGCCGCACCCTGCAGTACGTGGTGGCGGGCGGCGGCGGGGCGTTCACGCACGCCACCCACACCATCCCCCGGGTGGACGTCGCCGGTGTCACCGAGCGGGACTTCCGCTGCTATCCGCTGCGCGGCGACTCCCTCGCCTTCTACAGCGGGCTCTACGGGCGCCGGCTGCGGCTGCGCCGCTTCCTCACCCTCACCGACGCCGAGGCGATGGCCGTGATCGCCGAACGCCTCGGCATCGGGCCCACTCGTGCGCCCGGCGCGCCGGCCCGGGTCACCCGCCGGACGCGGCTGGTCGCCGGGCTGCTCGGCACCGGCCGCCGGCCCGACCGGCGCAAGCGGCTGCGGCTGCCCGTGCGCAAGGCCTACACGTCGCTGTTCTCACCGGGGTCGGCCACCTACAGCCCGCCGTTCTTCAAGTGCTTCCTGCGGCTGGACGTGAGCCCGGAGGCGATCCGGCTGCGCTGTCACGCGGCCACCGGTCACCGCGCGCAGGAGATCGCCCCGCCGGTCGAGGACGAGGTGACCATCCCGCTGAAGTGAGCTACCAGCGGCCGGGGGCGGTGCCGGTGAGGGCTTTCGAGGGCCGGCCGTCCACGCCGACGGGCACGTCACCGGCGAGCATCACCCGGTGCATGATCCGCGGGTGGTCGAGGTGGGCGGTGTCACCCGGGGCCAGGTGGATGGTGGCCCGGTTGTCCCAGAAGGCCACGCTGCCCGGCTCCCAGCGGAACCGCACGGTGTACTCGGGCCGGGTGGCCTGCTCCAGGAGCATCTGGAGGACGGCCGTGCTCTCGGGGCGGGACAGGCCGGTGATCTGCTCGACGTAGTAGCCGTTGACGAACAGGACCCGCTCCCCGGTCTCCGGGTGGACGCGCACCAGCGGGTGCTCGGAGGCGGTCTGGCTCTCCAGCAGATGGCGCAGATAGGCGTCGTCGCCGGGACGGGGCTGGTAGCCGACCCCCAGCCGGTGCTCGGCGCGCAGCCGGTCGGCGAACTCCCGCACCGGGGCCGAGAGTCCGGCGTACGCCGCGGCCAGGTTCGACCAGGTGGTGTCGCCGCCGTAGGGCGGGACGGTCTCGGCGCGCAGGATCGTCGCGGCCGGCGGGTCGACGCGGGCGCCGTGGTCGCAGTGCCAGCCGCGCAGCAGGGTGTGGCGGCGGCGCCGCAGCCACTCGTCGTGCTCCATGCCGAACCGTCCGCCGAGCTCCAGCCGGTCGGCGGTGGTCTCGATCTCGGGGAAGTCCGCCGGTGAGGCCCTGCCGCGCCGGGGCAGCACGACCGGTTCGCCGAAGCGGCGGGCCAGCGCCACGTGTCCGGCGTGGTCGAGACGCTGGCCGCGGAAGAACACCACCTTCCAGCGCAGCACCGCCGCCCTGATGGCGGCGGTCACGGCGTCGTCGAGGTCACCGGTGAGGTCGACACCGGTGATCTCGGCCCCGATGTGCCCGGCCACCGGGCGCACCTCCACCCCCGTGCCGTCCCTGTGCGTCGTCATGCGTTCCCCACTCCGTCGGCTGTCCGCACAGGTCTCCCTACCCCTCCGGTTGATCATTGACCCCCTCGTCCCCGACGCTGGGAGGACGACATCCCCGACGGGAAGGCACCCTGGTGAGCGGCATCCCGAGCCACACCCTCAACGACGGCACCACGATCCCCGCCCTGGGCCTGGGCACCTGGCCGATGGACGACGCCGAGGCGGAGCGGGCGGTGGCCGAGGCCCTGCGGATGGGCTACCGCCTCGTCGACACGGCGGCCAACTACCGCAACGAGACCGGTGTCGGCCGTGCCGTGGCCCGGTCCGGAGTCCCGCGCGAGGAGGTCGTCGTGACGACGAAGCTCCCGGGCCGGCACCACGGCTACGAGGAGACCCTCGCCTCCTTCGAGGAGTCCCGCGCCCGGCTGGGCCTGGAGTACGTCGACCTCTACCTGATCCACTGGCCGCTCCCCCGCGTCGACAAGTACGTCGACTCCTGGAAGGCCATGGTCAAGTTGCGCCAGGACGGGCTCGTCCGGTCCATCGGCGTCTCCAACTTCACGCCCGCCCACATCGAGCGGCTGGAGAAGGAGACCGGGGTGCTCCCCTCGGTCAACCAGGTCGAGCTGCACCCCTTCTTCCCGCAGGAGGAACTGCGCGCGTACCACGCCGGCAAGGGCGTGCTGACCGAGAGCTGGAGCCCGCTCGGCCGTGGCTCGACGCTCCTGGACGACCTGGCCGTGGCCGCCGTCGCCGAGGCGCACGGGGTCACCCCGGCCCAGGCGGTGCTGCGCTGGCACGTCCAGCTGGGCGCGCTCCCCGTGCCCAAGTCGTCCGACCCCGGGCGGCAGCGCGCGAACCTCGACGTCTTCGGCTTCGAACTGGACGCCGCCCAGATGCGGACCATCGCCGACCGCGCCCACCGGCGGATCGGCGGGGACCCGGAGACGCACGAGGAGTTCTGACCCGGTGCCGGGGCCGACGGGGACCGGGCGGCGGATCACGGCTGTGGCAGCGGCCGCTCCGCCCAGATCGTCCTGCCGCCGTCCGTCCGGCGGCTGCCCCAGCGCTGGGTGAGCTGGGCCACCAGCGGCAGTCCGCGTCCGCCCTCGTCGTAGGCGTGGGCGCGGCGCGGATGCGGTGAGGTGGAGCAGGCGTCGGCGGGCAGCGCCCGCACGGCCCGTCCCACGGCCTTCCCGGCCGGGTGTCCGGTCAGCCGCCGGGCGTCCTCGCTCCACCCCGTCACGATGCCGCGGGCATCGACGACCACCGCGGCGGAGGCCTCGTCCATTCGTCCGGGATCATCCCATTGCGCCCCCGCATCAACCGCGACGGTCCACCCGGGGCCGCGCTATGCGCGGAGCGCGGCGAGCGCCCGGTCCGCGTGGGTGTTCATCCGCAGTTCGCTGCGCACCACCTCCAGGACGGTGCGGTCCCGGCCGATGACGAAGGTGGCCCGTTTCGTCGGCGCCAGGGCGATCCCCCGCTTCACCCCGAACCGCTCACGGACCGTGCCGTCGGCGTCGGACAGCAGGGGCATGCCGAGGGAGTGCCGCTCGGCGAACTCCGCCTGCCGTTCGACGGCGTCCGCGCTGATGCCCACCGGCCGCGCGCCCACCGCGGCGAACTCGGCGGCGAGGTCGCGGAAGCGGCAGGCCTGCGCGGTACAGCCGGGGCTGAGCGCGGCCGGGTAGAAGAACAGCACCACCGGCCCCTCGGCGAGCAGCTCCGAGAGCCGGCGGACGGTGCCGGTCTCGTCCGGGAGCGCGAAGTCCGGGGCCGTGCCGCCCTTCTCCACCCGCCCGCTCACGACCGGCCCTCCGCGCCCTTGGCGACGCCGCGCGCCCACAGCACCAGCGGCACCTGCAGGGGCAGCCGGCCGAGGGCCGCGGCCCTCTGCGGGGCGGGGCGGTGCCGCCAGTCGACGGCCATCTTCACGTTGGCGGGGAACACGCCGACGAAGAAGGCCGCCGCGGCCAGCGCGGCGACCTTGCGGGTGCGGGGCAGCGCCAGCCCGGCGGCCAGCGCGAGTTCGACGGCGCCGCTGGCGTGGGTCCAGGTCCGGGGCGAGCCGGGCAGGGAGCGCGGCACGATGTGGTCGAACTGACGGGGGGCGGCGAAGTGGGCGGTGCCCGCGGCGGCCAGCAGGCCGGCGAGCAGCAGGGGCGAGCGTTCGGACCGGGACACGGTTCCTCCTCTGATGGCCTGCCGCGCGATATTACCCGACGGTAAGTACCGTGCGGCACCGGCCCCGGGGCCCGCCGTCAGGCGTTGCGGGCGGCTTCCGGCTCCTCGGCGGCGTGGGCGAGGAAGTCGTCGACCATGCGGTGGAAGAGGGTGGCGAGCTGCCGCAGATCGTCGGGCGACCAGTCGGCCAGGGCCACCCGCATGCCGCGGACCCCCGCCTCCCGGATCCGGGCGATGGCCTCCCGGCCGGCCCCGGTGAGCTCGATGCGCTGGGCGCGGCGGTCGTCGGGGTCCGGGACGCGGGTGACGTGGCCGGACTTCTGCAACTGCTGCACCGTGCGGGTGACGTGCGAGGCCTCCACGCCCAGCCGGGCGGCCAGCTCCCCCGGCCGCATCGGCTCGGTGTCCGCCATCTGCCGCAGCAGTGCGACGGCGGCCCGGTCCAGCGGCACACCCGCCAGGGCCATCAGCCGCTCGTGCTGACGTGCGCGCGTGCTCAGGTAGGTGAGGCGGTGGAGCGCGCGCTCGATCTCGGCCACTTCCACAGGGGCGGGGACGTCGGGGGTGGACATGTACCGCACTTTACCATCTCATTGCGTAACTCAATCAATCGCCCGCGCCCGCACAGTCGGCGGGCGGCGGCTCCCCCAGCCGGGACGGCACGGCCGCCCCGCACGCCCGGTCCGGGCAGGAGATCACGGCCGGCACCCCTGACCCGCCCCGCCGGCCGCCGCTTCCGGCACCGGGCCCAGACCCTCCCGGCCGGCGGGTCCGTCACGGCCTCCGCGCCCGGGAGGGTGCGCCGCTCCGGCCGCACCCGAGGAGGCGGCGACCGGCGCCCCGGTGCGATCCGGGGCCCGGCGCGGTGATTGTTGGGCCGCGCTTCACCAGCGGTACGCCCGCACCCTCTTGGCATGTATACGTCCAGCCGGAATGCTGAACTCCCCATCCCGCCACAGCCGTTGGCTGCGCCCGGACCACGAGGAGAACGCAGTGCCGTCGAGCACGCCCCGAACGCACCGCAGAAGATGGCTGACCGGCCTGGCCGGCGCGGCCGCGCTCGTCATCGCCTTCCCCGCCACCGCCTTCGCCGCACCCCCTCCCGCCCTGCCGGCCAACGCGGACGCCCTGGACCGGACGTACCAGCCTGCCTTCGACTACGACACCGACGGCTGCTACTCGACGGCCGCGATCGGCCCGGACGGCACCGTCAACCCCGGCCTCAACCCGACCGGTGCGCTCAACGGCAACTGCCGTGACGCCTCGGACCTGGACACCACCAACAGCTACTCCCGCTCGAAGTGCAACAACGGCTGGTGCGCCGTCCTCTACGGCCTGTACTTCGAGAAGGACCAGGCCCTGCCGGGCGTCAGCCTCGGGGGACACCGCCACGACTGGGAGCACGTCGTGGTGTGGGTACAGAACGACACCGTCCAGTACGTCTCCACGTCCAACCACGGGTCGTTCACGGTCCATGCCCGCTCGGCGGTCCGTTTCGACGGCACGCACGCGAAGGTCGTCTACCACAAGGACGGCATCAGCACCCACTGCTTCCGCCTCGCGGGCTCGGGCGACGAGCCGCCGGAGAACCACCGGGGCAGTTGGCAGTACCCTCCGCTGGTCGGCTGGAACGGCTACCCGGCGGGGCTGCGCGAGAAGCTCAGCTCGTACGACTTCGGCAGCGCCCACTTCGGCCTGAAGGACGGCAGCTTCGCCTCCCACCTCGCCGCGGCCAAGCCCTCCGGCATCCCCTTCGACCCGAACGCCTGACCGCACACGGCTCGTTGACGCCGGGACGCCGTTCGGCGTCCCGGCACGGGCAGGCCCCTTCGAGGGTCTATGGTGTCGGCATGTCCGCCCCCGAACTGATCCGTATCGTCTCCCGCGACTCGCCCATGGCGCTCGCCCAGGTGGAGCGCGTCCGGGCCGAGCTGGCCGCCGCCCGTCCCGGTGTGCGCACCGAGGTCGTACCGGTGAAGACCACCGGAGACAAGTGGCTCGGCGACCTGTCGGCAGTGGAGGGCAAGGGCGCGTTCACCAAGGAGGTGGACGCCGCGCTGCTCGCCGGTGCGGCGGACCTCGCCGTGCACTGCGTCAAGGACGTGCCCGCCGACCGGCCGCTCCCGGCGGGCACGGTGTTCGCCGCGTTCCTGGAGCGGGACGACATCCGCGACGCCCTCGTGCACCCGGACGGCCTCACCCTGGACGAACTCGCGCCCGGCACCCGGATCGGCACCTCCTCGGTGCGCCGGGTCGCCCAACTGGCCGCCACCCACCCGCATCTGCGGTGCGTGCCGCTGCGCGGCAACGCCAACCGGCGGCTGGCGAAGCTCGCCGCCGGGGAGGTGGACGCCCTGCTGCTCGCGGTCTCCGGCCTGGAGCGCATCGGCCGCGCCGACGTGATCAGCGAGGTGCTCTCCCCCGAGGCCATGATGCCGCCCATCGGCGCCGGCATCCTCGCGCTGCAGTGCCGTGAGGGCGACACCGCCCTGATCGACACGGTCGGCACCCTCGGCCATCCGGACACCCATCGCGAGGCCGCCGCCGAACGCATGTTCCTGCACGTGCTGCAGGGGCACTGCAACAGCCCGATCGCCGGCTACGCGCGGGTGGACCGCGGCGGCGAACTGTCCCTGCGGGCGTGTGTCTTCACCCCTGACGGCAAGACCCGGCTGAACGCGCACGAATGGGCGGGGCGGCTCGACCCGGCCACGCTCGGCACCTCGGTCGCCGTGGCGCTGCTGCGTCAGGGAGCCCGCGAGATCATCGACGGCATCCCGCACTGACGCGGCGCTCAGGCGGTGCCTTCCTCCGCCTGTTCCCGCAGGAAGACGCTCACCTGCTGGGCGAGGCTCTCCCGGCAGGCGCCCGCGGGCGCCCCCGCGGACCCCTCGTGCACGCCGATGCCGCCCGCCCACAGCCGGCGCCCGGCCCACTCCTCGTCGACGCGCAGCTGGACCTGGACGTCGACCTGGCTCAGGGCCGCCTCGGGACCGGCCGCGTAGAGGACGGCGGTGGCGCGGCGCAGCGGATAGACGTCGAATCCCTCGATGAACTGCGAATTGCGCCAGTCGATGAACGCGCTTTCACCGTCGGGGCCGGTCCGTACGTCGATCTGACCGTCCTCGACGTGAAGGGAGAAAGGCCGGTCCCCACGGTTCTCGACGGTCACGCGGACACTGAAATACGTCAGCCCCTCGGCGGCGTCGTCCCGTCCCCTCGGCGGTTCGCCGGATTCCAGACGGTGGACGCGGACCCGCAGACCGGCATGCTCGTCGTACTCCTGCCAGTCCCCGACCACGTTCGGCTCGTACACAGTGCACCTCTCGACTTCTGTCCGCTGTTTCCTATCTGTGGCCTCGGCACGCTGTCAAATGAGCGGAATGCGCCGTGGCCAGGCGGTTCGCCCGGTCTGATCGTCGATCAAGCGCTGCGCTGGAGGAATCCCCCCGCCGGCCGCCCGGCGGCCGGCGGGGGCGTGCCGCACATCACGTCCGGCGCCGTGATCACCGGCGCGCCGCCCGGGCGGTCCGCGCCGGCGGGGGCGGGCCGGGCCGGAGCCGTCCGCTCCGCGGCGGGGAATTTCACGCGGTGAATTCACTCGATTCCACAACGTGCGCTTTCCGGTGATTTTCTCCGCCGAATTCCGGGAGACGTTTTGGAACGACTGATCACGGGGAAGGGAATTCTCAGTGCTTCGGACAGGAGGCACGTCCGTGGGAACCGCTTCGCCGGCCGCGGGCCTGTCGTGGTCCGAGCCGCCGTTTCCCACGGGGTCTGTCCATCCGGCACCCCGCTCAGGGAGGTGCGCGTGATGCGTACCGTCAGTCCCAGGAAGCAGCACCCCCACGACGACGCCCCCGACACGGCGGGGGACTTCGCGCGCCTGGCCCGGCTGCCCGAAGGGCCCGAGCGCAGGATGCTGCGCGACGCGCTGGTCATGGCCTGGCTGCCCATGGCCGAGCGCATCGCCGTCCGTTTCCGGGGCCGCGGTGAGGCCCTGGAGGATCTGTACCAGGTGGCGGCCCTCGGCCTGGTCAAGGCGGTGGACCACTACGACCCGGCGCGCGGCAACGCCTTCGAGGCGTACGCCGTGCCGACGATCACCGGCGAGATCAAGCGCCACTTCCGCGACCACATGTGGACGCTGCACGTGCCGCGCCGGGTCCAGGACCTGCGCAACCGGGTGCGGCACGCGGCGAAGGAGCTGGCGCAGACCACTCCGGGCCGCTCCCCCACGGTCGCCGAGATCGCCGCGCACACCCTGCTGACCGAGAGCGAGGTGCGCACCGGGATGGAGGCCCTGGAGTGCTTCTCCGCGCTGTCGCTGGAGGCGGAGATGCCGGGCACCGACGGCTACGCCCTGGGCGACGCGATCGGCGGTCCCGATCCGGCCTACGACACCGTCGTCGACCGGGTGGCGGTGCGGCCCTGCCTGGAGGCGCTGCCGGAGCGCGAGCGGCTCATCCTCTATCTGAGGTTCTTCCGGGGGATGACGCAGAGCGACATCGCCGGGCAGCTCGGCATCTCGCAGATGCACGTCTCCCGGCTGCTCAGCGGCTGCTTCGCCCATCTGCGCGAGGAACTGTTCGCCGAGGCCGAGGCCGGCTGAGCGGGGCGCGTCAGTCCTCCGGCGGCACGCCCGGGATCTGGGTGGGGCCGAGCCGGTCCAGGACCTCCTCCAGCACCGTCCGCACCTCCGCCGGCAGGAGCCCGGTGCGCCCCCAGACGAGGATCAGGTCGGCCACGTTGCGGAGTTTGATGTTCGTGCGCTGGGAGACCTCCTTCAGCACGGTCCAGCCCTGGTCGGGCGAGACCCGTCCGAGCGCGACGATCATGCCGATCGCCTGGTCCACCACCGCGTGCGAGACGACCGCGTCCTTCAGCTGCTGGACTTCCTCCTCCAGCTGGAGGATGCGGTCGGCGCCCCCGTCCGTGGGCATGGTCACCTCCGGGTCCGGTGTGCCGCTCTCGTGGTGCCTTCGCATAGTGCTTGAGTGCCTTCACCCAGTGTCCGGTCCATCCATCGTCGCCACTGCGGCCGCCCCGCGCCACCGGGGCG
Organism: Streptomyces sp. NPDC014676; assembly: GCF_043084105.1. Lineage (NCBI taxonomy): Bacteria > Bacillati > Actinomycetota > Actinomycetes > Kitasatosporales > Streptomycetaceae > Streptomyces > Streptomyces sp. NPDC014676. The sequence continues at coordinate 4,907 of NZ_JBIBZI010000009.1, read as the reverse complement.
ACCCGGGGCGGCGGGGCCACCGTTTCGGTGCCGCCGCCGGGGTACTCGGCAGGCGCCCAAAGGGGCACCCGACGGACACTGGTGCCATCCGGGTGGCTGCCAGGCCGACGAGATCAGGACGCGACTGCCATGAACCACGACATGCCCTCCCCCGCCGGCGCGACGGAGGTCTTCTCGACGCACTCCGTGTTCGGGACGCCCTGCTGGGTGAGCCTGACCAGCCGTGACATGAAGACGACCGAGGAGTTCTACGGGGCCGTGCTGGGCTGGGAGTGGCGTCCGGTGCGCCTCGGCGACCGGTTCCGCATCGCCCTGTCCGAGGGCCGGCCGGTGGCCGGGATCGCCGACGTCGCCGGCATGTGGCAGATGGCGGTGGCGTGGACGCCGTACTTCGCGGTGCGCAGCGCCGACGAGGCCGCGGGGCGGGTGCAGGAGCGCGGCGGCACCGCGGCGGTCGGCCCGATCTCCCTGCCGCCCGGACGCGCGGCGCTGCTGGCCGACCGGGACGGGGCGACGTTCGGGGTCTGGGAGGGCGAGCTGTTCAGCGACTGGCCCACCTGGCGCCGCGCGCAGCTCGCGTTCGTCCGGCTGCACACCCGTGACGCCTTCGACGCCGCGATCTTCTACGGCGGGGTCTTCGACTGGGCGTCCGACAAGCCGGGCTGTGTCGAGGTGGAGTACGAGGGCGAGGAAGTGGTGCTGCGCAGCGAGGGGGACGTGGTGGCGCGGATCGAGTCGGGGGCGGCGGAGTCGGCTCCCGACCCTACGGTCCGGCCGCACTGGCAGGTGCACTTCTCCGTGAAGGACGTGGCCGCCTGTGCCCGTGCCGCGGAACGGCACGGCGGCAGTGTGCTCTCCCTGGGCGCCGACGAGGCCGTGCTCCGCGACAACGAGGGCGCCCAGTTCACGGTGACGTCACGCCGCGGGCGCTGACGCCTCGCGGGCCCGCCGTCACTTCGGCGTGCGGGACGGGCGGGACAGCAGGACCAGGCTGCGGGGGCCCGCGGTGAGGACGGCGCCGGCCTTGTGCTCCGCCTCGTCGGGGGTGCCCTCCGGGTCGGCGGTGTCGATCAGGGCCGTCCAGCGCTCACCGTAGGAGACGGGCGGCAGGCGGAATCCGACGGGCTCCCAGTGACTGTTGAGCAGCAGCAGGAAGGAGTCGTCGACCAGACGCCGGCCGCGCGGGCCGGGCTCGGCGATGGCGTCGCCGTTGAGGAACACCCCGACCGAGTGGGCGTCGGAGCGCTGCCAGTCGTCGTCGGTCATCTCCCGCCCGTCGGGCAGCAGCCACACCAGGTCGGGCAGCGGCTGGCCGGCGTGGCGCACGGTCTCGCCCCGGAAGAAGCGGCGGCGGCGCAGCACGGGGTGGGCGAGGCGCAGCGAGATGAGCCCGCGGGTGAAGTCCAGCAGGTCGCGCTGTTCGCCGGTGAGCCGCCAGTCGATCCAGCTGGTCTCGTTGTCCTGGCAGTAGGCGTTGTTGTTGCCGCGCTGGGTGCGGCCCAGTTCGTCGCCGTGGGAGAGCATCGGGATGCCCTGGGAGAGCAGCAGGGTGGCGAGGAAGTTGCGCTGCTGGCGGGCGCGGAGTTCGAGGACGGCCGGGTCGCGGGTGGGGCCCTCCGCGCCGCAGTTCCAGGACCGGTTGTTGCTCTCGCCGTCCCGGTCGCCCTCGCCGTTGGCCTCGTTGTGCTTGTCGTTGTACGAGACGAGGTCGCGCAGGGTGAAGCCGTCGTGCGCGGTGACGAAGTTGACGCTGGCGCGCGGGCGGCGTCCGTGGTGCGCGTACAGGTCGGAGGAGCCGGTCAGCCGGGAGGCGAAGTCGCCGAGGCTGTGTTCCTCGCCGCGCCAGAAGTCCCGTACGGCGTCCCGGTACAGGCCGTTCCACTCCGACCACAGCGGGGGGAAGTTGCCCACCTGGTAGCCGCCCTCACCCACGTCCCAGGGTTCGGCGATCAGTTTGACGCGGCTGATCACGGGGTCCTGCTGGATGAGGTCGAAGAACGCCGAGAGCCGGTCGACCTCGTGGAACTGCCGGGCCAGGGTGGCGGCGAGGTCGAAGCGGAAGCCGTCGACGTGCATCTCGGTGACCCAGTACCGGAGCGAGTCCATGATCAGCTGGAGGACGTAGGGGTGGCGCATCAGCAGGCTGTTGCCGGTGCCGGTGGTGTCGTAGTAGTGCGACCAGTCGCCGTCCACCAGGCGGTAGTACGAGGAGTTGTCGATGCCCCGGAAGGAGAGGGTGGGGCCCTTCTCGTTGCCCTCGGCGGTGTGGTTGTAGACGACGTCGAGGATGACTTCGAGTCCGGCCGCGTGGAGGGTCTTCACCATCTCCTTGAACTCGGTGACCTGTTGGCCCCGGGTGCCGCGGGCGGCGTAGGCGTTGTGCGGGGCGAAGAAGCCGATGGTGTTGTAGCCCCAGTAGTTGGCCAGGCCTCGGCCCTGCAGCACACCGTCCTGGACGAACTGGTGGACCGGCATCAGCTCGACGGCGGTGACGCCGAGCGAGGTGAGGTGCCCGACCACCGCGGGGTGCGCCAGTCCGGCGTAGGTGCCCCGGAGTTCCTCGGGGACGTCGGGGTGGGTGCGGGTGAGGCCCTTGACGTGGGCCTCGTAAATCACGGTGTCGGAGTAGGGGCGGCCGGGCCGGGTGTCGTCGCCCCAGTCGAAGGCCGGGTCGGTCACCACGCCGAGCATGGTGTGCCCGGCGCTGTCGGCGGGGTCGGGGCCGTGAGGGGTGCGCTCGTACAGCGAGGGGTGGTTGTCGATCTGGCCGTCCACCGCGGTGGCGTAGGGGTCGAGGAGCAGTTTCGCCGGGTTGCAGCGGTCGCCGGCCGCCGGGGCCCAGGGGCCGTGCACCCGGTAGCCGTAGCGCTGCCCGGGGCCGACGCCGGGGAGGTAGCCGTGCCGGACGAAGCCGTCGACCTCGGTGAGCCGTGTGGTGGTGTGCCGTCCTTCGTCGTCGACCAGCACCAGGTCGACGCGTTCGGCGACCTCGCTGAAGAGCGCGAAGTTGGTGCCCTCGCCGTCGTAGGACGCACCCAGCGGGTAGGGGCGCCCGCTCCAGGCGGGCGCCCCTTTCCGGTTCTGTCGCCGGGTCACCGGACTTCCTCCAGGATGCCGTCCGGCAGGCGTACCCGGCCGGTGAGCGTGGCGACGCTCACCTCGCGGGGGAGGTCCAGTCCCTCGCTCTCGCGCGGGTCGGGCGCGGTCGGCACGAGGGGGACGCGTTCGCCGGCGCGGGCGCGCTGCGAGAACCAGATGACCTTGCTGCCGTTCTCGGTGGCGCAGCAGCCCCAGCCGTCGCTGCTCGCCGCGATGTGCTCGAGGCAGCCGCGCAGCTCCTGGTCGGGGCGCAGGGCGCGGTTGTTGTCACCGATGGCCGTGATGAGGTGCTGGCCGTTCCACCACATCTCGATCGACGTGTTCTTGTCGGTGGCGTGCTCGTCGATGGCCCGCAGCAGCATCTCGGCGCCGCCGCAGACGGGCTCCACCAGGTTTTCCAGGTCCCAGAACCGGAGGTGAGCGGCCAGTATGCGGCTGACCTGTCCCACCCTTTCGGGGCTGACTTCCACGTCGAGGTGGTAGTAGCAGGGCACTGCGGTCTTCATGGTCGTTGGCTCCTCACGCGAAGCTCTCGTCCTCCTCGCCCCCGCGGGGCGAGCCCCCGAACACGGAACGTGAGCGGGTATCGCTTCTGAGTCACTTTTCAGGGTGAGGGGGTTGGTCCGTTCGTGCAACACGAGCGCACATCCGTGACTCCTGGGGCGACGTCCGGACGGGAAACGGCCGGGGCGCGCCACCCCAAGTGATTGAAAAGCCAACAAGACGTTGCGTCATCACCCGTGCACCATGTGTGAAGACCTCGATCGCCGTTACGGGTCCGTGCATCCGCGCGCACGGCCGCCGCCCGACCGCCGGGACAACGCGCCTCGAATCGAGCCCCGGAAAGGTGCACGGCGCCATGCTGCTCCCCGCCAAAGCCGAAGTCGCCCGGCAGTTGCGTCGCTACCGGGCCTGGGAACGCGTGATGCTGGCGGCCCCGGCCGACCACACGGTGCGGGCCACCTTCGAGGACGCCGGCTACACCCTCTGTGTGCTGATGGGCAAGCGCTGCGCGCGGGAGGCGGCGGACGCCGCCGAACGGTATCTGCGCACCACCCTCGTCACCTATCTGCAGGAACAGAACGACACGCCCCGCACGGCGGCCGCGGTCCGACGGGGACCGCCGGCCGTCGAGCGGCGCTCCCCGGCGGGAAGGCAGTGACCTTCCCGCCGCTGTTTGGTCCCACGCCCGGGCGTCCGCCCGGGCGTCGAGCACGGCGGAGGTGCACAGACCCATGAAGACGAGCCGGACCATCGGCCGTGTCCCGGTACGGGACGTCCGGCCGTCCGTGGACTGCGGCAGGCGGCCGGCCAAGGCCGTCGTGGGTGAGACGTTCGAGGTCACGGCGACCGTGTTCCGGGAGGGGCACGACGCGGTGGCCGCCAACGTGGTGCTGAGGGATCCCGAGGGGCGCCCGGGACCGTTCACGCCGATGCGGGAGCTGGCGCCGGGCAGTGACCGGTGGGGCGCGGAGGTCGTCGCGGACGGCCCGGGCCGGTGGACCTACCGCGTCGAGGCGTGGGGCGATCCCGTGGCCACCTGGCGCAGGACCGCCGGCGTCAAGGTCCCTGCGGGCATCGACACCGGGCTGGTGCTGGAGGAGGGCGCCGACCTCCACGAGCGGGCGGCCGCCGGGGTTCCGCGGGACGACGGACAGTCCGTGGTCCTCGCCGCGGCCGAGACCCTGCGGGACGACTCCCTGCCCTGTGCCACCCGGCTGGCGGCGGCGTTGACGCCGGAGGTGGAGGCGGTGCTGGCCCGGCACCCGCTGCGGGAGCTGGTCACCGGCAGTGAGCCGCTGCCGCTG